>DASTTS010000235.1:0-21111 GCA_035760085.1 Pyrinomonadaceae bacterium
TAATACGAATTTCGGTATCGCGCCGATGTCGAAGGCGCCGGGCAACGTTGATACGGTCCATCAAATCAAGGTCACGCGCAATAACGAGGCGGCAGACGCGAGCTTCGTGCTGTCGCCGATCACGACCAATGTTCCGGGCGGTCTCTGGGCAGCAGACGGAAATTCAAAGGACGTCAATGCTCCGAGCCTGATCGAAAACGCGCTAATCGGTTTTGAAATCGCGCCGGCGAAACCTCCAGTGCTCGGCCACACGAAGTCAATCCCGCGCGGGGAACTTAATTACACAACGCACCCAATACCCGATGCGTACAGCGACGACACCATCCATACTTTCAAGGCCAGCGTCCCGAGTCCCGGTGATGATCCGGTCGCTAATAACAATCTCTGGACGCGTATCCAGAAGGAAATCCACACGAACCCGACCCGCGATCAGATGCTTGCTGACCTCGGTTTTGGCAAAGCTGACTTTGACATCGGCGAGCCTTTTACTGTTGACGCCGCCTATGCCCCGAGTTACGGCGCGCTAAGCTCTTAGTACTTTTATCGAGACGATTACCTATGCCAAAACCAACTGGCTCAATCGAGTTTCTCGCTTTCGATCAACCCGCGCTACTTGATGGCGAGTATGTGCTGGAAGTGAAGCAGCAGGTAAAGATCGATGGAACATACGTGTGGAGTAACGACGCTGCGCCCGCTGCGCAACTAAAGTTTTCCGTCAATGGACCACGTTTCAGTCTTGACCCGAATCTGATCCAGTCGCAGTTTCCACCACCGAAGAGTATCGGCGAGTACTACAACATACTTCCGCACATCATTCTCAACCGGACCACGCTTCCATGGGAACGCACGATCGACAACTCCGCGCCGGGCACGAATGATAAGCCGACAGCCTGGATGGCGCTCCTGCTGTTCGACGCCACAGTCGATAAGGGTACGCCAATCGTGACTAACCTGACCGTTCAGAATCTCATCGATACCTATAGTGGCTCTGCGACGCCGGCCAATGCGCCGGAGTTTGTGAAGATACTGCCGAGAGATCCGAACGGACACGCTGGACCTGGAGAACTGATGCTGGAGATCGGCCAGCACCCGGGCGATCGTCTGACGGTGATCGACGTTCCCAAGCAAGTTCTCTTTGACATCTTGCCGGCCGCCGAAGAGGTTGCCTATCTCAGTCACGTTCGCCAGGCGTTTGATGCCTCGGGCGCAAAGGAAAAAGGCGAGTATCCGGTGATACTCGGCAACCGGCTGGCCGCGGCCGGCACCGGTGCCGGTACACCCGTCGGCAGCCAATCAACCGTTCACCTCGTTTCACTGGAAGCACGCCAGCCGCTCTTCGACGAGCTCAAGACAAAGCCGGCCAACAACAACCTTGTGCGCTTCGTCAGTCTCGCAAGTTGGTCCTTTTCAACGTTGCAGCGCAACAAGACGTTCACTGCCTGGCTCAAATCGGCGTGGTGTCCGGAGTTACAGGGAGACAACTGCGCCGCGGGCGTGGTCCACACAGTGCGCATGCCCACCAGCAGCGACAATGTTGCTGAGGGCTTCCTCGCTCAGGGCTACGCGCCGATCAAGCACCAGACGCGACAGGGGAATCATCTCGTCTCCTGGTATCGTGGTCCATGTCTGCCGGGACAGAGTCTCGCGGCTAATATCACGCTTCCGGTTCGCACTTCGGATGAGCTTGTTCGTTACTTCAGTGACGTCGGTATGTTCGATACGACTTACGCCGCCGCGTGGGAGCTTGGACGTTTGCTCACGCTGCGCAGTAAAAAGGTTTCTGTTTCGCTGTTTAACTGGAAGCGCGCTTATGCTCAACAATTAAAGCAGGCCGGGCACGCAGTCACTCATCTGCCGTTTGCGCCCGATCACAGTAACGCTCCTGACTTTCCCCGGGAGGTGAGCGACTGGTTTACAGATCTCCTCAGTCTGAAACACGTGCCGTTTCACTATCTCGTGCCGCGTGAAGATATGTTGCCGGCCAACTCGCTGCGCTTTTTCCAGGTGGATGTGAATTGGATCGATTGTTTGTTGGATGGGGCTTTCAGTATCGGGCGGGTTACTTCGGCTGACGTCAAACAGGATGCTGAGGCCGGCAAGGTTCCGAGCGCTCAGGTGTGTAGCGGGTTTCTGCTCCGATCTCCGGTCGTGAGCGGCTGGCCCAATCTCGAGGTCGAGGCGTATACGCAAGCGATTCAGGGCAACGACTATCTACCGGCGGGTGTTTCTCCAACAAAACGTCTCCGCTTCGATCGCCTCGGCGAAGACGTGCTGCTGTGTGTCTTCGATGGTGAGATCAAAACGATCGATATTCATGAACACGCGGAGACAATCCATTTCGGTGTCGATGTAGTTAGTGATCCATCCATCCTTGCCAATTACACGAAGAAGTTACGCAATAAAGACAACTGGAAAATCGGCGGTCCCACAGACCTTTCCTGGAGGTCACCCCACAGGCGCACCCTTAACATCCTCGATCTGAAAGACAAGGGAAACGCAGATAATTCAGCAGAGTTTGCCGTGACGATGATCGAAGGCGTGGAAAAAGTGCGCTTCATCAAATCCACAACCTGACAATAATGCACGCGCGGCTCATCTGGCGCATTCGACGAACTGGCGCGAAGCGAAACAACTGTAGGGGCGGCCCTCCGTGGCCGCCCGTGCGTTTACCACCTAACGTAATTTCCGCCAATTGACAGCACCACAAATCACGAGTAGGATTCGCCGCGCTTTTATAGCCTCACGTGTATTGCGGCAATTAGTTAGATAAGTGTTCAAGGTGTTTTAGCCCAGCCCTTCCAACCACTAACTAAACCTAAAACAAAACTCTGCCGGTCGAAGTATACCCCCGGCTTTGCACGTCGAACTGTGTCCGACGCAGGAAAAGGAATCCATGAAACACCAGAAATCGATCCGCCCACTCGTTGCCAGCCTGTTAGCGCTCCTGATTTTCTTACAGCCATTAGCAGCACCGTTGCTTGCAGCTAACGAATTCGATCGCGCTGTTCGCCCATCACGGAACGCGAACTACACGAACGAAGCCCCCTTCGCAAACGGACCTGTCGTTCACGAAGCTTCAGCCCCACAGAGCAGTAGCTTCGGCGTTGAACTGACTGCTCTGACCACGGCCTTCAACAATCACACGGGCATCGATTACCACCAGCGGACGCGGAAAGTCGTCGTCTCAGCCAATTCGACCTCAGGTCAACCAAACAATTTCGAGTTGATCCAGGCTGACGGCACACACGGAAACTTTTCAAACCTGAGCGGCGTCGGTGGCGAGCTGAAGATCGCCACCGCGCGTGACGATGGTTTCGGCGTCAGTCTCGCAGGCTTCAAACCCGGAGATCTTTTCACTGGAACAGACGCGCCCGGCATCGTCGCACGGATCGCGAGCGACGGCGGAACGCTGCAAAACCCCTGGGCCACACTTACCGGCGAGACCGGATCAGTAACCGGCCTTCACGTCGATCGCACCGGTATTTACGGCGGCGACGTCATTGCCGTAACGACGAGCGGCGGCATCTGGCGGATCAACTCGACCGGCCTCGCAACACAGGCCGCGCTTCTTGGAACCGCACTCACCGGAGTCGTCACAGTTCCCGAAGCGCCCGAGAAGTATGGCCCATGGTCAGGAAAGATTCTGGCCGTCGCAAAAGAACAGGGCCTGATTTACGCAGTCGACACTACAGGCAGCGTCGTCACCTTCACGCTCAACTTGAATCCTGCTGACATCCGCCTGATCCCTGCGCACGAAAACTTCTACGGCGTCGATCCGTTGAGCAGAAAAATCTGGGGCGCTCCGGCCGACGCGTTTGCAGACATGATCGGCGATCTTCTCATCGCTGAAGCATCCGGCATGCTCACCCACGTTCGCTGGAACGGAACAGAGTTCGAGACACGCCACCTCGCCCAGGTCCCGCAGTTGTCGCAAATCGCCTTCGCGCCCGCCGGAATCGCCGAGATCCAGGGCGTCAAACAGGTTTTCGACAGTCTCGCCGTTGTTCGGCACGCGCCCGAACTCAATGATGGCCGCGTCGAGGGCGCGCTCTGGCAGCAACTGGGCGAAAACATCTTCATGAGCGGTAATTCCGTCATCACTTCGGATCTTCTCGTTCCCGGCACGCCCACGGTCACGATCAGTAGCGGCAATCCGACGTTCGCCGGCGTGATTGAAGGCAGCGATAGCACGCAGCCTACAAATTACCAGTTGGATTTAAGTGGCAACTCGTCGCTGCGATTTCTGATAACTCGCACCGATCCGATGACGTTGACTCCGGTCGCAGCACCGCCGCCACCCGCGGGAACACGCATCGTCTCGTTAACAGCGGCGACTCAAAGCGCTGGCGACTTCACGACTTTGCGTGACTTGTCACTCTCAGGAAACGCGGGTGCCGTGATCGTCCCGCCTGGCACGTACGGAAAGTTCGCAGCTTCGAGTCGCACGGCTTTCATTTTCGGTATCGCGAATGCGACCGAGCCGTCCACATACAATCTCGAAGAGCTCAACCTCTCGGGTAGCAGCGAACTGCGTCTCGCTGGTCCAGTCGTCCTCAACGTCAAGAACAAAGTCACGCTCGTGGGTTCGACGGTCGGCGCCGCCGATAATCCCAAGCGCCTCTCGTTGAGAATCGCCGGCGAGGGATTGAGCATGAGTGGCGGAGCTGTGCTCTACGGCATTGTCCGCGCTCCGGAAGGTCTCGTCTCGATCACCGGCAAGTCGCGCGTGCGCGGCACCGTCATGTGCGATCGACTTCAGATCAACGGCAACGGCGTTTTGCAGATCACGGAGAACGACGTTCCGTTACCGCCAATCAACCGTCCACCGCTGGTCGACGCCGGACCGGATCAGACGATCACGCTTCCGGTTGACACCGCTAGCCTGAATGGCACCGCAACCGACGACGGTTTGCCTGCTAACAGCACACTCACGGCATCATGGCGGAAGGTGAGCGGACCCGGCACCGTTACGTTCGCAGATGCGAGTAGCTTGACGACGAGCGCGACGTTCGTTGATCCCGGCGATTACGTCCTTGAGCTGAAAGTCTCGGACGGCCAGCTTTTCAGCACCGACACACTTGCGATCACAGTCATCCCGCGCAATCAAGCACCGACCGTCGAAGCCGGACCAGATCAGGAGATCGAGTTACCAAACTCCGCAACTCTGAATGGTTCTGTGAGCGATGATGGGCTTCCGCGTGGCTCGACTGTTACCGTCAACTGGAGCGTTGTAAGCGGCCCCGGCAACGTTACCTTCGCTGACGCAAACTCGGCCACAACAACCGCCACCTTCAGCGCGCCCGGATCTTACATACTCAAGTTATCCGCCAGCGACACCGAGTTCACGATCGAAGATCAACTCACGATCACTGTCTATCCGGAGAACCAGCCGCCGACAGCCAACGCCGGACAGGATCAAACCATCCGTCTGCCGAACACGGCACATTTACAGGGGATTGTGAACGACGACGGTTTCCCGCACGGCAGCACACTCACGTCAACATGGACGCTCGTGAGTGGACCAGCGCCAGTTACTTTCGCCGACGCATCTGCCGCTGACACGATTGCGACCTTCACAACAGAAGGAACTTACGTTCTCAGATTGACTGCCAACGACACGCGCTTTACCGCAACGGACGACGTCACGATCACCGTTCTGCCCGCGAACGAAGCGCCCGTGGTCAACGCCGGCACGGATCGCACTGCCGCCTGGCCTGGTGGTGGTCTGGAGTTGCAAGGCACAGTTGTCGACGATGGCTTGCCCGTCAACGGAACGCTCTCAGGCACGTGGTCCAAGGTGAGTGGCCCGGGCAACGTCACGTTTGCGGATCCGCATTCGGTCAACACTGCGGTCACATTCGCCCAGCCGGGCGTCTACGTTTTGCGACTGACGGCAACCGATTCAGAGTTTTCAGCCAGCGACGATCTAACGGTGAGTTTGAGCCAGTTCAACCAGGCTCCGGTCGTCGACGCTGGACCAGATCAACTCATCACGCTTCCGGTCTGCGCTGCGCTCACGGGCTCAGCAACAGACGACGGATTGCCAACCGGCAGCACGTTAACATATCGATGGATCAAAGTAAGTGGTCCAGGCGCGGTCGCGTTTGCCGATGCATCGTCTGGCGTCACGAGCGCGTGCTTTAGCGCCAGTGGCACGTATGTGCTCAGACTTACCGCGAGCGACTCGGGCCTCGCCGGTCATGACAACATCACTATCACGGTTAACAGTGCACCCCACATCACGTCGCAACCTGTCGTTACTTATCAACCACCCACAACTGCGCCTTCAGCGATCGTTCTGAACGCGACGGTCCGAGACTTCCGGGACACGCATCCGGATTTCGAGAAGGGAATTTCAGGCTTAGTAACGGGGCTGGTCCAGACTCAGCTCGGACCGAACAGCAAGCCGATCTTCGTTGGCCCAAATGGTCGTGGCGCGATCTCGAGCACGGCTAGTTTCAACCAGTGGTACAACGACGATGCATCGGTGAATACGAAGACGATCGTGCCTGTCGTACTGGGTGAGACTGCGCCAGGCTCCGGTGTTTACTCGTTCCAGTCGAATGCCTACTTCCCGATCGACGGACAGCTTTTCGGCAATCAGGGTCGCATTCACAACTATCACTTCACACTCGAGCTGCACACGACGTTCACTTACCGCGGCGGAGAAGTCTTCCAGTTCACTGGCGATGACGACATCTGGGTGTTCATCAACAACCGTTTGGTTGTCGACCTCGGTGGTGTTCACGGCGCCGCGTCCGGCTCTGTCAACCTCGACACTCTGGGCCTGACGCCCGGCAGCAGCTACGCCTTCGATTTCTTCTTCGCGGAAAGGCACACGACTGACTCGAACTTCCGCCTCCAGACGAGCATCGGCCTCGCGCCGGACCAACAGTACAAGTACCAGGTGGTGGCTGTTGACGCCGATAACGAACCACTTGTTTACAGCCTACTGACGGCACCGCAGGGCATGCAGATCAATTCCGCGACAGGATTGATCACGTGGAATCCCGGTATCAATCAGGTTGGCACACACAACGTCGTCGTTAAAGTTGCAGACGCGCGCGGTGGCTTTGACACGCAGAGCTACACGTTGACTGTCGTCGATCCGCGCAACAAAGCGCCGATCGTTAACGCAGGGCCGGATCAAACGATTACGCTACCTGCAACGGCGAATCTCGTTGGCACTGTTACCGACGACGGTCTGCCCGCCGGCGCGACAACGGTGGTTTCGTGGAGTGTTGTGAGTGGACCGGGCACAGTCGTGTTCGCCAATCCGAACTCTGCGACTACGACCGCGAGCTTCAGCAAAGGTGGCACGTACGTCTTACGTCTGACGGCGAATGATTCCGCGCTACTCAGCTCGGACGACGTCACTGTTACCGTCATTCAACTCAATGCCGCTCCGACGGTCAGCGCCGGTGAAGATCAAACGGTCACGCTGCCCGATGCTGCGACTCTCAATGGTTCAGTCATCGATGACGGCTTGCCGGCGAGTGTTGTCACGAGTACGTGGAGTCTGGTGAGTGGTCCAGCGGCAGTCACGTTTTCACCCGTAAACCAACCAGTTACGACGGCCACGTTCACCGTGCCCGGCACGTATGTGCTGCGACTCACCGCGAACGATTCACAGTTGAGTGGGAGTGACGATGTCACTGTTACGGTCAATCCGTATCCCTGCATCACGCCGCCGCACGGTCTGGTGAGTTGGTGGCCTGGTGACGGCAACTACGAAGAGCTTGTCAGCGCAAACAACGGCAACCCGGCGACGGGCGCGACGTTTGTTCCCGGAATGGTGGCCCAGTCGTTTAGTTTCAGCGGCAGCTCGACGAGCGGATTCTCCGTACCCGACGCGCGTAGTCTGAGCTTCACCAAAGCGATCAGCATCGCCGCGTGGGTCAATCCATCGAACCTTTCGTGCACAAACGTCGACAACAGCGGCTACTGCGCGATCGCCGCCAAAGAGAATCGCATTCAGCGCAACTGGGGTTTATGGATGAAGCCCGATGGCGGCCTGCATCTGAGCTACGTCAACGGCACCAACCTCTTCCTTGAATCGCCTGCTTCGCTGGTTGTAGGTCAGTACAGCTTTGTCACCGGCATCATCGATCCGGCAAACGGCGTGATGCAGATCTACGTCAACGGCGTGCTCAAAGCCTCGCGCCAAACGACCGCGCCGATGCTCGCGAACACCTTGCCGGTAACCATCGGCACTTCAACCGGCGGCTTCAACTTCCGCGGCCAGCTCGACGAGGTCAATCTCTTCAATCGCGCGCTCACAACGCCGGAGATGCTCGCCATCTTCAACGCGAAGAGTGGTGGGATGTGCAAGGATCAGGTCAACCACCCGCCTGTCGTGAACGCGGGACCGGATCAAACGATCACAGTCCGCGACACGGCAACTCTACAGGGAACAGCGACAGATGACGGTCGACCCGCCGGTAGCACGCTCGCGATCTCGTGGAGCGTGGTCTCTGGTCCAGGAACGGTCACATTCGAGAATCCGCAGCAGGCCGGCACCACTGCGACTTTCAGCCTGCCGGGAACTTACGTCCTGCGACTCACGGCCAGCGACTCAGATCTATCAAGCGATGATGATGTGGTCGTGACCGTCAACCCATCGGCCGGCAATCAACCGCCCGTTGTCAGCGCCGGGGCGAGCCAGACGATCCAGATCGAGCAAACGGCAACGCTCAACGGCACTGCCACAGACGATGGTCTACCGGCAGGCAGTACGCTTTCGATCACGTGGTCTGTTGTGAGTGGTCCGGGTCAGGTCCTTTTCGCGAACTCACATCAGGCCCAAACAACCGCGACGTTCAGCACGCCCGGCACGTACGTGTTGCGTCTCACTGCATTCGACACGGAGCTAACACGCTTCGCCGACGTCACGATCACAGTCAAGCCGACAAATCACGCACCTGTTGTGAATGCCGGACCAGATCTCGTGATCACTCTGCCCGCCACCGCGACACTCGCCGGCACTGCCGCTGACGATGGACTGCCGAGCGGCGGAACGTTCTCGGTGTTGTGGAGCGTCGTGAGTGGTCCAGGTCAGGTCGGGTTCAATCCGGTGAATCGCGCGGCGTCAATCGCGTCTTTCAACACGCCGGGCACCTATGTCTTACGTCTGACGGGGAACGATTCAGAGTTGACCACCAGCGACGACGTCACGGTCGTAGTCAACGCCGCCGCGCCGCCGGCAGTCGTGAGCATCAATTCACCCGCTGATGGAACCACGATCACGAACCGCACGAACTTCGTCGGCAGCGTGAGCGCGGGCTCAGTGTGGAAACTCGAATACAGTCTCAACACTGACGCAGGCTCGGCCGCACAAACGTGGACCACGATTGCTTCAGGCTCCACCGCTGTAACCAACGGCTTGCTCGGCACGTTCGATCCGACTTTGCTCGTCAACGGCAACTACACCGTGCGCCTGCGCGCGACGAATGCCGGCGGACAGATCTCAGAAACCACAGCCAGCGCAGTCGTCGGCGGTGATCTGAAAGTCGGAAACTTCACGATGCAGTTCACCGATCTTGACATTCCGATGTCGGGGTTGCCGATTCAAGTACTGCGCATTTACGACAGTCGCGACACGCGCACAGGTGATTTCGGTGCGGGCTGGAATCTCGGACTGAGGAACATACGTGTTGAGAAGTCGACTGTGCTCGGCGAGAATTGGGAACAAAGCGTCACCCAGGGCTTCCTGCCGACGTACTGCCTGCAACCGACGCGAATGCCGCTCGTGACAGTCACATTCCCGGACGGCAGGCTCTTCAAATTCCAGGCATCGCTCAACTCGCAATGCCAGTTAATCGCGCCGTTCGAGTTTGCCACGGTCGGTTACAGCCAGATGGCTGGAACTCCCGGCACGCAAGGCGCGAGACTCGTCGCCCTCGCAGAGAACGATGTCTTCGTCGCGGGCGCAGCCCCTGGCGATGTTGAGCTGCTGAGCGCTGAGACCGTCGATCCATATAACCCGACGCGCTTCCAGCTCACGACTGCTGACGGCACGATCTACACGATCGACGAGAAGGCCGGCTTGCAGAGCGTGAGAGATCTCAACAACAACACGCTCACTATCACTGCTCAAGGACTCATTCACTCGAGTGGCCGCAGCATCACGTTCACACGCGACGCGCAGGGCCGGATCACACGCATCACCGATCCCTCCGGCGCCCAGCTCATTTACACCTACGACGCGAAGGGCGATCTCGTCTCAACGACTGACGCCGACACGCGTACAACTACTTACACTTACAACTCAACTCACGGTCTGCTCGACGTCGTCGATCCCGCTGGTCGTCGTGGTATCAAAAACGAATACGATGCGAACGGCCGGCTCTTGAGCACGACCGATGTGGATGGAAACACCGTCCATTACGAGTTCAACCCGAACACGCGACAGCAAATTGTCACGGATCGCAAAGGCAATATCACTGTCTACGAGTTTGATGAGCGCGGCAACACGGTCAGCATCACGGACCCGGACGGTAAAGTCACACGTTCAAGCTACGATGTGAACGGAAACCGTCTCACGCTGACGGATCAACTCGGCAACATCACGAATTTCACTTACGACAGTCGCGGCAACTGTCTCTCGAAGACTGACGCGCAAGGTCGTGTCACTCGTTACGAGTACAACGAGCGGAACCAGGTCACGAGCACAACCGACGCGAACGGCAACACCGTCACGAACATTTATGACACTGCCGGCAACCTGTCTTCGACAAAAGATGCGATCGGCAACACGATCACATTCACCTACAACTCGAGTGGCAAGGTGCTCACCCGCAAGGATCCGGACGGTAAGACTTCGTCTTTCGACTACGACGCCTTCGGCAACGTCACGAAGGAGACGGACCGTCTCGGCAACATCACCCGCCACACCTACAACGCGCTCGGTGAACGCGCCACTTCCACGGACGCAAGAGGCAACGTCTCCACGTTCAACTACAGCACCGGCGGATTGTTGACCTCAACCGTGGACACGCTGGGCAACACCACGCGGAGGGAGTACGACACGGTTGGCAGCATGAACGCCAGCGTTGACGCACTCGGCCATCGCACCACGCTAACCAGCAACGTTACCGGACAGCCGCTGCAAACGACTTACGCCGACGGCACGCAGTTCACCATGCAATACGATTCGAACGGTCAGTTGTCGGGTAGCTCTGCGACTGGCGGACTGTCGCCCGCAGTCGATCGGAGCAAGGTTGGTTTGCCGACGAAGATCACAATCGCGCCCGACATGTCGCTTTCGTACGGGTACGATGCGAGAGGACGAAAGACTTCGGAGACAGATGCACGCGGTAACACCACGACTTACCAGTACAACCTGCTCGATCTGGTTACGTTGAAGACGGATCAGCTCGGCCACCAAACTCGTTACGACTACGACGGCGTAGGCAATGTCATTTCCGAGACTGATGCCGCCGGAAACAAGGTCATTCATAAGTACGACAAAGCAAACCGTCTGCAACGCACAACACTGCCTGACGGAAGTTTCATCGAGAATACTTACGATGCGGTCGGTCGCGTCATCTCTCGCAAAGACTTCGCGGGTAACGTCACTGAATTTGGCTATGACGCCGAGGGGAATCTGTTGTCGGTCACGCAACCCGGCGGCGCGGTGACACGTTACGAGTACGATGCCAACTTCAACATGACTTCCTCGACCGACGCACTCGGGCACAAGACGGTTTATGAGTACGACAAGATGAATCGTCTTACGAAGAAGACTTTCCCCGACAACAGCACGGAAGTCATGGGTTACAACGCCGGTGGTCTGCTGACTTCGAAGACAGACCGCAACGGTAAAATCACGACTTACGATTACGACAACCGGAACCGTCTCTCCGAAATCCACTATCCGGACGGAAACACGGTCACTTACACGTACACGCAAACCGGTAAGCGCGACACGATCACGGATTCTCGCGGCGTTACGGACTTCGATTACGACACGATGGACCACGTGTCACGTGTTCGCTATCCGGATGGAACGCAGATCAGTTACGGCTACGATCTCAACGGCAACCGGACCAGCATTACCACACCGGATGGCGCCACGATCTACACGTACAATGCAGCGAACCAGCTAACCAAAGTCACAGATCCGCGTGGTCTGGTTACGATTTACGACTACGACACGAGAGGCAACGTCGAGAACATCAAACTTCCGAACGGGCTCACCACTACGAAGACTTACGATCAGATGAACAAGCTGTTGACGGTGAAGACCACTAAGACGAACGGCGACGTAGTCTTCCAGGAAACGTACGTTCGTGATTCAAGCGGACGGCGAACGAAGGTGACGCAGCTTGACGGCTCGTCAGTTGTATACGACTACGACGCTCTGTCACGTCTGAAGACCGAAACTTACAAGGATTCAGGCGGCGCTGTGGTGCGACAGCTTTCGTACACGTACGACGCAGTCGGCAATCGCCTGACACTGAACGACAACGGTAGCACCATCACGTATTCGTACAACGCCAACGATCAGCTCACGTCTGACGGAGTGACGACCTACGCTTACGACACGAACGGCAACACGCTCTCCCGCACTGTCGGCAGTGCATCCGTTCGTTTCGACTACGACGGGCGTGACCGGCTGACGAAAGTAACTCAGCCCGATAACACCACAGTCACATACGTCTACGATGCTGATGGAATTCGCGTCCGGTCTACTGGTCCAAATGGTTCCACGAATTACGTCGTCGATCCGGCGCGCCCGGTGCCGCAAGTTGTTGTTGAGACTAACGGCAGTGGGCAGATCGTCGCGTCGTACACGTACGGTCTTGAGCTCATCAGCCAGCGACGCAACGGTGTTGATTCATTCTATCTCGCCGACGCGTTGGGTTCGACGAGGGCGTTGACCAACAGTCAGGGCGCAGTCACTGACCGTTACTCCTACGACGCGTTTGGGCAAATGCTTTCGAGCACCGGAACGACGGTCAACTCGTTCCTTTACACGGGCGAGCAAAAGGACGACGCGGCGGGGCTCTATTACTTGCGCACGCGTTACTACGACCCCGCGATCGGTCGCTTCACGACGCCGGATCTGTTTCAGGGTAGACCAGAAGAACCATTGAGTCTGCACAAGTATGCATACGTGCAGAACAATCCGGTGAGCATGACCGACCCGATGGGTCTCTACGGGCCCGAAGAGGGCACCGCAGCGCACCAGTTAATCGGCCAGTACTACATCGGAGTTTGGGGCGATTACTTTGTTGGCAAAGGAAAACCGCCTAATAAAGGATTCGCCGCCAGGCCGGGATGGGGTGCTTTTAACCGGATGATTCGCGTTGGTGAGGAAACACTAAACTTCAAACCCGACCTGCGTAATTACATCACGGGTGATGTTTACGAGATCAAGCCGCTGACGCCTTACGGAGTCACGACAGCAGTTCCGGAGGCCATCGAATACTCTCTCGTGCTAAACATCGGGGAGTTTGGCGCGCCCTGGCTGGTGTTCTGGCACCCGGGTGTGATGAGTTTTCCGCCGATAGCCAATTTCGCTTATCCGGCTGGTCCGAACGGAACGTTGCAGGCCTTTGCGTTTCCGTTGACGCCTCCGGGGGCGATTTACTACACGGAAGATTTCGCGCGAGATCTCTTGAAGCTGTATGCCGTTGGTTCAGCAGTTAATTTAGGAATTCTTGCGGCAAAGCGATGGCTAATGAGGGCACCGGCACTGACCGCCGGAGAGGCGAGGGCCAGGAGTGGTCTAATTACAACAACGATGCCTGTCTTCGCCCTGGGCGGCATCTAGGTCGTTTCACTGACTTGCCGTTGAGTGGCGTGATGGGCGCGTACACGCGCGCCCATCATATTCACTTTTTGAGGTAAACCCACTTCGCGAAGAATTCGCTCAAACTCTTTCCGTTGGCTTGTTCCATCGCAGTGACGAAGTCGCTCGTGACGACTGACTTCCCGAAGTATCTTCGCGTGAAGAGTCGTAACCCGTTCCAGAAAGCGCGCTCACCCATTTCCTCGCGCAGCAGATGCATGACGTAAGCGCCCTTGTCGTAAACGAGCGTGCGATCTTCGCGAGTCGGACTATTCCAATCGGGAAACACGAGCGACTTGTCTTTACCTGCGGCTCGCACTTTCTCGTAGTTCGCGCGGTACGTTTCGATCTCGCGCATGTAAACCGCGCGTCCGAAGCGATGTTCCAGATACGCAGCAGCTATAAACGTCGCGATTCCTTCGTTGAGCCAGAAATGATTCCAGTCGCGGCAGGTCACCATGTTTCCCCACCACTGGTGCGCAAACTCGTGCGCGGCGAGCCAGAGGTCTTGTTCGTTGTCCAGTAACTGCTTGCCGTACGCCTCTTTCAAAGCAGTGAAACTGCTCATCTCCTGCTCGACACCGCCCGCTGCTAAAACTTGCGTGTACGTTCGATCGGCATACTTCACACCGGCGCGATCTTCGAAGAAGTCGAGCATGTCAGGCGTGTCGCGAAAGATGCGGCGCACTTCGATCGCTGTGTAGTTTGTCGCGAGATACTGGAGCTCGACGTTTCTGTGTTTCTCCTTCACGACGTGAAAAGGCCCGGCAGCGAAACCGAAGACGTACGTTGGGATCGGTGTGCGCTGTTGCCACTCGGAGACGCGTCTGTTGTTTGGGAGTTCGCGTTGTGAAACGAGTTCGCCATTCGCGACTGGCGTTAAGTTCGCGGGCAGGATCAGTTTGAATGTCAGTGTTGCCTTGTCGGCTGGATCGTCCACGCAGACCATCCACTGGCTCGTGGAGAAGATGGTGTAGACCTGTTGCCGGTCAGGAAAGAAGCGAATGCCGAATTTTGGTGCGCCGTGAAAATCGATCTGGATCTCGCGCAGGCGCTTGCCCGACGGTAACGAAACGCTTAAGCGACGCTTGCTCACTGAAAATTGCAGCGGCGCGCCGGCTTCCGTAACGGCATCGATAGTGAGTTCACCACAATCAAACTCTAGGGTTGACGAGGTTGTCGAAACGCGGATCAGCACGGATCCTTTCACGGATTTACTGCTGATATCCGGTTCCAGTGTTGCTGAGTAATGAAGCACGTCTGATCCGTGGGCCACCACGCCTGCAAGCAAGATCACGACAAGACATATCAATAGTCTTTCTGACATACTCCTCCTTTTCGCTGGAGCATTCTATGACAGTTATCGAAACTGAACGATTATCGCTGCGCCCGCTCACCGTTGACGATGCGGAGTTTATTCTGGCGCTGGTCAATGAGCCATCGTTTTTGCGCTACATCGGAGACAAGCAGGTGCGTAATGTCGAAGACGCACGGCAATACATTCTGAATGGACCAGTCGCCAGTTACGAAAAACACGGGGTTGGGCAGATGCTGGTTGAGCTCAAAGAATCGCAGACGCCGATCGGAATGTGCGGATTGCTCAAACGAGACGAGCTGCCCGAGCCTGACATCGGATTCGCTCTCATGCCTGACTTCTGTAACAAAGGATTCGCTTTCGAAGCAGCCTCCGCCGTGTTGCAGGACGCGCGCGATCGATTGAAACTACAACGCTTCGTCGCGATCACGACCCTCGACAACGATGCGTCGATGAAGCTTCTGGAACGACTGGGCTTCAAGTTCGAGCGCGTGATACGGCTAGCTCCCGATCGCGAAGAGCTGAAATTATTTGTCTTGTAGGGATCGGTGGATATGGATGGCCGCCATCGCACCTTCTGCGGCCGCGACGATTGCGAGTTGAGAGTGTGGAGTGATGTCACCGGCGGCGTACACACCCTGAACGCTTGTTTGTTGTGTGTCATCAACCCACAGAAGGTCGCACTCGGGATCCAACCGGCAACCGAGTGTTTTATGAAAGTCAGTCGCGAGCTCGGTGCCGAGGCTGAAGAATAGCGCATCGCACTGAAGCGGCTCACCTTCCGAAAACATAACCCGTTGCAACTGCCTCGACGACTTGTCTCCTCCAAGCGCAACCACGGTGTCTGTTCGCACTGGAATTTCAAGCCGGGCTAGCTTTGCACGGTCCTCGTCTGAGATTTCAGCACCGTCAGTCAGCAAAGTTAACTTTTTGGTCCAAGTCAACAGATTCTCGACGAAACCTACTGAGTTGCCGCGTGTGAGGACGGCCACTCGCTTGTCTCGCACTTCAAATCCATCGCAATCAGGACAATGAAACACGCTCCAGCCATAAAACTCACGAAAGCCGGGACAGTCCGGAGTCAGATCCCGCAAACCGGTTGCGAGCAACAATCGCCGCGCGTCAAACACTCTTTGCGCACTCACCTCACCACCAACGATTACACGAAAGTGTTCCGGCGAAACTCTTTCTACCGCAGTCACGCACGCCTCAATAATCAACCCGCCGTGACTTGTCACTTCATCGCGACCTCTCGCGAGCAGTTCGTTCGGACGGATTCCGTGATGGCCCAGGAAGCCATGTACACCGTGCGCGTATTCGTTGCGCGGGCTGTTGTGATGGAAGGTCAGTGTCCGGCGCAGGTAGCGAGCGAGGAAAAGGGACGCAGATAAACCTGCCGGCCCCGCGCCGATCACGATGCAGTCGTACAACTCGTCAACCATTGGCGGGGCCGGCTTCCTCGATCAATATTTCCACACGCTTATCGTTTCTTTGCCGACTTGTTGGATCGCTTTGTTCCTGACGATTTGGAACTACTCTTCGAAGCGCTTTTCTTTCGTGCCGGAGTCCGTTTAGGAGCTCTCGATGCTGCTTGTGATTTCGAAGCTGACTTCTTCGCGGATTTCTTCGAAGCCTTGCCCGCACCTCGTTGCTGACGCGCTTTCTCGTTTTCCATCTGTTCGCCGAGCGTTTCGATGTCGTCTTTGCTTAGCGCAACCCGGGCTTTTTTGAAGAGCTCGTTTTCTTCCTCTTCAACATGGTGCTCGACGTTTTCCTGCAACACCTTGGCTTGCGCCTCCCACTCCTCGGTGGGCAACTTGGCGCGGCTCAATTCTTTTAACAGGTTCTTGACGACGTCGTGCTCTTCGTAAGCCTCAAGGGTCAACTCGTGGGTCTGCTTTGGCTCTTCCAGCGCCGGGTAGAAGATCGTTTCTTCGATGTGCGTGTGCAGCTCGAGTTCGGTTTTTATCTGTTCGAACACACGCATCTTCGCCTGGCCACTCGCGCTTTCGAGTTGGCTAAAAAGCTCCTCAACTTTCCGGTGATCGGCTTTGAGTAAGTTAAAGGCGTCCATGTTCTCCCCTCCCTTGGTTCGTTCTGTACAGTTATCCGTGTTTGAGCGTTAAGCAAAAAGAGGGCCGTGCCGGAAAGGAATAAAAACGCTTGAATACGATTTTGCGACTGTACGCGCTTGGTACAACGAGCCGCATAATTGTTGAGACAGTCGTTTTACAGGATTACAGGATTTGCATGATTATCATGTAGATCATGTAAATCCTGTAATCCTGTAAAACGTTACTCAACCATCGTTGCGACGAGATGTGCGAGGGCGGCGGCGGGGTCGGCGCAGCGGCCGGTGTGGACGGCTGAGGTTTGGATGACGGTGCTGCGCGGGGCGACGAGCCAGTGGAAACGTTGGCGCTGTGGTAGCTGGCCGATCGATCCGGCGCCGTCGCCACCGCGACAGATCGTTGGAATCGACGCCAGATGCTTTCTCACCAGCTCCAGATCAACGGAAGGGTCGAGCGCCAGCAGCCGCGCCTCATTCAACTTGATCCGCGCCTCCAAAAACGACAGCTCAGGACACGAAACGATCACGCCTGCGTTGATAAACTCCTCGCGGTCTACCTTCGGTACGACGCGAACCACCGCATAGTCATACCTGAATTTACCGGGCACGAATCGCCTCCTCAACGAAGTTCCGAGGCTCCTCGAGACGCCTCGTCAGGTAATCGACGTAAGCCTGTCTGTTCTCCGCAATCGTACTAAACGGAGCGTAGTCGTTCATCCAATCATCCGGCACGAGGTCAACAACTGTTTTGATTACTGCCTCAGTGATCACTGCTGTCATTGCCTTGTCAGCAGCTTCAACGGAACCGGCAAAGGGAAGCAGAATGTGCTCCTTGATCAACCGGAACGGATCCTTGCTGCGCTGGTCCATGTCCGTCCAGGCGTGATGAAAGTACAGAGCGGCGCCATGATCGATCAACCAGAGCCGTCGATGCCACATCAACATGTTTGCATTGCGCGCAGTCCGATCGACGTTCGTCACGTAGGCATCAAACCACACTATGCGCGACGCAAGATCAGCGTCCGGTTGGTCGGCAACCGGGTCGAACATCACTGAGCCCGGAAGGTAGTCGAGTCCGAGATTGAGCCCGCCACTTGCGCGGATGAGATCTTGTATTTCGGGATCAGGTTCTGTCCTGGCGATCTCAGGATCAAGTGAAACAAAGACGAGCTCGGGAACCAGCAAGCCCGCCGCCCGCGCGAGCTCGCCCGCAATCAGTTCAGCGATGAGCGCCTTGGTCCCTTGTCCCGCACCGCGAAACTTTAAAACGTACATGCCGTCGTCATCCGCTTCGATAATGGCGGGAAGGGAACCACCTTCACGCAAAGGCGTCACATATCTGGCGGCATTAACAGTTCTCATCCGGTCCACAGATTATCATGCGAACCCTGTAAATCCTGATTGACATCTCTCTCGAGTGCAGTACCATCTGTGGCGAAAATATGAAACGCATAATCTTATTCCTCATCGCAGTCGCCGCTTTTACGATCTCCTCAGACCAAGTTTTTGCCTGCCAGTGCGATGACTATCACGTCCCCATCTGCGGTCGATACTGGCGATCCGACGTTGTATTCGTGGGCCAGGTGCGCGATATCACCCCGATCGAATCGCGCTCACCGCAGGAACTGCCGCTTGCTACCGTGCACTTCATTGTTGAGCAACCGTTTCGCGGTGTCACCACAGCTACGATCGATGTCCAAACAATGTGGGGAACAATGTGCGATATACGCTTTGTAAAAGGAAAGCGGTATTTGGTTTTCGGTGCTCGGGATTCGGAAACGAATCAGTTGGGTACCGGAATGTGCTCGGGAACGCGTGCCGTAGAGGATTCAGAAGACGCGCTTAACTACATCCGTTCAGTGATGCAGGGCGCGGCCAGCGAGTCCATTAAAGGATCCATAGAGCAAATGATGTATAAGGAGATCGCTGGTGCGAAGGTCGAAATAAGGAACGGAAAGACCAGTTTTGAAACGACCTCTGATGAAAAAGGAAAATTTTCGGTCTCCGTAGGATCTCCCGGAACCTACACCGTACGAGTGCTGATCCCGTCTTCCGTCATAGTGGCGGAGACTATCGACAATCGGGTCGACAAAATTGAAACAACGGATACTTTAACGACGATTGAGTACAAGGTTGAACTCGGAAAGAACGAATGCGATTACCGGCGCCTGGAGCTGTTTCCTGTCGATCTTCATGCGACTGCTGCGATTTCGGGAAATGTGCTGACTGCGTCGGGACGTCCTGTCGATAAAGGGGACGTCTACTTGCAGAGCGCGGATGCTCCTGATTGGTCCAGGTATACAAAGATTGAAGCCGATGGATCTTTCAAGTTTGAAGAGGTAGCGGTTGGCGAGTACTTCCTCGTCTTGAATCCTGATAATAAGGCACCTGGCGAAGACGATCCGCCCTTCGCACGAGCCTATTATCCGAATGCCACAAACACCGCCGCAGCAACTAAGGTCGTTGTAACCGAAGGCGCCAAACTGGAGAACCTTACGTTACGTGTTGGACCACCGTTGAAAGCGCGAGTGGTTTCAGGACGAATAGTTTGGAAGGACGGTAGTCGGGCCACCGATGGTAGCCTATCTGTATACGACGGTGATCATTATGTTCGCTTAGTCAACGCGGATAAGAAAGGATTTTTCAGTTTCAAGGTGTATGGCGATTTCAAATACACCCTAAAAGCACAGATGTTTGGTGAGCCTTTGGGTGAGTCGGATCGCGTTCCCATTACTGACAAATCAACAAATCTCACGCTTGTCTTGAAACCGAAATAGGGTTTCGGGATCATGGTTTTGTCTTGCTGCTATCGACTTCCGCCAGCACCTCTTCGATAGTTCGATTGTTCCAGAAGCGCAACATGTTTTCTGAGGTAGTGAGGGTGCGTGTTTTCATCCGATCGATGTAGAGCGTGCCGTTCAGATGGTCTATCTCGTGCTGGAGAATACGCGCATACCAGCCGTGAGCATTGATCGTTATTTCTTCACCGTGCTCGTTCAAGCATTCCACGCGAACCCTTAGCGCCCGATCGACGATCGCCTGGTAGCCTTGAACGCTGAGGCAGCCTTCGAAGAACTGCGCCGTCGCGTTGCCGAGCAACGTGAGTTTTGGATTGATGATTACGTGAAAGGGAACTGCTGATCTTTGTAGTTCTTTAAGCTCTTCTGCCGAATGATGGCTCAGGTATTCCGGCTGGTCCTCAATCACTGCGAGTTGAATCGACACCCCAACCTGCGGCGCCGCTAACCCCACCCCCGGCGCCTCACGCATCGTCGTGAGCATCAATGCGATCAGTTGCTGTATCTGCCCACTCCTGATCTCATCCTTTGTTAACTCCCGCCCCCTCTTCCTCAAAACCGGCTCCCCGGCCTGGACGATCTTCAGCTTCATTGACGTGGCTCCTCGTTCTGGATGTTAAAGCTCGTCTCTCAACTAATCAAAACCCGCCGATAAATACGGGTGGCCACGGAGGGCCACCCCTACAGTTGTAATCGACCGCGCCACATCCTTGGAGGCGCATGATACGCAACAACTGTAGGGGCGGCACTCCGTGGCCACCCGTTTTGCCAAATCAGGTATGTTTCGAGGTCGGTACTTTGACAAACCACGCCAACAGCGCCAACAACAGCACCACCACTGTCAACAAATAAAAGATCGACGCGTAGGAGCCGGTGAGGCGGTGGGTTTCGGCGAGGAAGAGAGGGCCAAGGGCGGAGGCGATGACCGTTAGGGTTTGGGCGACGCCCTGGATTTTGCCGAGATGTTTGCGTCCGTAGGCGGCGCTCCAGAAACTAAAGAAGATTACGATCACGAAGCCGCCTGCCAGTCCCATCACTGCCGCGTAAATTGCGACGTGTGTTTGCGTCGAGACGTGCGGCAGGGCGGCGAGCGAGCCTGCTAACAGGATCATCGCGAGGGCGAGCAGACGAT
>DASTTS010000236.1:0-3551 GCA_035760085.1 Pyrinomonadaceae bacterium
TGCGACGAGCTGCTCAACCGTTCTAACCTCACCTTTTCCATCGCGTGAATTCGGATAACGAAAGAACAAATAAGAAGCGAACTGCACACGCTCACGCAAACGCCCACCGAGGATCTCGGAAACTGAAACACCCCACTTCTGGCCGAGAATATCAAGACACCCAAACTCAATCGCGGCGAGCATCTGCGTGCGATTGTTGTAGAGCGATGCGGTGGGATTCGCGATCAGAAATCTCAGCTCTTCCAACCGCGCCGGATCGTGTCCCACTAAATAACTTTTCAACGCCTGAAACGCAGTTTCCGCCGATTCCCCACCACCACCCATTTCACCGAGCCCGATCAAACCCTCATCCGTCTCTACCTCCACGATCGTCCGCACAAATCGTCCCCAGTGACAGCCGTTCGCATGACGCAACGGCGCCTCAATCGGAACAGTAACGGTCGTGGCTCGTAAATCCGCGATCTTCATCTGTGAAATCTGTGGCTAAAAAGCTTCACCATTCCAACGCTTTTTCTTTGTATTCCGAAAGCGTCTTCGCCGGTGGCTCGACGCCGGACGGCAGCGGCTGCTTCGCGAACGTCTGAAAGTAGATCAAACATGCATCACGCCACCAAACTGCATCACGCTCCTGTATCGCCAGCTTTTTAGCAATCGCTTCGTGTCTCTCGGGATCGATCTTACCTGCAAGCGTCGTCCAGGTGGCCCGAGTCGCTCTCACCCAATCGACACCGCGTTGATAATGCAGCGCTAATTCATCCCAGAGCCTGCGTCCGGATTTCATCTTGTGATCCCACGAGACGTGGTGGAACCAGAGCAAAAACTTTTCCGGACATCGCTGAAGATCGGAAAACCGCTCTGGTGCGTGATACTGGCTCACGGTGTTGCTACCAGTCTTCGTCCGATCGAAGCCAATCCCGATGGCATCCGCCTTGTGATAGTAAACCGGATTCCAATCGTCACGTTTTTCCTTGTCCCACCACGGCGCTGGTCCATAATGATGTCCGCCCCAAAACAAGTGGTGAAGTCCAAGCGGCGTCATATAATTCACGACCGCTTCGTGCGACTCGAGCATCAGCCGGACAATAATTGTTACAGCATGAGCGTCATGAGTGAGCGTCATCATGGTCCATTCCGTCGCAATCTGCTCGGATGAAAGTTGCAGATTCCACGCGAGACGACCGAAGGCATACCAATTCGCCTGCAATAGATCATGTCCAGTCCAGTTCGGAGCAGAGCCTGTATTCGCAACACCGGCGATTCCGGTCAGGCGTTGTCCATAAAGTGTGCCATCGACGACTTTAGTCACAGTCGAGCCGCGCCCGCGCGCGAACGTGTCGGAGTCAAGAAACTCACGCCACATCGAAGCGAGAAAAACGAAATGATTATCGAAGCCGAGATACTCCTGCGTGATCTGCAACTCCGGCATCACAGGGGTGCGAGGCATCGCGCCGAAGAGCGGATGAAAAGGCTCGCGCGGCTGGAAATCTATTGGTCCATTCTTCACCTGAAGCAGAACGTTTGGCGCAAACTTACCGTCGAAGGGCTGTAGGTTTTCGTACGCCGCGCCGGCACGGTCGTAACCGGGCTTCATGTCGTAAACAAAAGCACGCCACATCACGATGCCATGATGCGGCGCGAGCGCGGACGCCAGCATATTAGCGCCGTCAGCGTGCGTGCGGTTGTACGTTCGTGGACCAGGCTGCCCTTCGCTGTTTGCCTTGACAAGAAAGCCGCCGAAGTCAGGAATCAGGTTGTAGATCTCAGCGGTCTTCTGCTTCCACCATTCAATCACTGACCTGTCGAGCGGATCGGCAGTCGGTAACTTCCCTAGCTCAATCGGCGCTGAAAAACGCGGCGAGAGATAGACGCGAATTCCAAACGGGCGGAACACATCGGCGATCGCAGCAAACTTCTTCAGGTATTTTGCCGTGAGGAACTCGGAATTTGAGTTGACGTTATTCAATACCGAGCCATTGATTCCAATCGAAGCGTTCGCTCGCGCATAGTCGAGCAGTCGCCGGTTGTTGTCCGTGCCCATCCATAAAGACTTGCCCGCATAGCCGCGTTCAATACTGCCGTCAATATTGTCCCAGTGGTTCAGCAGGCGCAGCTTCAGGCGAGGCTTTTGATCTATTTGTAAACGATCGATTGGCTGCCCGGTTTGCAGCAAACGCAGGAAGTGAAACGTGCCGTAGAGTGTGCCGATATCAGTAGTTGACGCAATTACGATGACGTTTCCGATCGTGCGAATGCGAAAGCCTTCCGGACCAAGTTTCTGCAACTCGGGTTCCCAACCCAGTTTGCGAATAAAGGTGGATGTTTGAGGAAGTCCGATGATAACGGACGCGTCGTCACTGTTACCAACAACAATCGCTGCGGTGAGTAGTTCGCGACGAATCACATCAAACGTTGCAGACTGGCCTTGGACCGCAATCGAACCAACGCGCCGCGATGGAAGCTGATCATAACGCAACCACAAACGTGAACCATCATCACCTTTAACGCAGCCACAAAAAAGCACAAAAAAATTCAGTCCGTATAAAAGTATCTTTTGTGCTTTTTGTGCCTTTTTGTGGCTCACAATAGTCCCTGTTTACGGAGGAAGTCTCGGATGGCCGCGTAGCTTTGGACCATCTCTTCGCGATTGAAGCCGCCGTGCTTACGTCCCTTGATCGTCACCAGCCGGTTGGGAACACCGGCCTTATCCAACGCCGCATGAAGTCGAACCGCGTGGCTGTACGGCGCAACGTCGTCAAACTCACCGTGGATCGTGATGATTGGAGGCAAACCCGCGCGCACGTAATTGACCGGCGAGAGTTGTTTCGCGAGCTGCTCCGGATTGCTCATGCTGCCAAACCACTCGCGCGCGTAGTTTTTCGCGTTTGGACCATCAAGCAAATCCGCGACGTCGCCTATTCCAAACCAGTTAACAATCGCCGCGACTTTGGGCACAGGAGCCGTTGCAGTGTTCCAACGATCACCTCCTTCAACTGGACACTGGCGATCGAAAACACTGTTCGCCGGCAACATGCCTGTAATCAAAGACAGATGCCCGCCCGCCGATGTCCCCGTCAAAACAAACCTCGCTGGATCAAGGCCGTAATCGCGAGCGTGATAAGTAAGCCACCGCAGCGCGCAACGACTATCTTCGACTGCCGCGGGAGCCGGCGCCTGCCGGGCGGTTCGATACTCGACGTTGATAACAGACCAACCGAGCTCCAGATACGGCAGTAGATAGAGGACGTTGCGTTCTTTTTGCCCGTCAACCCAACCGCCGCCATGAAAGAGAATCAAGGTCGGATTGGGACGACTTCTATCTTTTCGAATATACAGATCGAGCCTAAGTTCGAAGTTACTTGCTTTCGCATAAGTCACGTTTGGGAAGATGTCGTAATCGACCGGCGCGTAGTCAATCCAGCGGTCATTTGTCTGACAGAAAACAGATCCAGGCAGCAAAATGAGCAGGAGGAGAAGAAGTTTTCTCCCGCAAAGGCGCAAAGACGCAAAGCGCTGCCGCGCTTCCAACGGCTTTTCTTTGCGCCTTTGCGCGT
>DASTTS010000237.1:0-2618 GCA_035760085.1 Pyrinomonadaceae bacterium
CGTCCGGCGGCACGCATCATCAGACCAAGCGCACACGTCGTTTTGCCTTTACCGTTCCCGGTATGGACCATCAGCAGCCCGCGCGTTTTCTCCTGATAATCCGCGCGCCGCCACTTATACTTTTTTTCTTTGCCCGACATAATTGTAGGGGTGGGCCACAGTGGCCCCCCCGGCGTTATTGGCGAACAGGGGTGGCCATTGAGGGCCACCCCTACAATCACCAGTCAATTGGCTAGATTACGGATTCGGTTTCTTTCAACGCGTCTTCGGTAATGTCGCGGGCGCCGTTGGCGCGCTTCACTGCATCCTGGAGCAGCGCCACGATCATCGTCTCAGCTTCTTCCCAGCTTCCCCTGAGCGTGCAGCCGGCTGCGTTTCGATGACCACCGCCACCAAACTTCTCAGCGACCTTCGCAACGTTGACATCGCCTTTCGATCGCAAGCTCGTGCGATAAACACCCGTCTCACATTCCTTCAGCATCGCTACAGCTTCGACTTCTCCGACCGTCAACGGATAGTTAACAAATCCGTCTGCGTCTTCGTCGGAAGCGCGGGCCTGCTGTTGCATCTCGAGCGACTGCCGCATACACGCAACGCGCCCGCTTTCGTCCCGGCGCGCAGTCGATAACACCGCACCCATGAGCTGAATCCGGCTCCACGGGTAACTGGCGAACACTGCTTCCGCCGTCTTCGCAGGCTTGACGCCGGTCCGCACGAGCTCGGACGCGACTTTAAACGTACGCTCAGTCGTGTTCGAGTAATGAAACGATCCGGTGTCGGTGATGAGTGCGGTGTAGACGCATTCAGCAATCTCTTTCGTGACGCGAACGCCCGTCGCTTTGCAGAGGTTGTAGATCATTTCGCCGACTGCGGAAGCAGTTGAGTCGATCCAGTTGATGTTGCCGAAGAGCGCAGTGGTCGAGTGGTGATCGATATTGACGACGAACTGTTTCTCGAGATCCGCGAGGCCGGGTCGCGTGATGTCTGAACACTCGATCACGAACACTGCATGGTAAGAAGGATCGACTGCCGGCGTGACGCGTACATCGTTAGCGCCCGGCAATTGCTGGTAAGCGTGTGGCACTGGATCGCGCATGATCACTTCGACATCTTTATCGAGCGCGCGCAACAACCAGTAAAGACCGAGTGACGAACCCAGACTGTCACCGTCAGGGCGAATGTGAGAGGTAATCGCGAAACGACGCTTTGCCTCGATCAGCTCGACTACTTGACTAAGCATAATTGCAAAATTCGAGAGGAGCGGCCTATTAAAAGCTTCCTCTAACTAACCTTCTTCCTTTCCTTTACTTTCCCATTCCCGCTCGATCTCATTCAGCAATTGATCGACGCGTTCCCCTTCTTCTTCAACCCGATCGCGCACGAAATGAATCTCAGGCGTGCGCGGGAGATTCAACGAAAGTCCGAGTTGCTTACGCACAAACGGCGCGGCGTGCTTCAAGGCTGCCAGCGCCTCCTTGTGCTCATTCTCGTCACCAGCTACGGTTACGTAAACACGCGCCGCACGCTTGTCCGACGAAAGCCGAACGTCAGTCACCGTGACCATAGTCAACCGCGGGTCTTCCAACTCGTAACCGACAATCTGAGCAATCTCTTCCTTCAGCGTGTCGGCTGTTCTCTCTGCTCGATGCATCGTAATGCCTTGGTGGCCGCGTGCCCTAATTTGAAATCCTCTCTGCGTAATCTCTGTGTCCCGTGCGCCTCTGCGGTAAAAAGAACCCGCAAAAACAGGTAAACCGCAGAGGCGCAGAGAACGCAGAGATTACGCAGAGCTGAATTAAGGCACCCACTCCTGTTTACAACTCGGTGGCGGCGACGCGCTCGACAATGTACGCCTCAATCTGGTCGCCGACTTTCACATCGTTGAAGTTTTCCAGACTGATACCGCACTCAAAGCCTTCGCGAACCTCGGACACGTCATCCTTGAAACGTCGCAACGAAGCGATGTTGCCTTCCCAACTCACCACGCCATCGCGGATCAAACGCGCCCGTGCGTTGCGACGCACCGTACCGTCAATGACCATGCAACCGGCAACAGTTCCCGCTCTCGGAACGCGGAACACTTCGCGAACAGCCGCCTTGCCGAGAATCTTCTCCTTCTCGATCGCTTCGAGCATGCCGATCATGGCCGCGCGAATCTCTTCTTCGACCTTGTAAATGATCGAGTGGAGACGAATATCGACTGCCTCCTGCTTTGCGACATCCGCCGCCCGTGCTTCGGGTCGCACGTTGAAGCCGATGATCACGACTGCCGATGAAGACGAGCCAGCCTGTGTCGCAGAACCGAGCAATACGTCTGACTCGGTAATCGCACCGACGCCCGACCGAATCACTTTCACCTTCACACGATCCGTGGAGAGTTTCTGAAGTGTTGACTTCAACACTTCGACTGAACCCTGCACGTCCGCCTTGATGATGACGAGCAGCTCCTTGACTTCGCTCTCGCCCAGCGCCTCGATACCACGCTTGGTCGTTTGCAGGAGTGCTGCCTGACGACTCAACATCTGGCGATGCTGCGAGATCGACTGCGCCTTCGTGATGTCCGAGACGACCTGGAAGCTCTCGCCCGCTTGCGGCACGCCTTGCATTCCAAGCACTTC
>DASTTS010000238.1:0-19682 GCA_035760085.1 Pyrinomonadaceae bacterium
CCATGGTAACGTCACAAAAGTAAAAGCCCAGTCCCACGAAAACAGACGAAACCCTGACGTAAACTGGGGCTCATGCCTCAGTCACTATTTCGCCTGTCTCGTGGTCCTGTTCTTCCTACTTGGTACAGTAAATAGTCAACAACGCCAGACTTCCACAATTCAAACGCCCGCAACTTTTCGCGGTGCTGAACCAAACGCAGCTTCCGATCAAAACTCGATCGGTGATCTCAAATGGTTTGAAGTCTTCAAAGATCCCGCCCTGCAAGAACTCGTCAAAACGGCGATGGTCCAAAATTACGACGTACGTGCAGCGGTGGCGCGCATCGATGCCGCGCGTGCGAACCTCGGTCTCGCGCGGTCGGAGCAGTTTCCACAGTTTGACTTGACGACGGATGTGACCAGCTCGCGCACTTCTCGAAACGGCCAACTCGCTATTCCCAATCAGGGTGGAAGATCGCGTAGTTTTGGCAGCGTCCTGCTCAACCTGTTGACGTTTGAGCTCGACGTTTGGGGACGAGTTCGACAACAAACAAAAGCCGCGCGCGCTGAACTGCGCGCTTCAGAGGAAGATCGTAAAGCAGTGCTGACCACGGTTGTGGGCGACGTCGCGAGCGGCTACTTCAGCCTGATCGAGCTCGACAGTGAATTGGATATCGCAAAGCGCACACTCGCGACGCGCGAAGACTCGCTGCGTCTCATCAAGGCACGGCAACAAGGCGGTGTCGCGACGATGGCTGACGTTCGACAAGCGGAAGAGCTCGTGTACCAGGCGACACAAACTATTCCCGATACCGAGCGATTGATCGAGCAGACCGAGAACCAGATCAGTCTGCTGCTGGGGAATAATCCGAGCGCGATCTCGCGTGGTCGAGCGCTCACGCAACAGGAAGAGCTACCCGCAGTGCCGGCTGGTCTGCCGTCAGCGCTGCTCGAGCGGCGACCCGACATACGCGCGGCTGAAGAGACTCTCGTGGCCCAGAAAGCGCTCGTGTCTGCGGCGAAGAAAGCTTACTTCCCTCGCATCAGTTTGACGGGATTATTAGGATTTCAGAGCGATCAGCTTTCGGGCTTGTTCACTGGACCAAGCCGCGCGTGGACGTTTGTCCCGCAGATCACTCAGCCGCTTTTTACAGGTGGACGACTCAAATCGGATGTGAAGTTCGCGAAGGCGCAACAGCAACTGGCGGTCATTCAATACCAGCAAACGATCCAAACCGCGTTCAGAGAAGTGTCAGACGCACTGGTCCAGTATCGCAAGTTCAAAGAGATTCGTGTGCAACAGGGCCTGCTGGTGGAAACACTGCGCGACCGCTCGCGGCTTGCCTATCTCAGGTACGAAGGCGGCGTCGATACGCTGCTCAACGCGCTCGACGCCGATCGCGAGCTATTCAACGCCGAACTCGATCTAACTCAGACGAAACGCAACGAATTGTTATCACTGGTCCAACTCTACAAAGCACTCGGCGGCGGCTGGCAGCAATAAATCCTTAGACAGGATTACAGGACTTTTCAGGCTTTACATGTTCATCCTGAAAATCCTGTAATCCTGTCTAAACTAACTTCGCCCCCACAGATCTTCCACCAGAAAGGACAACGCAATAACAATCAACACCACCCCACCAACCATCTCCGCCTTTACGGGCAAAAACTTCACCGCCGTTTTCCCCAATATCAACCCCACAAACGACAACAACGCACTCATCGCACCAATAATAGTCACCGAGATCAGAAGTGGAAAACCAATCATCCCTAACGTCGTCCCCGCCACGAGATTGTCCAGGCTCAACGACAACGGCAGCCCCAGCACCATCCAACGATCCGTGTCGCCAGCTTCTCTTCCGGCGTAACGCTGCGCGATGTAGATCACGTAAACACCATACGCGCACAGCAGCAACGGGCCCAGATGCGCAACCCACGTTCCGACAAATTCCAGTAACGATTTACCAATCAACAATCCGATCAACGGCGCCAGCGCATCGCACACACCAAAAGCAATCACGATCTGTAACTGCCGCAAACGACTAAGCTTCAACGCGCCGAGTCCCAGCGACGCGCGAAAGCTGTCGAGGCTTAAAGCAAATCCGAGAAGAAGCAGCGTTACCATGTTGCAATCCGCCAGACCTTTCCCGTTTCGGGATCGGCACTGACGCCACCATTCGCGATCATTTCAAAACTTCCAAAGTCGAGTACGTAAAGCGCACCATCATTGAGATGCACGTCGATCGGTCGCAACAATCCCTCCTGCACAAACGGGTGCATAGTCCAGTCACTTGTATCGACACGCACCACTGAACGCCCAACCTTTGGTCCGGACGGCGCCGTCATCGGCACTTCATCACCAAACAACGCGACGAACAGATCCCCTGATGGACCAACAGCAAACTTCACCGCGGCAGTGTGCGTCGGAAAACACAACAGCGGCTTCTCAGGCTTCGGCAGCGCCTCGTGATTCGCGATCAGAAACGACGGCGCCGCGCCACGTTGCGGTTCATAACGCGGATCGGTGATCGGAATGTCGCCAATGAAATCGGGCCAGCCATACCACGCGCCTGCTCGTACTTCAAACAGCATGTCAGGCACATTTCCAACCGGACGACTGCCGCGATCGTCCGCGCCCTGATCGACCGCGAGAAGCCTGCCGTCAGGAAGAAAACCGAGCCCGTAAGCGTTCCGCAAACCCCACGCAACGAGCTCGAGATCACTGCCATCGTCGTTGCAACGCATGATCGATGCGGTACACGGTAACTGCGCGGCAACACGCTGCCCGTGCTCCGTGCGAACACCGAAAGGCACGAATGCTCCCGTCTCCGTCCGTGCGTTCGCTTCGCCGTGAAGCGGATCCGGCGTCTCGACATTCACACCGTTAAGCACGAGATCATAACCCGGCAGATCGTGACCGTGCGGGAGGCGACGCAACCAGCCGAGCTCGTAAGCATCCAGTCCGATGATGCCGGTATTCGTCATCGCGCCCTGACTGAAGTAGAGCTTCTCGTCAGGACCGAAGACGGCCATGTTCGTGTGGTAGTTACCTGGACCAGGCAAGTTATCGAGAACAACCGACAACAGCTTACCATCGAGATCGAAACAACTGATCCGCGCGGGATGGCCGCCCTCCGAAACATACAAACGCCCGCGATGAAACGTGAGCCCGTTCACCGGCGCGTGCAAATTCTCGATCAACAACTCGCGTCGCGAGCTCGATTGCACACGCCATACACGGCCACCTGGCGGCGCGCCACCAAAAGGCAGCCCCGACTCCGCCACGTACATTCCACCAGCGTCATCGAACGCCAGACTTGTCGGAAACGAAAACCCGCCGGCTACGAGGTCAAGCATATTTGTTAGGTATTTATTGGTCCATAAAGGTTTCTCCCGCAAAGGCGCAAAGGCGCAAAGAATACGCAAAGAGAACTGAGCGCGCCTTTGCGTCTTCTTTGCGCCTTTGCGCCTTTGCGGGAGAAAACCTCTTCACGCTTCTTCCCCAACTCGACTGAAGATCATGCCCCCGAGCCAGAAAAACCCGGCCACAACCAACACAATTCCGAACATTAACGCCGTGCTCTGCAAATTCGCTACGGCGGCGCCGGTCAATGCGTAAAGCAACGACGGCGGCAGCGAGCCTGCAATCGATGCCACGATGATCGTCCGCCAACTCATCGACGAAGCACCAGCCATGATCGCGACTGTCTCCGCAAGTAACGGCACCGGACGCGTGACGATGATCGCGAGTGTTCCCCAGCGCGCGAGAATGCTGCTCGCGCGCGCGCCTTCCGCAGGCGTTACCACACGCTCTAAAAGCGCGCCGCCACGACGTCCGATTGCAAAACCAAACATCGCCGCGCCCAAACTGCCAACCAACGACAACATCGTTCCCCACCACACACCAAACAGCGCGCCATGGGCCACCATCACGAGACTTGACGGCACCGGCAACACCACGTCCGCAATCAACAAACCTACACCGATACTTGCTGCTACTACCCCGCCGTGCTGCATCCACGGTGTCGGGTCTGACAACAAGGGCACACCGAGCGCTTCCACGATCAAAAACAGGATCGTGAAGCACGCGATCAGTGCCACCACTGTCAGTAAATATCGTTTCATTTCAACAGATTCATCAGCTCGACGGTCGTTCCAAACACGAGGCTGCGTCCCGGTGCGGGTGCGGTCTGAAAATGTTCGAAGTACAAGCGATTCGTCAGGTTCTCGAGCCCGACAGTAAACATGATCTTATGCTTTTCACCACGCATCGTGTAACCGCCGCGCAGCGACTGCACCACAAACGAGCTCAGACTGCGAAACGTGCCATACTCGGTCGAGATCGCTGCCGAGAGATCGAGTGGATCTGCTCGCTTCACCTGTGCCTGGTAACGCAGCTCATATTCACCAAACCAGCGGCGGTTTAGACTGTCGAAACGAACGCCATTGATGGTTCGCAGCGGCGTGATGCTCGATAACGGCGCGTCGTCCGCCGAGCCACTCAACTGCACGGGCGTGTCTGTACGGTTGTAGAAACGTGACATCAATCTCAACGCGATCTCATCAGGCGTGAGGTTTGTGCCTTTCATCCAGCCGGTCGAACCAAACGCGGAAATCACTCCCTGCTCCGTTGGCAGATTAACTTCATACTGCGTCTCGATACCCTGAATGCGCGCGCGTGCAGTGTTGACGCGCTGCACATAAATTACGCCGTGAAACGGAAAGTCGAATGAAATCGGGCCGAGTCCTAACTCACGATCAATCGGAATAATGAATGGCCCGGCACCTGTGTTGCCGATGAAGTCTTTCAGATCGTTGCGAAAGTAATTCGCGGAAACGTTCCACTTCGCACGCTGTATCTTCACACCAAAGTCAAACTCACGCCCGCGCTCAGGCCGCAACGTGGTGTTTGGAATTACGAGCACGCTAAAGGATGGATCACCAAAATTGCGCAGCAGGTAACGCTCTGTAATGCCAGGCTCGCGATAACTCGTGCCCCAACGAAAGTACGGATTGATCCCTTGCGGTAAACGGACCACCGCGCCGGCCGTTCCGGTTACGACAGTACGACTGGTTGAGATCCCATTCACGCCTTTTACGAGATCGATAAGGCCCGCGGCTCCGGTCGTGCTGATTTGTCCGGGAATGGCGAGGAACGCGTCAAATGTGCGATCGAGCAGAACCGATTCAATGCCGAGCGGAAAACCGGGCGTCACCTTCGCTTGCGTGCTCCAGTTGTCGACGCGCAATCCACCATTGAGCCGCAACCACCGGAACGGCTCATGCTCGAACAAGTTGAACCAGCTCCAGTTCGTGTAATCCGTGTCAGGATTGCTCGCGCGACCACTGATCATCCGGAATGGCGCCACCAGATCAGTGCGAGAAAACTCATCGGCTGAAGAATCGCGCAGGTAGCCGACACCCGTCGTCACTAACGCGCCAACAAACGGCGCAAACGTCGCCTGCAAATCGAGACCGTGCGTCGTGATCGAGTTTTTATTCTCAGACAGATTCACCGCAGCAAACGCTGACGGACGGCCAGTCAGTCGAGCCGAGAAAAACCCCAGCGGTCCGGGCTCAAAACCAAGCGTCCAACTGCTGTCGAAAAGAATTTGCGACGTCAACGTGTCGTCAGGAAAAGAATATTTCTGACGGTAAAAACTCGCCGCCACGCGCGGCAACCAGCTTTGCAGCTCACGACCTTCGTAACGCAGTCCGTATTTATCGAGACGGCGAAAACTATTGAACTGCCGGCGCGGATCAAACGGCGGTGCGATAAATGCGAAACCGAGATCTTTGTGCTGACTGTTTAGCTGCCGGTAGCGAATACTGTGATTGGAACCCGGGAAAAACCAGACGTCGGCTTGATCATTGAAGCCGTGTCCCTGGCTGTTGGCCACCTCACCGCCCGCGGGCAAACTCCAAACCGCGTACGTGCCCGCCACGTTGTTTCCTGCTTCGTTACCCATTGAAGCGGCGAGGTTTCCCAGACGCACGACTTCGCTCAGCGGGATCTCTTCATTGCCGGTGTGATAAGCGTTCGCGCGAAAGAGTGAGCCGGATAAACGAGCTGCGAAACGCGAGGTATTCCAGTTGATCGTTGCGGCCCCGCGACGGAAGCCGCCGTTAGTACGAAGGTCACCGTTAAAACGTAAGCCCAGATAGTTGTCGCCACGCTCTTCGGATGGAGTGATCAAGTTGATCACACCCGCCATCGCATCCGAGCCATATAAACTCGATCCCGCGCCGCTCAATACCTCACATGCTTCGAGTTGGACCACGTCGACGATGCTGGGAGACACGCCGGAAGTCGGATCGCTGCGAACGTTGTTGAGTCGCTCGCCATCGAGAACGATCAGCAGCCTGTTCGACGCAAGCCCGCGCAGGCGTGGACGTTCGAGTGCCGGATTGCCGTTGATGGTGTTGAGGTTTGGCGTGAGCTCGAGAGCCCGCGTTGTTGAGACGGGACGGCGCCGTTCAAAGTCCGACTGCTCGCTGACTGTGACCATCTGGGGCGCGTCGGCGGCTACGCGCGCGCTTCCTTTTCCGGCAGTGACAGTGATGCTGGTTTCGATAATGCCGGGAGTAAGTACAAAGTCTTCGACATACGATTCGTTGCGGCGCAGGGTGATCGTTCGGGTCGCGACTGCGAACCCACCGCTTTTGATTGAAAGCACGTAAGACCCGAGCCCGAGCTGGCCCAACTCATACTTGCCTTCCGCATTCGATTGCGATTTGAAGACGACGCCGCTGCCGATGTTAAGCACCTGCACTTGCGCGTCGACGATTACCTGCCCGTTCGGATCGCGAATCGTTCCGGTAATTGTCGCGCCTGTGGCTTGAGCCGCGACGTTGGAAACACTAAGGCCGAAAAGGAGTGCAACGAAGCACAGATAAAACTTCAAGGTAGATATCCTTCATCCATCCATTGTTGGAATAGTTGAATTTGTTCGAGAGTGAGGGGATCGAACGGCGGCGGCGGCATACCACCACCGTTGATACGACCGTAGATGACCTGCGCGTTGGCCCTGACTTGATCGTAGTTCGTCAGATCAAACCGCCACCTCATCTGGCCGGTGAACTGATTGAAGAGGGGCTTGATGTCGTTAGTAAAGGTAACCGCCATCGTTCATCTCCATATCTTGTTAATCCTGCAAATCCTGAAATCCTGTCTAAATTTATGACTGCGGACTCAAGCCATAAATTCTCAATACGCCCCCATCCCTTCCGAAGACGAGTGCGCCGGCGACGACGTAGTCCTTCCATATCGCCGCCCCGAGACAATACCCGTAGCCTCCGTTGTAACCATCAGTCTGCATTCCGAGATCGTCCCACCAAAGCAACGTGCCGTCACTCACAGCAAACGCATAGATCGCGATCTTGCTCGTCGTACAAAACACGACATCGTTGACGACCGCAGGTGAGCTCAAGCCACACTCGCCCGCAACTGTGTACATGCCTGCAAAGATGCCGTTCGGTTCATCGATGTGCGAGCAGTTGAGATACTTGCGCGGGTCGCTATTATCCATGGGCCACGCGTCGACGAGTTGCGGCGAATTGAAATCGAGCGCGCGCATGAACGGCGTCGTGGTGTAATCAATTCCGGGTGAAGCGTTGTGATAGTTTGGACCACCGAGACCGATGAAGAAACGCGGCGAGATGTTACTCGAACCCGGATAAAAAGCAGCGGTATTGAACGCACCGGAAAAGTTCTCGCCCGGCGTTGCGTTTGACACATCATTGGTCACATCCGGATTGAGCGCATTGGGATCTATCGGATGCTTGTCCACGGTCGCGATCAAAGAACCGTCATTCATATACGGCAACATCTGTCGCCACTTAACCAGTTTCAGCGTGCCGGCATCGAGCACGAAGAAGCCGCCGTTTTTGCAGGTGAGGATCACGACTTTCTGCGCGCCGAGCATCGTGACCACTGGAGCGCTGCCGATATCGATATCAAAATCGGAGACGCGATAATTGCTATCGGGCGGCACCTGGAAGAAAGCTCTGAATCGACCGGTGGTGGCATCGAGTGCGAGCAGTCCGTTCGAAAAACCAGGACTTGGCAACTCGGGCTTCAATTGCTGTCCTTCACTCCAATTACCGTCAGGTTCGGGTTGCTGGTTTCCCGTCGGACAGTAGATGAGATTGAGTTCTGCGTCGTAAGCAATCGCACCCCAGACAGAACAGCCCATCACGATCGGCTCACCTTTAAAAACCGTGTAGCCAGGTAGCGGCGGAAGCGTTTGCACCGCCTGTTCAGGCAATACGTTTGGCTCATTAACCGAGTCGGTGCAAAAGACGTTCGTGCAGTAGATCCAGTTGACGCTGCCGGTAACCGTGTCTAGACAGAAAACAAAACTGTACATTTGCGGGTTCTCACCTTCACCGCAACCGACATAAAGCTTTGTACCGTCAGCGGAGACTACAGGCGACGTCCAGATGACTGCTGCGGGATAACCGGCGCCCACGCCGTTGTTGTTCGTAACCGGTTGGTTATGGTTCAAATCCTGGTTGCGCAGGTCAGTTACCCACTGAACTTGCAGCGTCTCCTGGCTGAGACAATACAACTTGCCATTGAACGCTCCGAAGTAGACGCGATTGTTGAAAATCATCGGCGTGCAGCCCATGCCCGCAAAATGGTGAGCGTCGTCGTTGTCGTTGCCGAGATTCCAGCTAAAAGTGTTTACGATGGTTCCGGTCGTGATGTCGATCTTGTGCAGCGCGCCGCCATTACCACCGTCGGCCTTCTGGGAATTTGCGATGCCCACGTAGACGAACCCATCTGCGACGGCGGGTACGGAGAGTATTGGACCACCGAGCTCCAACTCGAACAATGTTTTGAAACTCGCCGGAACAACATTGGTGCTGTTGAGGTTGCTGTCTGAAACGAAACCGGTGTGTGCCGGATCACCGTGATACATCCACCAGCCTGACGGCGCGGGCGCCGCAGCCGGCGCTGCCGCCGCGGCTAATGGAGCGGTGGTAGGCGCCTCGGGCGCGGGAGCGTTCCTGCGCTTCTGCAATGCGATTTCAGATTTTTTATCCATTAGTGCGCCCTCCGATTCAAGCCCCAGCTAAAGTCAGACTGGCCTGCTCTGTAATGACAACTCATGCAGCTATTACCACCAGCTCCTGCCGCATCGTTTTGCGTTTGGAAGTAAGTTTCCATCGTCGTATTGACGGCGCCGAACGCAGGGAACGCAGCGCCCGCATTTTGTGGATACACTCCACCTTTCTGCATCAACATGAAAGGCTTGCCGGCCCCGACGCCGGGATTCGCGGGCCATTGCGTCACGACGAGTTGGTAGTACTGCCAAACCGTGCCTCGCAGTGCTGTCTGGTAGTAAAGATTAATGTCGCGCGTTGACTGGCCTTGCGGTGTGTTTGGAATCGCATTGACGCGCGTCACCTGGACCGGTGATGGCGTCGGCGTTGGCGTGCCCGGAGCCGTCAACTGCGGTTTATAGTTGTAACCGTTCGGAGCCGGTGGATCGTTCTTGCCGTTGTTGAACGAGTAGCCGTTTGGTGGCGGCGATGGTTTTGGCGAAACGTCCGGATCAGGCGGCACGTTGTCGACCTGCTCGAACGTGGACCACACCCATTCGCTAAATGGATCGACTTTGTGCGCGATGTGAAGTCCAACGAGCAACACGGTCGAGGGCGTGCACGTTTTCGTTTGCGAATTGTAAATCTGCGCGTTGATTGCGTAGTAGCGTTTTGGATCGTCGCTCGAGGTCCCGATGCGCCAGGCTGCTTTAACCATAATCGATCCGAGTGCCGACGTGGTTGTCATCGGCATTTGCACGCCAAACTGCGCGTTCTCTTTTGGCGCGAGGTTCGTCAGCAGGTAGAGCCACGAAGTTTTGTCGTCGTCCTTCCCGCGGATGAAGCTGTATTGAGCCTCGTCGTAACGAATATCGAAATAGACGAAATTATTTCGCTGATCTATCAACGGGAATGAGAACGCCTCTTTCGACTGCATGAGAGGCGTCTCGCCCTTGGTGGTGAAGATCAGGGTTTTCTGATCGCCTGTTACCCCGGGACACGGGAATATCTTACTGGGCGAATTCCACGCCGTGGGCCGTTCATTACCTTGTCCGAAGAGATCGAAAGAGTCTTTGTATGTTCCCCAAACGACTGGTGCGCCGTTTGGAGCGGTGAACAATACGTTCGGGTTATTTGGATCATTCGGAACACCGCGTGCGCCTGATTGTGCGGGCCAGTTGAGGGCGATGAAAGACTCCCACGAGAAGTTATCGAAGAACGGTCTTGCGTCCTGAGGCGTGGCCGGATTTCCGTTTATGACAACCTGGCGTGGGATGTTACCGCTAATAACCGGCGAGGGCATCGATTGTGGGAATCCCTGCGGCCATGGCGGTAGCGCTGGCGCGGGCGACGCGGCCACCGCGGGTGTCGCGTTTGTGTTTTCCGGCTGGGTTTTCTGGCAACTGTAGGTCGCGAGCGCGATAAAAGCGATGCCAACAAGAAGCAGAACGATCTTTTCGTGACGACGCAGCGGAGTGCCCATAGTTAATTTCTCCGGTTGGGGCCAGACCGAAACATCCACGGGTAGTGCAAACTTCTGGTGGACAGTGAGGGCAGGCCGAAGATGCTAAATGAATCGATTTAAGTGTGAACGAGGACCACACCGGTGACGCATTTCAATAACGCGCGCATGTTATGCGCCTAAACGTGATCAGTCAACAACTCTAATTTAACTCTGCGTAATCTCTGCGTCCTCTGCGCCTCTGCGGTTTACCTGTTTTTGCGGTTCTTTCTACCGCAGAGTCCACAGAAAACACAGAGAGAAGGTCGCCCAACTGTAGCAGCGGCCAGGGAGTAAGCGTTGATTTCTTCGCCGATCAGGTTGCTAATACATCGAGATGACGAACTGGAGCGCAATAATTATTGCATCTGTGGTTAAATCTGGTGTAGCCTCTTCGCAGGGGCTAACCGTCGTTCCCCCATCCGTTTGCGGCTCCAATGGCTCACAACCTGGCATGGTCGGAGCTGCAGGTGGCTTGGGCGCCGGCGCACCTGGTCCAGGCATATCACCACCAAACGTAGCCGTGGACAATACTAGGGTAAGAATACAAGTTGCAGTTAAAAAACTCAGTCTTTTCATATAATCGTCTTTCTGTGAGTTGAAGAATCTTTACGGCACTTACTAACCGGTATTTCGGGCGAGGCGGGGATAATACCATTAGCAGGAATTCTTGCAAACATTGATAGACTAAAACACTCAAAATGAATCAAACCGAATCTCGATTTGCAGGAATGAACCAGGATCTCCAGGTAATGCAGCGGTGTGAACTGGCAAAACAACTGGAGAATGCTGGCGATTATGAAGAAGCTCGATCGGTGTTGACCGCTTTCTGGACCACCGTTGGGGAGCGGCCAGTCGTCACCGGGCTGGAACCAGCCACCAAAGCAGAGCTACTTCTGCGCGTCGGCAGCCTTTCGGGTTGGATCGGCAGCGCCCGGCAGATTGCTCACGCGCAAGACGTTGCCAAAGACTTAATCGCCGAAAGCGCACGCATCTTCGCGGCACTTGGACTAAACGAAAAGGCAGTCGAAGCCCAAACCGATCTGGCGATCTGCTACTGGCGCGCCGGAGCCATGGACGAAGCGGCCATCTGGTTTCAGGAGGCTCTCTCACGGGCAACGAGCGTCGAGAACCGGGTGCGTATTCTCATCAATAAGGCCATCGTCGAGATTTTCTCCAATCGTCTCGACGCGGCTTTGAAGGAGTTGGACCAGGCAGCGCCTTTACTCGAAAGAATCGACGATCATGCCACTCACGGGCGCTATCACATGCAACGCGCCATCGCGTTCAAAAGACTCGGCGGGCAGGAGAACCTCGATCGTGCGTTAATTGAGAATGCCGCGGCCACGTTCCATCTCGAACAGGCCAAACACACGCGCTACCTCGCACGCGTCGAAAATAACATCGCCTTCATTCTGATGGAGTTTGAACGTCATAATGAGGCACTCGAACATCTCAATAAGGCACGCCAGATCTTCGTTCAACTAAAAGACAGCAACGGTGTCGCGCAGGTAAACGAAACCCGCGCGAGCTTATTCCTCGCCCAACAGCGCTATGCAGAGGCCGAAGAAGCCGCAGCCGTCGCAGTGGAAATACTCGAGAAGGGTGACGAACACGCTCTACTTGCGCAGGCAGCCACTACACGCGCCATCGCGCTGGCTCAACTGGGACATTACCAGCCGGCTTTCGAAACCTTCACGAAGGCAGCCGCAATTGCGGAAATAGCCGGTGACCGCGTGAGCTCAGGTCGAACGCGATTGCTGATGATGGAACATCTCAAGAATCATTTACCGCCGTCCGACATGTTTGAACTTTACCTCGAGGCTGATGAGCGCGTTGCTCCCACTGCTGATGCTGCGACAATGGAACAGCTTCGCAATGCCTCGCGACTGGCCATCACGGCCGCGCAGCGCGCGTTACTCACTACGAAGGAACTGGTAATGCAGGGATCGCTGAGAGAGGAAGTGCGGCGGTATGAGGCTGAGCTGATCAAGTATGCCTTGGAAAAAAGCGAAGGACAGGTGACCAACGCCGCGCGCCTGCTCGGGATAACGCACCAGGGACTTTGCGAAATTCTCAACTCGCGTCACAAAAACTTGCGTCACAAACCTCCGCGCCTGCGGCAACGTTCGACGTTCATTTCACCAAAAGGGTCGAACGTGAACTCCCATTAGTCGACTGACGAGAATTCTATCCGTCTCGATTTGGTGGTGTCTTATTTGAAAATCTTCTCTGCGGTTCTCGGCGTATCTTTGCGCCCTCTGCGTTTGAGTTGCCGTTAACGCAGAGAAAATCGTTCAATTCAAAACACCGCTCTCGATTTGACTCCGCCGCGCGTCTGCCACATACTGCGCGTCGGTTAATACTTTCCCCATCCCGACCTTTCCCCAAAATTGGACTCATTCGTAGTTTTCATGAGATAGGGCGACGACGCGCCGAACTTTGCCGTTTGCGCCGCACGTGAGCGGCAGAGTTTGTCTGTCGTTGCTCTAGGGCAAGAGCGGGCCCGCAAGGGCGAAAGGGTGATTCCGCTCTTGCCCTTAATTTTTGGCAACTATAGGGTTAAGTACTGAATCTCACTTTCTGGTTTTAGGTAATGCCCGGCCAGTTTCTTAAAAATTGAGGAGATTTAGATGCGAAATATAAGAAAGATTTCCCCTGCTTTAATCGCTGCACTCGCACTCATTTTTTCATTCTCTGCACTCGCATCCGGCAAGCACAAGAACGTCAAGTTTCCGAACGTCAAGATCAAGAATTTCGGTCAAATGGACGACCGCTTTTTCCGTGGCGCACGTCCGGATGAAGCGGACTATGCCGGCCTCGCCGCGCTAGGTGTACAAACGATCATCGATTTGACCGACAACTCCAGAGAGTATGAAGAGCCGGCTGTGAAGGCCGCGGGACTGCGCTATATCAACATCCCGATGGAAGACAAGAGCTATCCCAGCATGGATCAGATTAATGAGTTTCTGAAAGTGATTGACGATCCGGGGACGGGCAAGTTCTTCGTACACTGCGCGGGTGGACGTCACCGCACGGGCGTAGTGGGAGCGATTTATCGATTCAATCACGACAAGTGGAACCTGGACCAGGTACTCGCTGAGATGGATCAGTACGAGTTTGGATCAGGATACGGGCATGGAAAGCAGCGGGAGTTTGTGAAAGATTACTGGAAACAGTTACAGGGCCAACAGACGAACTAGAATTTAGCCGCGGATGAACGCAGATAAACGCAGATCTGCGTTAATTCGCGTTTATCCGCGGCTAATATCGAACACCACCTGATCGTACCGCCACAGCTTCTCAAAGAAATCCCGCGCATGCGGCGAGGAATACTGCACCGCCTCAACAATTTCTGAAATACTCCGACGCCCGTCGATCGCTTCGTACATCTGCTTCTCCAGATCATTAACCGGCAGAAACAGATCGTCGAACAGGTGTGTCCGGTTCAACAACACGCCCGCGGCGCCAGGCGGAAGCGCGTCCTGCACACACATGGTCCACGTACGACGGATCGGCACATACCGTAAGTGCTGCTGGTCGTCGAAGCTGATCTTCTTCGCCTCACCGCGCTGAACGATGAAATCATGGTTTGCTATCAAGCCCCGCCACAATTCCATCTGCGTGTATTGCTCGCGCTCGGGAAGCGCGGCCAACCTGCTCGCATGTGGCGTCTCCGCAATCGCGCCGCATTGCGGTAAGTAAGGCGCCTGCCAGTACCAGCGCGCGAAGCTCATCTCATTACGTTCGATAAACTCGAACAACTGCGGCACTGAGTAGGTTCTGTCGCGTGGATTGAGCACTGCGTCGACGAGAGCGTTGCCGTCCAAACCGTCCCTCGAGCCACGCATCATCAATACGAGGGGATGATGTTGGGACAGCAGACTCAGCACCTTCGTAAGATCGTTGATCTCTTCCGGCGACGTGCCGACACCGAGCCTGCGGCAATAATCCTGAAGCATGTGAACGCCGGTGCGAGCGTAAGGCGCGTACAGCATCAGGTACATCGCACCGTCTTCATTCAACACAGATCTAAGCGCGCGCAAACCCGCATCGGGATCGACGAGGTGATGCAACACGCCCGTGGAAATGACGAGATCGAAGCGCTGGTCCAGGTCGGCGGCGTTCTCGATCGGCAACTGCCGTGTTTCCAGGTTCGACACGTCATACTTCTGTTTCAGTGCTTCAGTGTGTTTGAGACTGGTCGGACTGATATCGATCCCAACGACGCGTGCAGCAGGATGACAGAGCGCGAACTTTGCGGCCTGCCACGTTCCGCACCCGGCAATCAGGACGTTGAAGTCAGCACGATATTCCTTGTGGGGCCAGAGCAGGTGAAACTCGGCACGATGGACGTTTTCGTCCTGCCACATGTCACGCACACGATCGAGATTTTCGAGTGGAGGTGGGTAAGGGTGATTTGTATAAAACTCGCCTACAGGATCTGCGACAGTTTTCGGTTTCATGAGTTTGTTTGTGTGTTCAGAATTCGGGGGCGACGAGTATACACCCATTAACCACGGATTACACGGATTGGAAATCGGATTTCTTTCTGTGTAATCCGTGGTTAATACTTTAGACAATCGCGTTGCGGGCGATGACCTCGCGGTAGAAATTCGCGCTCAGCTTGGGCGTGCGCTTCTGTGTCGCATAGTCAACGTAGTGAATGCCGAAGCGGTTCGTGTACCCGTCGGCCCACTCAAAATTGTCCATCAAACTCCACAGAAAATATCCGCGCACCGGCACGTTATCCGCCGTGGCACGACGCAACTGCGTGAGATAACTCCGCAAGTACGTCACGCGATCCGTGTCGTAGACGCGCCCGTCCGCAGACAGATCATCCGCAGCCGAACAACCATTCTCGGTAATGTAGATCTCCTTCGCGCCCCAAAGCTTCGCCACGTGACGCGGTCCCCAGTAAAGCGAGTCAGGCACGATGAGGAGCCACGGCGACGGCGCGTGCGGATGCGATTTCGGATGCGAAACATGCGTGAAGCCTGCCGGCGCTGTCTCATCAGCACGCACAAACTGGCCCGAGTAAACATTTATGCCAACGAAGTCGAGCGGACTCGAGATGATCTTCAAATCTTCAGGGGTGAACTTCGGCGCATTCTCAGCTTCAGACTTCAAATACCAGTCCGTGTACTTCCCTTCCATGATCACCGTCAGATACTGCGCGTTCATCTCGCGCATCGCGCGCTCCGCTGCCAGAACGTTTGGCAGAGTCTCAATGACCGGCACCGGAATCGCGATGTTCTCAGCGAGACCAATCTTCGTCCCACTCTTCGCACTCGCGCGAATCGCCTGCACGGCAAGACCATGACCAAGCACTGCGTGATGGCGCGTCTGGTTGAGACGAAGCCCGGTAAGCTTGAGACCGGGCGCGTGTATGCCCCAGCGATAGCCGACCTCGATAAAGGCGCCAAACTCATTGATCGTAAAGATGTGTTTCACTCGATCTGTGAGACGCGCGGCGACGTAACCTGCGTAGTCTCCAAAAGCTTTCGAGGTATCGCGACCTTCCCAACCACCAAACCGATCTTGTAACGACTGCGGCAAATCCCAGTGATAGAGAGTCGCGTAAGGCTGTATGTCGTTTGCGAGCAACTCGTCGACGAGCCGGTTGTAGAAATCGAGACCTTTCGGATTTGGTGGTCCATCACCGTTCGGAAATACGCGCGGCCAGGCGATCGAGAAGCGATACGCTTTACAACCCAACGCCTTCATCAACTGCACGTCGCTCTTGTAAAGATGATAGTGATCGTTTGCGACGTCGCCGTTTGAGTTGTTGTTAACTTTGCCGGGCGTGTGTGAAAAGGTGTCCCAGATGGACGGACCACGACCGTCTTCCTTGACGGCGCCCTCAACCTGGTACGAGGCGGTTGCGGTTCCCCAGAGAAAGCCGGGCGGGAATTCGCGTCCGGTGTTAGAGCGTGGCGCGTCCTGAGTAGCGCGATTAGATCCGAGCGAAGGCAGTTCCGTGGTAGAAACGAGCGCCGCTCCGCCGGCAAGTTTTGCAAACGTCCGCCTCGAGATTTTCTTCATCTATCGAGCTCCCTGGTTAGTTTTTAGACAGGATTACAGGATTTTCAAGATTACATTATGTGAATCCTGCGAATCATGCAATCCTGTGTAAAAACTACTTTACACGAGGACGCGCTCATCATTCCGAATCCGTGGGACGTTGGAGTGCGCGGTTGACTACCGGACCATCAATTCAATCTTCGCGTCTTGACACGCGTGCGTGCTGAGGCATAGAGTGTCGCCTCGCAAACCTGTTCTTTTTAACTTAGCAATCGCTAATCCAACTCGACCTAGTCGGGTTGGACCGTCGCAGGTGCCCATGAGGGGCGACAAGGGAAGTTGGGTGAAATGCCCGGACGGTTCCCGCCACTGTGTACCGGCAATTGCATAGCATCACATCACGTCACTGATCTCCACGCGAGATTGGGAAGGCCGTGAAGCTATGCGCCGGAAGTCAGGAAACCTTGCCTGCTGCAACGGAAGCGACCACATCAGCTCCGGGAAAGAGCCAGTGGCGTCAGAGTAAATCAGGTAGCCAACCTACCTTTTATAAACATCGAGTTTAGACGCCCTCGATCTTCCAGTGGAGATCGAGGGCGTTTTTTGTTTTTAGCCGCAAAAAGGCACAAAAACACAAAATTGTTTGTGTTTGGAAAGAGTCAAAATCCATGAAGATGATTATTGTTTCGATATTGCTGGTCCTCGCAGGCATCGCGATCCAGGCGCAAACAACAAGTGACAGCGGCGGAATCATTGTTTACATAAGAGATCCTCGCGGTGCGAATCTGCCGGGCGCGACGGTCCGGCTCTATAGTCGCGATCGCAGTTTCAATCTTGTGACCGTGACAGATGCGAATGGTGAGTATCATTTCAAGGATCTCGCTCCAGGTGAATATCTCATCGAAGCCGAGGCCGCCGGCTTTGCGCGCGCGTCTGCAACCACGCTCAAGGTCGAACGCGGCAAGACGACGACGCTCGACACCAGGTTAGAGCTCGCCGGTTTACGCAGCACCGTGGTGATCACGGCGTCTGATACACCACAGACGGTCGATGAAGTGTCAAAAGCACTGACCGTCGTCGCCGATCAGGAGATCGAGGAGCGCAACGAGCTCGCGATACCCGAGGCGCTGCGAGTGGTGCCCGGCTTGCGCGTGCAGCAACTAGGTGGACCAGGCTCGCTAACCTCGATCAAAACGCGCGGTCTGCCTAGCGAAGACACGGCTGTCCTGATCGACGGTATACGCTTTCGCGACGCCGCTGCGCCGCAAGGCGATGCTTCGGGTTTTCTGGAAGACTTGATCGTGACTGACGTCAGTCGCATTGAAGTGCTGCGTGGCTCGGGTTCGTCATTGTACGGCTCAAACGCGGTCGGCGGCGTGGTGAATATCGTGACGAATGAAGGTGGTGGTCCAATTAACGGCAGCGTGCTCGGCGAGGGCGGAGGTCTCGGTCTTTTTCGTACGCGCGCGCAGCTTGCTGGCGGGGCACGAAATAATCGCATCGTTTACAGCGGCGGCCTTTCGTTCTTCAACGTCACGCGCGGCGTCGACGAAGAGGACGAGGCTCGCACGACGAGCGGGCAAGGACGTATTCTCTTCCGTTTGACGCCCACTACTACTCTCTCCGGTCGGATCTACACAGGCAAGTCGCGCTTACAGTTGAATAACAATCCGGAAGGCGTCGGCAATCTACCGCCAACCGGCATCATCGAAGCAATTCCCTTGTCTCGCGCAGAACAACTTCGCTTCGAAGCGGGTGTGCCGTCTTCAGACCTGGCTATCGGCGCTGCCACTTTCATTCCGGCCGCAAACGATCCTGACAACTTGCGTGAAGCAAACTTCTTCGACGGCGCACTCACTTTCACACACCGGCCCACTGAAGCTTTTGGCTACACGATCAGTTACCAGGGTCTCGCGAGCAACCGCAGTGGTATCAATGGACCACTCGGCGTCGGTTTTCAACCATTTGGCGGCACCACGCGATCCGATTTCGATGCGCGAATTCACACTCTGAACGCGCGTGTCGACCTACGCGCCGGACGTGTCAACTACATCACCGGCGGGTACGAATTTGAGAGTGAGAGTTTTGCGAACCCGTCGTTTCAAGTCAATCCTGCTGATAACTCGGACGTCGATGTTTCGCAACGAAGCCATTCTTTGTTCGTTCAGGACCAACTGCGCTTCCTCGACGATCGTTTGCAGATAGCGGCTGCGTTCCGCACGCAGTTATTCAGATTGCAGCAACCGGTGTTTACGCCCACCGCGTCGGCGCCTTACACGGGGATTACATTTCAGTCGCCGCCAACGGCTTACACAGGCGATGGCTCAATTGCTTACACGTTTCTCTCGAGCGGCTCGACCAGCACGAAGTTACGTGGACACATCGGCAACGGTTATCGCGCGCCTTCGCTGTTTGAGCGCTTTGGAACGGCGTTCGACAGTTTCTTTGGTTACTCGGTTTTCGGCGATCCGCGTTTGAAGCCGGAACAGTCGCTCGCCTTCGATGCTGGAATTGATCAGACGTTTGCGAACAATCGTGTGCGCGCGTCGGCAACTTACTTTTACACGGAGCTGCGCCGGATCATCATCTTCGACTTCTCCGGCTTGATCGATTTCACGACCGATCCCTTCGGCCGCTTTGGCGGGTATCTCAACACCGACGGCGGCATCGCGCGTGGTGCTGAAGTTGAGTTGCGCGCAACTCCGTTCCGGACGCTGAATCTCACTGCTGCCTATACGTTTACAAAGGCACAGCAACGCACGCCGCAAGTGCCGGGAACGATACGCGCGCTCGTGATTCCGGATCATCAATTCTCAATCGTGGCGACACAGCATGTTGGCCGTCGCGTCCTAATCAATTTTGATTTTTCCGCGTCAAGTGATTATATCGGTGCAGTCTTCGATCCCGGGACGTTCACGAGCCGTGGTTATCGATTCAAAGGAATTGCGAAGGCTGATGTCGGCGCGAGCTATTCGTTACCGTTGGGTGACGATCGACGGCAATTGCGGTTCTTCGGATATGTTGACAATCTTTTCGATCGGGAATATTTCGAGAGTGGCTTTCGCACGCCGGGGAGAACGGGCAGGGCCGGTGCGACGTTCGTGTTTTAAGTGATGGAATCGAGTGACGA
>DASTTS010000239.1:0-17078 GCA_035760085.1 Pyrinomonadaceae bacterium
CTCTTTACCGTCAGTGTTCAAGTAATCCATGCAGAACTTCCGCTCGGACTCGATCTGTTCCGCGGTGCGCGTTGAGCCTTCGCCGGCGACGCTGTTGAACCAGCCGACAGTCGTGTCGTTGTCGTGCGTGCCTGTGTAAGCAACAACGTTCGGAACGTAGTTGTGCGGCAGATCGATGTTCTTCGAATCGCTGCCGAAACCAAACTGAAGAATGCGCATCCCGGGAAAGCCGAACTCGTCACGCAACGCAACCACATCAGGCGTGATCACGCCGAGATCTTCGGCGATGATCGGCAGCTCACCGAGTGTGTTGCGAATCGCGGTGAACAGCTCTTTCCCAGGCGCTTCAACCCACTGGCCACGCTCGGCAGTTTCGTCGCCGCCCGGAATTTCCCAACACGCCGCGAAGCCGCGGAAGTGGTCCACACGCGCGATATCGACTACGGTGAGTGTTGCCCGCACGCGCTCGATCCACCACTTGAAACCGTCGGCAAGCATGTGGTCCCAGTTATAAAGCGGATTGCCCCAGAACTGACCGGTACTGCTGAAGTAATCGGGCGGCACGCCGGCGACGACGACGGGTTTGCCCTTCTCATCGAGCTTGAACTGCTCGGGGTTGGTCCAAACATCCGCTGAGTCCTGCGCGACGAAGATCGGCAGATCGCCGATGATGCTGATACCGCGCTCGTTGGCGTAAGTCTTCAAAGCAAACCACTGCCGGAAGAAGAGAAACTGGTAATACATGTGCGCTTCGACTTGTTCACGCAGCTCGTCGCGCACGCGCTCAAGTGCGGCGGGCGTGCGACGAACAAACGCCGGTTCCCACTCGTGCCACGCAACGCCGCCGTGCGCATCTTTGAGAGCGCGGAAGAGTGCGTAATCTTCGAGCCAGTGTGCGTGTTGCTGGGCGAAGGTTTCGAAGGCGCTGCGAAGAGATGTGTCAGTGGTTTTGGTGTAACGTTCGTACGCGCGACGCAATATCTGGTCTTTATGTTGATGTACTTCTCCGAAGTTAATCCTCTGCGTAGCCTCTGCGTCCTCTGCGTCTCGGCGGTGAGAGAGATCCTGTTCACCGCCGGGGCGCAAAGGACGAAGAGGTAACGCAGAGTCAAGCAAGCCTTCTTTGATTAACTGTTCGGGACTGACGAGGAGTGTGTTGCCCGCGAAAGCCGAATAGCACGCGTAAGGTGAGTCGCCATATCCGGTTGGACCAAGCGGTAGCACTTGCCAAAGACTCTGTCCCGCGGCGACCAGAAAATCGACAAACTTGTACGCCTCCGGTCCCAGATCCCCAATCCCGTACGGCCCCGGTAAGGACGTCGGGTGCAACAAGATCCCGCTGAGTCTTTTCTCGTTAATCATGAAAAATCGTGCAAATCCCGTCTAAAAAGCTTTCCACGCCGCCGCGCCGTGCCGCGGAAGTGGCAACACAACCTGCCCGTTCTCTACTCGCGAACTCGCATCCCCAATCAACGCTCTCAACGTCACACCATCCTTCACTCCAATCATCCCAACCGGCACACTCATGTGCTTCTGCCGATCCTCACGGTTGAATGCGACAACGATCGTCTCCGCCCCAAGCTGCCGCGCAAAAACATACGTCTCATCATCAACAAACAAATCGATCAGCGTCCCTGATCGCATCGCGGCGTGCTCGCGCCGCAACTTGATCCACGCGCGCGTCCAGTCAAACATCTCGCGCTCTTTCGGCTTGCGCCCCTCAGCCTTAAACGCCTCGCGCGGAAAATCACGACGATTATCAGGATCTTCCTTCCCTTCCATCGCGATCTCTTCGCCTGAATAAAGCTGCGGAATCCCGCGCACACTCAACACAAACGCGACGTGCATCTTCGCGCCCGCCATCGTCGCACCTTCGAGCGACATGAACCGCATCGTGTCGTGGTTGTTCGCGAGCACCGTCACCTTTGACGCATCGGGATAAAGCCCATCGTATTTCAACTGGTTCGGCAAAAAACGCATCGGCGCCTTGTTCGTGAACACAGAGAGCGACGCATTCCACAGCGCAAAATCAAAAACCGAATCGAGCTTCGTATCGATGCCGTCGCGACCCGTGTGACCGCCGATGAAGAACGCGGTGTGCGCCGCATCACGCTCAAACACTTCGCCCACCATCCACAGCTTCGGATACTGTCGATGCAGCGCCAGAGACAAATCGCGAATGAAGGAGCGCGGCATGTACTGGATGGTGTCCTGGCGAATGCCATCGATACCGGTCATGCCAACCCACCACAACGCATTCTGTATCTCGTATCGCGCGACTTCCGGCTCATCCTGGTTCATGTCAGGAAGATCGTCGCTGAACCAGCCATCGAGGGTGTTGCGTATGTCGAGTTGGTTCGAGTGCGGCGAGAGCAGCACGCTGTTGCGAAACCTGTTGAGCTGGTGCTGCGCGAGTGTGCCGTGAAACCAGTTCGGAAGCGGCGAATCCTTGACCCACGGATGCTGCGAGCCGACGTGATTTGCCACTTGATCTTGAATGATCTTGATGCCGAGTGCGTGTGCTTTCTGGACCAGCTCGCGCAAGGTCGCGATGTTGCCGAAACGATCTTCAACGGCGTAATAATCGATCGCGTGATAGCCGTGGTAATACGTGTTCGGGCACCACGGTTTGTCGCAGCGATTCACACCGTTCCAGTTGTCGTACCACGGAGTTAACCAGAGCGCAGTGACGCCGAGATCTTTCAGATATGGAAGCTGATTGATGACGCCGCGCAGGTCGCCGCCGTGAAAGCCACGCGGGTTGTTGCGATCGTTTGCTTCTGGTGGAGAGCCTTTCGGAGCGTTGTTTGATGAATCGCCATCGGCGAAACGGTCGATCATGATCAGATAGATCACGTCGTCGTTCGTAATTCCCTGAAAGTTGCTTTGCGTATTGAGCGGCGCTTCAAGAGTGAACGGGATCATCGTGCTACCGCTCGCACTTTCGAGCAGCAACGGATACCGGCCCGGACTTAGCGATGGACTGATCTCGAGGTCTACAAAAAGATATGTTCCTTGTTCGTTAATTGAGACTACCGACGCGCGCAGCTCAGGATTTAAAGGACGCACATGTGCGCCGCGGAGGTTCGTGCCACGCACTAAAAGCCTGACTGGATGGATCGTGTACCTGGTCCACCATGAAGGTGGATCGACTTTCGTGACTGACGGAGATTGCGCAAAGCTCGCAACAGTAAAAAATAAATACAGAGGAGTCAGCCAGCGCAGAATTGTTCGTCGTTTTCGCAATGGTTTCAGTTTTTTCACGCGGCGGCGCAACGTCGCAGCGATTTGTTCGAGACTTGTAATTCCCCTTTGAGGCTTTGGCTGCGCCGTTGCGCCGCTGCGTGAGAAATCAATCTTTAGGCGTCCGCGGCTTGGCGCTATCGCCTGCTGCGACAACCGGCAGCGGCGGTAAACTTTCTCCATCCTTCATCGGCGTCAGTGGCGTCGCACCATGACGGTTCACTTCATCATCCAATCGCTTGAACTCCGCCAACTCTTTGTCAGCCTCGTCCTTCCGCTTCAACCGCGAGTATGCGAGAAAGAGTTGGTAGTGAACTCCAGGATCTTTCGCGTTCAGCTCAATACCGCGCGTCAACAAGGGCACCGCCTCTTCGTATCGTTTCAACTTCACCAGCAGCCGCCCCAGATCGTGATACGGCGGAAAACCTTTCGGATCGAGCGCGATCGCACGCCGCAACAACTGCTCAGCCTCGACGTTCTCGCCACGTTGACTCGCGATGTAACCGAGACTAGCGAAGGCATCTGCATTGTCAGGCTTTAACTTTAGTGCCTGTCGAAGCGCCATGACTGCCTGGTCATACTGCCCCGCAGCCCGCGCAGAGTAGCCGAGCAGAAAGTGGAGATTTGCATTGTCAGGATAGCGTTGCACCGCGGTGGTGAAGACATCACACGCGCGCGCGTACCGCTTCGCACGTATGTTCGCCACACCGAGCCGCAGGAAATACACAAGCTGACCCTGCGCCTGCTCGAGTGCCTTTTCGTAAAACTCAACCGACTTCTCCGCAAACTGCTTCTTCAGCAACTCTTCACCAATCATGAAGTTGACTTCAGGAAACACGGGCCGCAGCTCGAGCGCCTTGGTCCAATGCAGCAAAGCAGCCTTCGTATCGTCCTGAGCGGATGCGATCAATCCGAGACGGTAGTACGGCTCTGCTTCGCCGGGCTTCAAAGCTGACGCTGACGAGAGTGCCTGTTGTGCTTCGTCGAGACGGTCAAGGTTGTAAAGCGCGATGCCGAGGTTGTAGAGCACTTCGTACGTCTGCGGTCGCAGTTCGTTAGTGCGTTGAAACAGCCGCACCGCACCCTCATATTCATGTGCTTCCGCCAGGCGTAGTGCGAGCGTGAAAAGCATTCTCGGATCCTGGCCCGCGGCTTTCTCCAACAGCGGAGCCGCGCGTTTGTAGTCTCCACTCGCCGCGTACAAAGCTCCCAGATTGAAGATCGCCTTCTCGTGGTTTGGATCGAATCGAAGAACTTCTTCAAACTTTGCGATCGCCTCAGTCGTGCGATTTGTTCGCGCCAGCAGGACACCGAGATTCGACAAAGCACTGACGAGCTTTGGTTTCAAACGCAACGCGGCGCCGTACTCTTTCTCAGCCTCAGCAGTCGCACCACGCTGATCGAGAATCACTCCGAGCAGACTGTGCGCTTCAGCATTTCGCGGATGAGTGGTGAGGATCTTGCGCGTCGCGGCTTCTGCTTCCTCTAATCTTCCGGCCTGAACAAGCGCCCCTGCGTCGCTCAGCAACGTATCGACAGTCCCCGAAGTACGCTGCGGCGCACCAGAAACCGTGAGCGCAAGGGAAAGCAGAAGTAGACAACGAAGTAAAAACATCCCGGAATATTAGCCGCAAGAAGCACAAAAGGCACAAACGCTTCGGGAGAGACGTTTGTGCTTTATGTGCCTTTCGTGGCGAAAAAACTCGTTAGAAGATGAACCTGAGGGAGAATTCCATCTGCCGCCGTCGCTGCTCGCTCGTATCCTTTCCAAAATCGTTCGCGTTATTAAGGTCGCCATTCGGGAACGAACGATTCACGTGATTCAGCACGTTGTAAGCCGAGAAGCGAAACTGAATATTGAAAGCCTCGCTGATCGCGCTGACCGGGAAATTCTTATAGAGAGACGCATCCCAGTAAAATTGTTGCCGTCCGTGGAAGACGTTGCGGCCGAGCGTGCCAATGTTGGGGAAAGCGGTTCTGGTGACAGTATCGCTAACCGGCGGATCCCCGGCAAAAACTCTCGTAGTTGAGCAGCGAAAGGCGTTACGATTGAGTTCGCGTCCCTGATCCCTGTCAGCCTGAGTTGGAGTTGGATCCCCGATCAGATCTACGCGCCCACCATCGCACGTGACGTTATAAACCGGACCAGTCTGCCACGTTATGATGTTGTTGAATTGCCAACCACCGACAGCAGCATCGAGCGCCTTGTGCATTTCCGCGCCATAACGCCTGTTACGACCGATAGGCAGATCCCAAACGTTCGAAAACGTAAACCGGTGCCTGACGTCAGTGTCTGAACTAGCTCGTTCGAGCTGCCGTCTCGTCGGATCATCAGGACCGCAATCGCGAGCTCCCGCACCGTTTCCGCAGACGGCGCCAGGAGTATCATCTATGCCATGGGCCCATGTGTAAGAGCTCAGCATGGCCAGTCCCTTACCGAACCGTTTTTCCAGCTTGGTTTGCAGCGAGTTGTAACTCGATTTGCCGATATAACGCGTCGCCGTGATCGAATTGTTGTTCGTAACACTCACCAGCACTACTTCTCGTGATCCTGGTCCACCCTGATCGTTGCTGGTACCAATATTCTGAAGCACAAGGAGATTGCGACCAATCGAACCTACGTAAGCAACTTCGGCGAGCCAGCCGGGTCGAAACTCGTCCTGAATGGTGAAGTTGTACTGGTGATACATCTCATCCTTGTGGTCCGGATCGTTGAAAAGAATGAGACCGCCACCGGTCGGGGCAGCGAAATTTGCACCCGGAGCGGCCACAGTAATTGGCGCCGTCGGGATTCCGTTATCAAAAGGATTGCGAGCCCGGAAAACTGCCGGACAACCCGAGGGACTGGTTATCGGTGTGCAGGCAAAGCTCGCGGCGCCAGTACCCGGATTTGAAGTGAGCGGTTGCGTAAGATTGGTGTCAACCGCATACAACAAACCGTAGCCTCCGCGCAGCACCAACGTCTTATCTGCTTTCAATCCGCTGTAAGCAAAGCCGATACGTGGTCCAAAGTTGTTCTTGTCGGTGTTGGCGAGATCCCGGCCACCGGGCGCGTTTTCGCCGGCCATCTGGATCGTCCTTGTAGCCGGAACGAAATTGCCCTGGCGATCAAAACGCTCTGTCGGCGCGGTAAAGATGTCGTAACGCAGGCCGAGGTTCAAAGTTAGATCGGTGTTGACCTTCCAGTCGTCCTGTACAAAGAAAGACATCTCTTTGCTTGACTGGAAGTACGGACCACCCGGGTCTCCGCGGGTCACAAAACCGGGCTGGTACCCGAGCAGGAAGTTGGCGAGTGCCGAACCCGTATCATTTGGTCCAATACCGTTATAGTTGCCGGAAACGAAACCGCTGTTAGTGGTGCCGTACTGGTAGTTACCCTTAGTGCCACCGTTGCGACCGCCGTCAAAGACGCTGGTCTGGCGTAACCGATAATCGCCGCCAAACTTGTAAGTCGAGTTCCCTTTGACCACCGTGACCGCGTCAGCGGCGTGAAAGTTATTTGACAGGAAGTAGAACGGACCGCCGTCCCCGGTGAACTCCGCAGCGCGATCGGTTCCGTTTAACTCATCGACAATGCCCACGAGGACGATACCACTGCTGTTTGGACCGAGATTGATATTTGGAGCGCCAAGATTTGCGGAGACGGTCGGACTGAATCCGCCAGTGCCGTTGACGCCTGTGTTGAAAATACCGATGCTCACGCGGTTTATACCGAAGCGCGCATCGTTGACGACTGAAGGCGAGAACACATGCGTGTCGCCCATTGTGAAACCTTTGGTGTTACCAAACTCGTCACCCGCAGATGGACCAGCCGGCAGATCGTTACCGGTCGGCGAAGTTCCGAGCGGGAAGAAGTTGTCGCGCTGGCGGGCCGTATCGGATTTGCTGTAACGGGCGAAGAAGTTGTTGTTTTGAGTGATGCGATGATCGATGCGGATGTCGTAGCTGTCGACGACTGCGTGCTCTTTGCGGTTCGTCTCGAAGTTCCGGCCGATGCCTGCGAGATTCGGCAGCGGGAATGAATTCAAGTAGTTCCGCGCGAAGGGCGAGAAGCCACCACAACTCGGACAATTGCGCAGATCGTTACCAGGGATCGGAGTACCGTTCGGAGCGAAGATCGTGCCGATCGGTGCGACGACGTTGCCGCCGCTCGCGAGCCGGTAAGTGCGAGTCGTTCCTGGCTGCAACAACTCTCCAAAATCACCAACACGCATTCTCGCGGTCGGCACCGGCACGCCCAGCGGATCGCCTGCGCCGCCGAAGATTGGCGTGCTGTTTCGCTGGCCATTGAGCGAGAAGAAGAAGAACGAGCGGTTGCGGCCGTTATACAGCGCCGGCCCACCTTCACCGAAATGTGGTAAGAAAATTGGACCACCGATCGTGCCGTAGAAGTTATGGGTTACGTAGTTTGGTACCGGCTGCGAATTCGGATCGTCAAACTTCGCCGCCGCCGCGCTCAGGAAACGACCCTGGTAAACCTCTCCGGCGGTGCCGTGAAAATCGTTACCACCTGATTTGAAAGTCGTCGAGACAATTCCGCCGCCGGCGCGTCCGGATTCCGCCGAGGGAACGCTCGTCTCGATCTTGAACTCGGCAATCGCGTCAGGATTCGGATAGATTGCGATCTGGCCAAACTGCGATTCGTTGTTATCGACACCGTCGAGCGTGAAGTTGTTGTTCGTCGCGCGCGCGCCGTTCACAACCATCACTGAACCGCCGGATTCGCGGAACCGCGTCGATTCGGTGTTGTTGCGACCACCGCCACCTTCGACGAAATTGCCGCCGCCACCGAGCAAACCGAGGTTTGGTCGCGTCACGCCCGGCGACAGTTGCGCCAGAAGCGTAAAGTTCCGCTGCGGTATCGGAAGATCAGTTACTTCTTTTCCCGTGATGAGATCGCCGCGCACGCTCGTTTCACTTTCAACCAGCGGTGCTGACTCCGCCGTGATCGTCACCGAAGCACTACTCGTCGCGATACTCGCAAACTTCACATCCAGCGGCAGGCGTGCGTTTGTCTCAACCTGCACTGCCTCAAACGTCACCGTTTGAAAACCGCTGGCCTCGACGGTGACGTTGTATGGTCCGGGCTCGAGGTTCGTGATTGTGTAAGTACCGTCATCGCTCGTGTCAGTGGTACGAACCTCTCCAGTCTTCACACTCGTGACTTTGACCTGGGCCTTGGCAACGAGTGCGTCATTGGGGTCTTTGACCGTGCCGACAATCGCGCCTTTGTTACTCTGGGCAACGGCGACGATGGCAGAAGTGATGATCAGCAGTGCGAGCAGAAATAGCGGTGCAGAAGAAGCGGCTAGCTTTCTCATTTTTCTCGGTCCTCAAAAGCGGAATAGCAGATATAACGGCGTGCAGGTGCTTTGTTGTCTCAGCGAACGAAGTTTTTAGTATAGATCTCTCCGGCTGTCAACAGTTTTTTAGGAAAATTTCTTAGGCGGCGAAGGCGGCGGCAAATTTACTTGCCAGGACGAGGCTGAGCGCGCCTCGTAACGTAGGTTTTTCGCCCAAAGTCGAGGGCAAAATGCGTGCGGACGGTAGACCGCGGCGGACGCTGTTGGCAATTGTCTCGGTCAAACCGCTCTCGATCAGGTCCCACGCGCGCGCGATCTCGCCTCCAACCACGACCGCCTCAGGACTGAAACCGATGATGAGGTTCGAAATGCCGACACCGAGCTGGCGCGCAGTCTCGACAAGGGCCGTCTTCGCGTTTGCTTCACCCGCAAGGGCACGATCCACGACTTCGATAAATGTTGTTTGGCTCGATCCTCCGGACAGTTTCAGATAACGCGCGATCGCAGCGCGCTCCGAAGAGAAAGCTTCCCAGCAGTCGAGACCACCACACGAACACGGCACCGGCGCGCCGCTGCCGATGACCATGTGTCCAAACTCACCCGCGGCGCCGTGCCGGCCGCGATAGACCTGGCCGTCGAAGATGATTCCCGTGCCGACGCCTTCCGCAACGAGTACGAGGATGAAATCGCGCGCGTCATTGACTTCCGGTCGACCAAACCACAGCTCAGCAAGTGCGACGGCGTTCGCGTCGTTGTCGATCACGACCGGCAGGCCGACGGCGTTCGAGATCATTTCCGAGATCGGAAGATCGCGCCAGAGAAAGTAAGGAATGTAAAGCGCGGTGCCGGTTGATGGATCGACGAGGCCCGGTAGACTCACGCCGACACCCTCGATCGAACCTTTGTAGCGTTCGGTGAATGCGTGAATCACCTCGATCATCTGGCCCAGCGTCTTGCCGGCGTCAGTCAGAAACTCTTCCTGATCGATGACGCGGCCGGCGAGATCGCTGGTGGCGATCGTGGTGCATGTGGGCGTGATCGAGACGCCGAGCGCGATGGGACCGGCGGCTCTTAGTTTCAGCAAAGTGGGACGGCGACCGCCCGTTGACTCGCCTTCCCCGACTTCTTCGACGAGTCCTTCGGTTTTCAGATCTTCGACGATGGCTGAGATGGTGGAGCGCTGTAGATCTGTCTCGCGAGCAATTTCCGCGCGCGAGATTGGTTCGCGCTCGCGCACGTAGTTCAAGACGATCTGGCGATTGATATCGCGGATCGTGTTGAGTCGCGCTGCTTGCGCTTTTCTTAGATCTAGTCGTCGCACGTGATGTTTACGTCAATCCTTTACAGGATTACAAGATTAACAGGATTTACAGGATTTACCCTGAGTGATCGTGATTATCTTATCAACCGCGGGGACGTCGAACGATTCGACGCTTCCGTCCGGCCATTTGACTTCGAGTTTATCGATCTTCGTCGCTGTACCCAAACCGAAGTGCAACGTCATGTCGTTCTGCGAACAAAACACCGCACCGCTAAAAACGTCCTGTCGTTGCCGTACCGAGCCTGTTGTCACATAAACTACGCTTCCGGTTGCATCGCGCGGACTTTTCTTCGTCACGTCGCCGATCAATCGCAGGCCCAGCCAGTGGCCACTCGTCGCCGCAGTATTCCGCAACAGCACCGGCTTCGCATCAAGATTATTGATCACTAGATCAAGTCGACCATCACCGTCGAGATCGCCAATGGCTAAGCCTCGTCCCGGCCACGCATTCGCGAGTGCATTGCCCGGCGGCGCCCCGACGCGCTCAAACTTCCCCTTGAGATTACGAAAGAGCAGCGCCTGTTGCGCGTAACTCGTTCCCCACTGGTGCGCATCCACCGCCGGATAAACGTGACCATTCACTACAAACAGATCCAACCAGCCATCGTTATCGAAGTCGAGAAAACTCGTGCCCCAGCCCAGAAACGGAATCGAAACCTCGCCCAGTCCTGCTTGAAAAGTCACGTCCGTGAAATTGTCGTCACCGTCGTTGTGATAGAGCGTGTTCGAGTCGTCTGAAAAGTTGGTGATGTGAAAATCGATGCGTCCGTCGTTGTCGTAATCACCAACCGCGAGCCCCATCCCCGCTTGCTCGCGCCCGTTCTCATTCAGCGCGACACCTGACGGGTAACCGATCTCCTCAAACGTGCCGTTGCCTTTATTGATATAAAGTTGATTCGGCGTCGAATCGTTAACGACGATCAGATCCAGCAGCTTGTCGTCATTAACATGAACGAACGCGGAGCTGAAACCATAATACTTCTCCGGATCGCTTACACCGGCCTTCACGCTCACATCTTCAAACGTGCCATCGGGCTTCTGGTGGTAGAGCGTGTCGCCTTCACCAGTAAGACCACGTGGACCACACATCACCGGCGCACCACGAAACTGGCAGTAGTTCTGACCAACACCGCCGTCTTTGTTGACTTCACTCGGACTCGGCGGCAGGTTCGCGAGATCGATCTGCACGTAACCCGGCACGAAGAGATCGAGACGGCCATCGCCATCGTAATCGCCCCAGCTCGCGCCTGTGCTCCAACCTTTGCGCGCGACGCCAACCTTCTCTGCGACATCGGTGAACGTGCCGTCGCCGTTGTTGCGATAAAGACGCGAGACACCGAAGTTGCCGACAAACATGTCCGGGCGGCCGTCGTTGTTGTAATCACCGACAGCGACACTCATTCCCCAGCGCTCGTTTCCAACGCCCGCTTTCTCCGTGACGTCTTCAAACTTCCAGTTGCCGAGGTTTCGATAGAGCGCGGCGCGCGGCGCCTTTTCTTTCCCACGCATGGCCGCGGTTGTGGATCCGTTTACGAGGTAGATGTCGGGGCGCCCGTCGGAGTCGTAGTCAAAGATCGCGACGCCACCTGAAGGTGTTTCAAAGATGTAGTCTTTAGCCGCTTCTCCTGAGCGATGACGAAAATTCGCGAGGGACGTTTTGTCGGTTACGTCTTCAAAAACAACAGGCGCGTTTGGATCCGTGATGCCAACCGTGCGTCGCGAGGTGTAGGTGGCGGGCGCTCCGGTTGAAGCGCCGCCCATCGGTTGGTCCGGTTTCTTTGGAGGCGTCTGCGCGACCAGCGCAAACGGAACCAGCAAAGTAATGCAAACTAACGAAACAATCTGTTGGCGCATCGCTGTAATTACTGCGCAGCGATCACGACGTAGTTTTTGCCGTTGTAAAGTCTGACGCCTTTCCCATCGGCGGTCATCATTAGCGGGCGCGGTCGTTTTAGATCTTTGTCGTTCGTGATCGAGACGGACATCAGATCTTTTCCGGCAAGATCCAACACGGTCAGTTTTCCTTCAGTCGCGAAACCAAAACCGTAAGCGCCGGGTTGCAGCGGTTCGCCGTTGAGCGTGATCGGAGAATCAGTGATCAGGAAGCCGACGTACTTTGCTCTCACGTCAGCGGAATAACCGGACGTGTCGACGAGACCTGAGATCACGTAACGATCTTTGCCGAAGCGTGCGGCAGCGGAGTTGCGCATCTGGGTCGGTGCGCTGAGGCCCTGAAAGTAAAAGCCGGTCGGGACGACGCGTGTTAACTCAGGGCCGACCAGGACTGTGGCGCTCTCCTGGGCCACCGCCGAGCCGGCAGCCAGGAGTAGTGCTGCAATCAGAGCCAAATGTTTCAACGGAAGTTTCATCGGATTCACCTCGCGGCAAACAATACTCTCGGTAATGCGCGCGAGGCAAATCGTCTTCACCGGCTCTATCGTCCGTCATTCCGTCTTAGGGCGATTTCAACGCGCTGAGATTTCGCGCCTTTCTTGTTCGTCCAAACCTGTCGTCCGGTGTCAGCCGTCAACCAGATCTGTGAAAGCGCAAAGTGTTCGCCGTATCTCTCGAAAACCAATCGCTCGACAGCGTTCGGATTGCTCGAGGTGTCTGTTACCGGCGCGTTGAGAATCACATTCGACTCGCCGTCCTCACTTCGCAGCATCACGTTGTTGCCGGACATTCGCTTGATGGTGTACCTGCCGGGCTGCAACGTTGTTTTACCTGCCGAGAACTCGAAAGGAATGTTCACTTCCACCTTGCTCGGCGCCTGTGCCTGCGCGCTCACGACCGCGAATCCTAAGAAAATGCCTAAAATGGCGATTAGTCTGTATGTTTTGTTCTTCATAACTACCTCCACTTAATGAACGCGACAGGTCGTCCAAAACGGGCTCAAAAAAGATTTCTCACGCAACGACGCAGCGGCGCAACGAAGAAGCCAGCGCTCCCGAAGCCCGTGGGTCTTCTTTGCGCCGTGGCGTCGTTGCGTGAGATTCTTTTTCGTTATGGCGGACGTTTCGGGAAACATTACGGAACTGCTCGTCGGCTACGGTCGCGGTGACAAGGACGCGCTCGACAAACTGATGCCCATCGTCTACGACGAACTTCGTCGTCAGGCCGCGCGTTATCTACGTCGAGAACAAGCCGGTCACACCTTGCAAACAACTGCATTAATTCACGAGGTGTACGTGCGCCTGGTAGATCAACGCAACGTGCAATGGCAAAATCGCGCACACTTCTTCGGCATCGCGGCCCAGATGATGCGACGCATACTCGTAGATCACGCGCGCACGAAGAAGCGCGCGAAACGCGGCGGCTCAGATGTAAAAGTTTCACTTGCTGACGCGGCTATTCCCGTGAAGGAACGCGATCTGGATGTCGTCGCGCTGGATGAAGCATTGAATCGACTGGCGGCGATTGACGAGCAGCAGAGTAGAGTTGTCGAGCTTCGCTTCTTCAGTGGATTGACGGTTGAAGAGACGGCGGAAGTGATGGGAATCTCCGCCGCCACCGTCAAACGCGACTGGAGCATGGCCAAAGCCTGGCTGCACCGCGAGCTGAGTCGAGAAATTTAACCACAGATCACACAGATATAATGAGCGACACTGATTCGCAACGCTGGCAACGTGTGAAGGAGATCTTCGACGGCGCGCTTGAACGTCAGGGCGCTGAACGAGAAGCGTTTCTCGATCGCGCCTGTGACGGCGACGGTGACGTGCGCGAAGAAGTCGAATCGTTACTGCGTTCATACGAGGTCGCGGGCAGCTTCATGGAAGCTCCGGCCGTCGCCCACGCAGCCGACGATCTGGCAACCTCACAAAAACTCACGCCCGGCCAACGGATCAAGCACTACCAGATCGTGAGTCTCATCGGCGAAGGCGGCATGGGCGAAGTCTATCTCGCCACGGACACGATCCTCGGTCGTCGCATCGCCTTGAAAGTGCTCCCCGCCTTCGTCAGTAAAGATCCGGAACGCCTGCGACGTTTCACACAGGAAGCACGAGCCGCATCTCGCTTGAGCCATCCAAACGTGTGCGTGGTTCATGAAATCGGGGAGACAGACGATGGACGACCGTTCATCGCGATGGAATACGTCGAAGGCATGACGTTGCGCCAGCGCATCCGCAACCAGCCCATGAAGCTCGGTGACGTGCTCGATATCGCGATTCAAATTGCCGACGGCCTGACTGCCGCACACGACGCGGGCATCGTTCATCGCGACATCAAACCCGAGAACATCATCATCCGTTCCGAAGGCTACGTGAAGATCCTCGACTTCGGTCTCGCCAAACTTACTGAACGTCACAAGAGTGCGACTACAACAACGATGCCGACGCTCTTGTTTCACTCCACACCGGGCGTCGTCATCGGCACGGCGGCTTACATGTCGCCCGAGCAAGCGCGTGGTGTCGACGTCGATGAACGCACTGATATCTGGGGACTCGGCGTCGTGTTGTATGAAATGACGTCAGGTCGCGCGCCTTTCACCGGCGAGACTCCAACCGACGTGGTGGTGGCGATCGTCGAGCGCGATCAGCCGCCGATTTCTCAACACGTCGAAGGCGCACCGCCCGAGCTGGAACGCATCGTCAAAAAAGCCTTACGTAAAGATCGTAACGAGCGCTACCAGATCGTGAAGGAAATGGCGATCGATCTGCGCAGCCTGCGCAAAGATTTGGAAATGAACTCGATGCTGGAGCGCTCGATCCTGCCCGCGACAGGATCCGGTGCGAGCGAATACGCACGTGCGTCAATAAGTCGCGATCGAAAAACCGAGACTGACGAGTTAAGAAACCAGCCTACGGCGATTGTTGAGCATCTTTTCCCACCGAACCGGAAGTGGATCATATGGGCGAGTGGAGCACTGCTTTTAGCGGCTGTTATCTTTGCCGTCTTCTATACTCGCACTAAACGCAATGAGCCAAAGCTGCGCGTGCCGTTTGAACGAGTTGAAGTTACGAAGCTGACGACAAACGGAAACGCTTTATTGGGTGCGATCTCGCCTGACGGAAAATACGTTGCTTATGTAACCGGCGAGAGTGGAAAAGAGAGCCTGTGGCTGCGGCAAGTCGATATCAACAGCAATGCGCAGTTAATCGCACCGCGAGAAGGGCGATACGTCGGCGTGGCTTTCTCGCCGGACGGCAATTACGTCTACTTTGGTTATGCGGAATCCGCGCGCAATGACGCGATACAAATGTTCCGGTTGCCGCTACTCGGAATCGGCGCGACAGCGATCAGGATGGAGTTGCAGCAAGGGCTCCCGTCGTTGTCGCACGATCGGAAGCGCCTCGCGTTCATTCGTTTCGATCGTAACAATCAAACGGACTCGCTAATCGTTTCCAACGCTGATGGTAGTGGCGAGCAGGTACTCGGCACACGCAAATGGCCGCAGCGTTACGGTTGGGATCCGCTGTCGCATCCGCAATGGACCGCAGACGATCGAACACTGCTGTTACCGATCGTCAGCTCGGATCCTTCTTTTCTCGAGGACGCATCTTCCAACTACACCGTAACTCTCCTCGAGAAGGATCTAAGCAACGGCGCCGAGCGCAATATCCCACTTGCGCCGCAAAGATTTGACGAGCTCGGTCGTGTGACGGCGCATCCGGACGGCAATAGCGTGATCATGCTGGCGAAAGCTCACGGTGCGGCGTTTATTCAGATCTGGCAACTCTTTCGCGACGGATCACAGCGGACGGTGACGAGCGATCTAAGTGACTACCGCGAGCTGAGCTTACGCGCGGACGGCAGTGCCCTCATCACTGTTCAAACACAAACCCTGTCACGACTATGGCTGCTGCGCCCGAATGAGTCGAAACCGGTTCCGATCGGTTCGGGCACGAGCCGTTACTATGATCTCAGCGTCGCACCCGACGACAAGATTCTGTATGCGTCGGACGCGAGCGGCATCGCGGATGTCTTCGAGCTGTCTGTAACTGGTGGCGATCCGAAACCGCTAACGTCGGCAGGCGGGCGAAACTATGCGCCGGTGGTGTCGCCCGATAATCGTTACATCGTCTTTCATTCAAACCGCACCGGTGTGTTTCAGATCTGGAGAACCAATCGCGACGGTAGCAGTCCGAAACAGTTGACGTTTGCGGAGACTGAAAGCACGTGGCCCACGTTTTCAGCCGATGGTAAATGGATCGTGTACCAGCACTCTGATCCCGACAATCCTTACACGTTGTGGCGGCTTCCGATTGACGGCGGCACACCTGAAAGGATTTCCGATGGCATTGCGATCCGAGCGACCGTGTCGCCGGATGGAAAGTTGATCGCGTTCTGGCACAACGACCAGCAGCAAAATTCGATCTGGCGCTTGAGTGTGATCAACTTCGAAGGTGGTGCGACATTCAACACATTTGACGTTGCGCCGACCGTGCAGGTTCAATGGGATACGCCGCTGCGCTGGAGTCGTGATGGAAAGTTTCTTGTTTACGTGGACCACGCGGGCGGCATCGACAATCTGTGGGGACAACCAATCGAAGGCGGCACACCAAAGCAGTTAACAAAGTTTGAAGAAGGCAAAATTTTTTCGTTTGGCTGGTTGAAAGACGGCAGCCTCGTATCGTCGCGCGGCGTGATCACGAGCGACGTGGTGCTGATCAAGGACGCTTGGAAATAGGTCCTATAAAAAAGAGGAAAACTTGTAGATGGCGGAAGTGAAGCGTGTTGGGGTTCTGACCGGCGGCGGTGATGCTCCGGGCTTGAATCCCGCGATTAAAGGTTTGGTTTATCGTGGCTCGGAGCTCGGGCTCGAAGTAGTTGGTTTATTTGACGGCTGGCGCAGTTTGTTGAATCCGCTGCCGGACGTGCTGCCGCTTGATCGCGAGACGGTGCGTCGTTGGGATCGCGATGGCGGCACGAATCTAGGTTCGTCGCGGACGAATCCTTTTAAAGGGGAACGATCAACGGATCGTTCGCAGGAAGTGATCGAAAACATCGAGCGCTTGCAACTCGATGCGCTCGTTGCGTGTGGTGGTGAAGACACGCTCGGTGTGGCTGCGGAACTGGCGCAAAAGGGCGTGCGTGTTATCGGTGTTCCCAAGACGATCGATAAGGATCTCGCCGGGACTGATTACACACTCGGCTTCGATACGGCGCTACGAAACGTCACGGAAATCCTCGAACGCTCGCGCACACCTGCCGGATCGCACGGTTGGGTGCAGGTGATCGAAGTAATGGGGAGGCACGCGGGTCATCTCGCG
>DASTTS010000240.1:0-13667 GCA_035760085.1 Pyrinomonadaceae bacterium
CGGCGGCGATCTGATTGGCGACGTGGTCTGCGAGGACGCGGATTTTCGACATTCTCAGAGGTAAACGATCTGATGTTCGTTGGAACCAAGATTAATCGCGTTGAAGATCCATTCGATCACGTAAGTGCCGTGGCGGGCCAGCAGCGACGTGATGTTGATATGACGCTCCTGTAGATCCTTGTTCGGGTAGATCTGATCGGCCGCGCGCAACAACTGCCGGTGCGCCGCTTCATCACGCGTCATCTGCGCGCGCACAAAGCGCTGCTTTAGACCGTCGAGCTGGTAGTTGATCTTCTTGCGTCCCGTCTCGAGCGCGCTGGCGAGCGTCGGATCGATCGCGGAAAGCTCCTGGCGCAAACGGTCAAGCTCGTGGTTGACGTTCTGCTCTGCATCGGCGAAGAGCCTCGCACTGCCAGCCGCAAGATGCTCTTCAACGACGCGTTTGATCACCGGCTCGAGTCCTTCGAAGAAATCCGCGAGCGTGAGGTCATATCGTTCGAGCACGCGACCGGTGTGACGCTCGATCATCGTCAGACTCGAACGCGGCAGGATCGGCGTCGCGGGTCGTTCGAGCACGCGATAGACCTCAGCGGTCTGTGCAAAGTAAGCGATCTCCGCAGCGCCACCGTAGTAAGCAATCGTCGGCAGCAGGTAATCCTGGACCACCGCGCGCAACGTCACGTTCGGACTGAACCGCTCCGGCTTTTCCAGCGCGAGCGCCGCAAGCTCCTCCGTTGTGTACTCCCGCTCCACAGCTTTCGTTTTGTACTTTCCATTTGCAACACGCGCCACAGCGTGTCGCGCGCCTGTATCATCGTGGAGAAACAGCGGAAACGAATTCGCGGTCGCAAGCACTTGTGCGTGATATCCGGCACGCTCCAGCTCAGCGCTGCGTTCTTCGAGCGCTGAAGCGATCTCAGGCGCGCGGCGGGCGGCTTCCGAGTAGAGCGGCGCAGCGATCTGTTTCAACTCCGGATCGAGTGGATCGAGGAAGATTAGACCGTAACGACCGAGCAACGCAGTCATCATCGTCGCGAAACTGTCGGCGTAGCCGCGACCCGGCTGCCACGCGCCTTTCACGAGCGCTTTCATGTCAGCCGCGAATTCCGATGCGGGCAACAACTCGAACAACTCATCAATAACTGCATCGATCGACTCGTCGAGTTTCACATGCCCGACGGGGTTTCCCTCACGATGCATGTCAGATGTGACCTCAACACTCTTGAGCTGGCAGTCACGCCCGATTAACTCCGCTTTCGCGACTTCCGCAAAATCGTGATCCTCGGCAGCAATCCAAAACACGGGCACGGCCTTCGTGTTTCTTTGTTGCAAACAACCCGCGAGTTTTACAGCCGAAAGAGCTTTGTAAATTGTGTAGAGTGGACCAGTAAACAAACCCGCCTGCTGACCGGAAACCACCGCGATGCAATCCGGCTCGCGCAGGAGCGCGATATTCTTCAGCGTCTCTTCGCCTGCACCCCAACGCTGGTTCATCGCCGCGAGCGCGTCGCACACACGATTGCGATCGACTCGATACGCGCTCAAGACTTCGGGCACACGTTGCTGTAATTCGTGATGAAAGCGAACGGCGGAAGGATAAAAACTGCGCAGCGCGACCGGGTCTTTAAGGTAATCGAGAAAGAGGCGCGACTGGTGCGGGACTATATCGAAAGGCAGCGTTTCTACGCGCAGTCCTGATTCTTCGGGGGTGCTATAACAAGCGGCTTCGGCTGTACTCAAAATGATTGGTGCTCCTGCCGAGTCATTCTACAGGTCTGGCGGCAACGCGCAAAGTTAGACAGGATTTACAAGATGTTTCATGATTAACATGTCAATCCTGAGAAATCCTGCAAATCCTGTCTAAGACTGACTTAATCTCCGCGCGTGCGGCCTCATCAGGCGAACGCAATGGCGCACGCACCGCCCCACCACGATACCCGGCAAAATCGAGCGCCGCCTTCAACCCGCCAATCCCATACTTTGTCGTGACCGCGGATGCGAGCGGCGTCAACTCTTGCTGCAATCTCTCCGCCCGTTCGACATCCTGAATGCCGTACGCACGGAATATCTCAACGCAAACTTCCGGCACGACACATCCCACCGCGAGAATCCCACCAGTCGCACCGGCTCGCAACGCGTCGAGCAACACTGTCCCATTCCCTGTCATGACAGCAAAGCCATCCGGACAAAGCTCGACCGTGCGACGAAAGCCAGCCACATCATTCGAACTGTCCTTTACGCCGACGATGTTCGGATGTTCACTCAAACGCGCCACCGTTTCTGGTTCGATCTTGATACCGGTGAGCGGCGGCATACTGTAAAGCATCACGGGCACGGGCGCCGCATCGGCAACGGCCGTGTAATAGTTGATGAGCGTTTCCTGCGTAATGGCTGGACGATAAAAGTAAGGCGTGATGACGAGCACTGCTTCGGCGCCTGCTTGTGCCGCGTTCTTGATCTCTTTGATCGTATTGACGGTGCTCTGTTGTCCTGCGCCCGCGATCAAGACCGAGTTGGTTGCAGCGCGCGAGACTTCGATCACTTCGAGATACTCACGCTCGTCCAGATGCACGCGCTCGCCGGTCGAACCAAGGACAACAAAGCCGATGACGCCGCGGGCGCTCCATTCTTTGATATTCGAGCTGATGCCGGTTGTCGCGATCTGGCCGTCGGGGGTGAATGGCGTGGTTGTTGGGAGCAGAATTCCGGTTAAATCGTGAATGGCGATGGTCATTGGTTCACAGGATTTACAGGATTTACAGGATTGACAAGATTATCAATGAAACAGATCTCTAACTCCAATTGCGAAGAATATATTCCCGCGGCCTTCGCCCGGGCCCTGCTTCACGTTCCATGCGTAGCCGAGCGTGAAGTGCGCCGTCGTGGCCAGCTCGAAGCGTATCCCCGCGCCCGGGCCGTAACGCGTGCCGCCAAACGCGCCGTTACGCGGGCCGATTCGCGCCATGTCGAACACAAACACCGGGCTGATCGAATAAATGTTTACGTCGTTAAAGAGCGTGTTGAGAGTGCGGCGCGTAAACGCCAGGTCATCAGTTGCCTGCTTCTGCGCGCGGGCTTCGTCGATCTGTTTGAACTCGGCCGTCATCGCTTTTCGTAGTGTCTCAACGCGGCCTGTTGCCGCCGTAATGTTGGCATCGTGAAGCACGCCATTCAAATCGGTCTCACACGTCTGGTTAACTTTCAGCAGTTGGATCTCGTCGGGATCGTCTGACAGCACCGACGCGATCAAGCCAAACGGGTCGGCGCCTTGCGGCGTCATCGCACTGTTGATTCGTCTCAGTCCACCATTCACCGCACGCGTACATGCTTTGAACAGCTCCTCTTGATCCGGACGTGACGCCTGCGCAGTCGCGACGGCGGTCTTCAGGTCATTGAGCGCCGTTTGTGCGGCGGGCAGTTGTGCGACGACGTTGTTGTAGTGTGGATCTTTAGACGAGTAATAGTTTTGCAGCGTGTTTGTGACCGTCGTGATCGCGCCTTCGAGCTCGGATTTGAAATCGTCGTCAGTCGTGAGCTCTTCGGGGACGAGGGTCTGGCGCCAGATTCCGTAAGCCGCGGTGAGGTTGTAACTGAAAAACTCGCGTCCTCCGGCACCCTCGGTCGTCTGAAAGAACCGGTTGCCGGGAATCGCGCGAATCACCGGGTTTGCACGAATCTGCCAGTCGTCATTCGCGATCAGAAATTCTTCATTCCGTCCGCCGAAGAATCTCTCGGGCAAAGGGACTTGTCCCGGCACGTAAAGACGCCCGAGGTTGAAACGCGATTCGACGTCGAGCAGGCGATGATTGCCAAGCGAGTACCAAAACTGGTGCCGCGCATCGAAGACGTGTTTGTGCCAGTCAACGCGTGCCGCTGGTCCAACTGCGCCCATCTCGACACCATACGATGCCGAGAAGATGTGATTCCGGAACCGCGAATCGAGCGCGCCATAAAACTTGAGCGTGCCGAAGGCCGCATTCGGAACCGTGTCAGGCGCGATGATCAAGCTGCCCGGCTCGGTCTGGCGATTGCCGCCTTCCAACGAGCCACCGAATCGTAAGCTTACGTTGCCATTCAACAAAGGCTTCGTCACCGCCGCGAAGTGCGCAGTCAAATGACCACCGCGGATATCACCGGCGCCTGTCGGTAGCGAATAATGCGCGAAGTTGATGAGCCACTCGGCGTGTGCCAGCCAGTTACCGGTCTCCACTTGCGAATCGTATGCGCCTTCAAGCGCGGCGACGACGTTGTGCATGCGTGACGAGGCTTCGCCTTTGATGATTGCCGACTTGAAAGGCAGTTTCCAGAACTTGCGCGGCGTGAACTCGAAGCGCCCGCCGCCAGCCATCAAATTCGTCGAGTCGTAACTCGCGGTCGGAGTAAAGTGAAAGGGACTGGCGCCTGCTGTCTCGACTGTCGTTTGTCCCGCCGGATCTTGCGGAGTCTGGCGTTCCTTCACGCGCTCTTCCGGACGAGCACTCAACACCGGCCTGATCTGCGTCGAGTAAATGCGATAGATCAGATCGACTTTTTTATCAGTACAGTTTGCGACGCTCACGAACTCGAGCCGGAACTTCACGCGAGTGTCGCTCGTGTCAGGCAGGAAGTTTTCCTTCTCGATTATCTCGAGTGATTTATCCGCGGCGTCACTGTAGGTGAATGGCTTGTCTTTTATGAGGGCAGTGATCTGATCGGCGGCGCGCGTTTGTCGTGCCTTCACCCACGGCAGGAAATCAAACGGGTCATTGATGCGAACACTTCTGACCGTGAAACCGGCCTTCTCGAGATCGATGCCTTCACATGAGCCGGCAGCCTGATCCTGTTCGATAACTTTATTACCGCGCGGGGTTTTCTCGTCGGGTTCCTGAGTTTGCGCCAGACAGATCTGGAGGGTACAGGCAAGTAGAAGAAAGAGTTCTCCCGCAAAGGCGCAAAGGCGCAAAGTAAATCTCGTTTTCATGGTACTTCTTCTTTGCGCCGTCGCGCTGTTGGGAAGACAAGAATTATTTCTTCTTCAGTGTGTTCTGAACGGTCTGCTCCGCGTCTTCCTGGTCGATCTCGCCGTCTTCCGCTGCCTTTGCGTCGTCGGCTGCTGGTCCAAGCGCGTGCGCGCTCTGTGCGGCGGTCAATCCCTTGGAGGCTTTTTCCGCCTTTGCGTTCAGCGCCTTGTCGACTTCGACGTCCAACGTGACGATTGCGTCACCATAAGGATCGGTCTTCTTGGCGCGCTCAAAGAGTTGAAAATTGATGGTCCAAACTACTGTAGTTCCCGAGGTCGCATCCTTCTCGAGCCCGAAGATAACGCGTCGCAGCCCGTTCGGAGTGTTCAACTCGAAATGAATTTTCATTTTGATAACGGTTGCCTTTGTCGCCTTTGTCGCCATTACTTACTCCTTATACTCACCAAATTTTGACGTAAATCACTCTGAAAGATAGTGGGAAGTTTTCGAGAAACATCACTCTTTCGGTTGGCCGGCGCCGCTTTGCGTCTCGATATTCTGCGTGCCGCTCTTTTGCCGCAGCAGATTCTTGATACCGAAGAGTGATTCCAATGCGTCTTGCCAGAAGGGCGCGCCGGCACTCAATAGCATGACCATGATGGCCCAACCAATCAGTGTCGTCACGTCGGATTTCCGGCTTTGCCACCATTGCCCGAACGTTTGATTCCGCCATGTATACACGTCTTGCGGACCTTCGACCAGCGCCATGCCCCAGGGGCCGTGTTTGCCCGAGTCGTCGGCGGCAACGGCAGTGATCAGTCCCAGACTCCAGAAGAACGATTGCAGCTGCTGCATACTGAGCGGGCTAAACCCGAATCCCTGGTAGGTGCTGGTGAGAGTCTCGATCTCTTCGCGCGATTGTGCCAGCGCTTCTTGTACGTTTTTAGGTGTCGGTGTAGGAGACGCCTGCGCTAAGGCGCGCTTTGATTGTTCGAGGATCTCCGGTCCCTTGTCCAGGATCAGATCGCGCTGAACTTCGTTGCTCGAAAGGCTCTTGTACACGTTGAAGAAGTTTGCGTTCAGAAAGATCACAACGAAGATGCTGATTACGAACGAGACGGTGCGCATGTGGCGCGCGTAACGCTCGTCAAAACTCTGCGTGACCGTGTCGAACCAAACTTCGACCTGCTCGATCTTGTTGCGCAGTGGTGAAGTAGCGTCGACAAACTTCTGGCTCAGATCGCCGAGGAGTTTTGCTGCGTCGGCTAATTGTTTTGACAAGTTTTGAAGTGCGGTAACTTCATCGGTTTTTCCGGCACTATTTGCAATGTCGGTTTCTTTCGCAATTGCGGACTGCGCGTCGTTAAGGAGTCCGAGGACGCCGTGAAAGTCGAGTTGTCCGAGTCGCAACAGATCGGCGAACAGGACGTTAGGTTTGACTTTTTGTCCGTCGAGGATGGAACTGACGTTGTTAAAGATCGGTGCCAGGATAGAGCGAATCTCGGCGACCTTTGTGCTCGCCGAACCGCGCAACATTTCATCGTCCGTGATCTTGTCGAGCGCTTCACGCAAGTTTTGAATGCGATCGCACAGCACCTGAAACTTCTCCACGTAGTCAGGAAAGAAATCTTCCGACTCGAGTTTGCCCATCACTTTGAATAAATCCTCTTTTGAGAGCGAGTCGAGCACTGCGTTGCCAAAAAGCGTTTTGCGACCGATGTTTTTGAACTGATCGAGGACTTTGTTTTTAAAGACGTCGGCAGCGGTCTCGGGCAAGTTGATCTTCATCCCGAGCACTCGCTTGATGGTGTTCAAAATGATGGTTACGCGCGAGTTCGGCAGCGGCGGTTCGGGATTTTGTACGCCCACCACTTGTTCGTAAAGGTCTTTTAGTGACCCTTCGATCTGGCGCGACTTCATTTTCAGCAATTTCTTGATCAGCGTTTGAATCGCCTGCACGAGCAGGCTGAGTACCAGAAGAACAACAACGAGGGCCATTATCGTGTTGAGGATACCGAGATCCATAAGCACTCCTTTGGGGGTAAGGTTTCGCTAACAGTTGGAACGGCAATAATTCTAGCCACACAAAAACACAAAACTGACTATCGATCAATATGAATTATTTCTCCGTTTCGTGTCTCGTTGTGGCAAACTGAAACGAAACAGCACGCCTGCACCATTTATAAGGGGCACACTTCCGTACCGGCTCTACGCGCTTCACCATTAATGGAGGATTTAATGACTGCTTCCCCCAAGACTGAATACACTCAGGAAGTTCGGTTTGCCGTCGTGATGTATGGCGGCGTTTCGCTGGCCATTTACATCAACGGCATCGCTCAGGAACTGCTGCGGATGGTTCGATCCACGTCGCGTTCGGTCGACAAGCTGGAAAACACCGAACGAGTTTATCGTCGTTTGAGCTGTTTGCTCTCGGATCCGGAGCTGCTCAGAAAGTTTCGGGATGTAGTCGATCAGCCAACTCCACCAGCGCGGCCCGACATTGTCGACGACCGCATGGCCGAAAACGAAGTGTACACACGCTTCGTGGTCGACGTCCTCTCAGGAACTTCCGCCGGCGGAATTAACGCAGTCTACCTCGCCAAAGCTCTCGCCAACGATCAGGATCTCGACGAATTGAAGATGCTTTGGGTCACTGAAGGCGACATCGGCCTGCTTATCAACGACAAGCGGTCAGTAGCCGGCCTCCACCTCACCAACCAACAGCCGCCACAGTCGTTACTAAACAGCCGGCGCATGTATTTCAAACTGCTCAAAGCTTTACAGGGAATGGAGAAACGACGGAAGAGCAACGAAGACTTTTCGTCACCATACGTCGACGAGCTGGATCTTTTCATCACTACTACCGATATCGAAGGCACGCTGTTACCGTTGCGCTTGTCTGATACGGTCGTCTACGAGCGTCGACACCGCAACGTCTTTCACTTCAAGTACGCTAAACCGGAAGCCACCGGCATCAAGCGCAACGACTTTCTCTCAAACAACGATCCGTTTCTTGCGTTCGCCGCGCGCTGCACATCGTCGTTTCCGTTCGCGTTCGAGCCGATGCGACTGTGCGACGTTGATGAAGTGCTCGATCGATTCCCCGAGTACGACGACAAGGAAGCGCGCAAGAAGCTGGCTGACGAGTGGAAAACGTTTTTCAAAGCGAACCCCGACATGATGCCGGGTAAGAAGATCGAGTTCGGCACACGCTCGTATACCGATGGCGGAGTGCTCGACAACAAGCCATTCAGTTTTGCCACCGAGACACTCCTGCGTCGCGACGCGCCGGTCGTAGTTGATCGCAAGCTGATTTACATCGAGCCATCGCCCGAGCATCCCGAAGACGAGCCCCCGCGAACCGACAAGTACCAGGCTCTCGACACTGTAAAAGCCGCCCTCCTCGATCTTCCGACTTACGAGACGATTCGCGAAGATCTTCAGCGCGTGATGGACCGCAACGAGTTGATCCAGCGCGTCAATCGCATCACGTATGCAATGGAGCGCGACCTCGATAAATCGACTAAGGAGCGACCTACACTCGAACCGGGAGAGTGGGAGCGAATGGATCTCGCGGCAATGGTCCGCAAGTTTGGCATTTACTACATTCCGTACCGGCGCCTGCGCATCTCTTCAACCACCGATGAGCTGGCGAAACTGGTGGCGCGCAGTCTGAATCTGAATCCGCAATCAGCGCAGTTCACGGCAGTGCGCCACCTAATCCATGCGTGGCGCGAGCAAAGATATCCCGATTATCACCGCCGCCCACAGGATGCCGAACCGCCCAGACCGGGCGAGAAAAAAGCGCCTCCGGAAATATCAAACCGGTTTCTGGCCAATTACGACTACAAATACTGGGCCCGCCGCGTTACGTTCGTGCGCGGCAAAATAGATCAACTTTACGGACTGATCCGGCTTCCCACGCGTGACGACGGCACTGGCGTTGACGAGAACAAGATCTCTCAAGCCGATAAAGCCATTCTCGAACGACTGCGCCGGCTGAGATTTCACAAGCTCGACTACAGCACGATCTCTGCCGAACGAAAGGAAAAGATTCAAAAAGCGCTCAGGTATTTCAAATGTGAAATCAGTGAGCTCTACAAGGACCTGCGCACGGGTGGTCGTACGATCCAGACGAAACCAACCGACAAATCGTCACCCGCGCACCAGAAGTTCGCGCAAACAATCGCAGAGATTCACCTGTCTCAGGACAACCTCGATCAGTTGCTCGGACTTCCGAAACGCGATCCTCAAGACAATCAAGGCGTGGTTACACAGGAGGAATTCTCGCGACTCGACGAATACGAGATAAAGAAACGCGCGAAAGCTCTGCTCTTCAAACCAATGATCCTCAGGACTTCGCCATTTGTTTCTGCGGATGCGACGTGGGCTTTGAAGATGCCCGGCCAGGAACCCGAGCTTGAACGAACAGAGTTGGGTAAGAAGTTTGACGCGGCCGGCGACGCGTTGAGTGATCTCTTCCATGAGGAAGTGGTAGACAAGGTGACGGAACGTGGCAAGTTGTTATTGCGGCCGTTAGAGAAAATGCCGGAGCCGTCAGGACGCTGCGCGTCGGTGCGAATTAAGGAAGACGAAACCGACGAAGACATTCAGGCAGTTCGAGAGTATCTATGGCGTTACTTCAGCCAGTTTGACGATTTCGATCAGGTGAGTTTTCCGATTCTGTTCGGCACCGAAGTCGGCGAAGCGGATGTCGTCGATATTCTGCGCATCAGTCCTGAAGATGCGACGAGTTTGATCGACGAACGCGCCGAGCGACAAAAAGCAAATGGTCGACAAAAACTGGCCGGCACCGCGCTGCATCACTTCGGCGCGTTTCTGGACCAGGTCTGGCGACAGAACGACATCCTTTGGGGACGACTCGACGGCGCTGAACGACTGATCACCGCGCTCTTACCCGAGCCCGAAAACAAGAAGGTGCGTGCTCAACTGATCGCCGAGGCGCATGACGCTATTCTCGTCGATGAGTTGCAGCAAAAGAGCGACGCGGCGTTGCAACTCGTGATCATGGAAACGCTCGTCAAAGTCAGCTCGGGTATGACGGCAAAGGCAGCCCTCGCAAAGATCTTCCCGCGACTCAGAGATGAACAACTGCGCGCACGTCTCGGCACAGCGATCGATGCCGGTTTGAAAAACGATAAGCTGCTGGCGTTTATCAAGTCGTCGTACGAAGTGAATCGCGATCTCGATCCGAAGATCGTGTTGCGCTCGATCGCTCGATCGACTCAAGTGATCGGAAAGATGTTTGAAGACATGGCCAACGCGCAACAGTTGGAAGGAAAGCGGCTGGCGTGGATCGCGCGGTTGGGCCAGTTCTTCTGGGGACTGGTGGAAGTGGCGGTGCCAGGCAGTTTGCTGAATCTGTTCTTTTTGCACTGGCTGAAGATCATTTACGCGTTCGAGATATTCCTCATCGTCGCTTCGATTCTCCTCGGACAGAAAGACGTCACGAGGTTTGGCTGGACCGCTCTAGCGTTAACAGCAGCACTGAACCTCATCGTGCTTCTCCTCGGCGATTACATTCGCGGAAGAGGAAGATGGTGGCGGGCATTGTTGGTGCTGTTTGCGGTGGCGTTCCTGTTCTTCGCGACGATTGGATTTGGCGAGGTATTCGGGTTGGAGTGGAAAGCGAAATTGTTTTCGTTATGGCCGGGGGTATTTCAGTGATCTAACTGGAGGACTCACATGAATATGGTCCGCTTGGTTGGCGTTCTCGCTCTGCTCGTCGTGGTGGTTGCGCTTTTATTAGTGATTGTGTCGAGGCAATTCGAACCTCTGCCGTCGGGACAGAAGCTCCCCGGCGGGTTCAGCAAGCGTGGAGCTGCGATGCAGTTCGTCCAAACTACTGCTGACGTCGACGCGGTGCTTGGCACGGATAAATCCCTCAACAGTGCGATCATGCATAGAGTGTTGGGAATCGATTTCTGGTTCATCGGCCTGTATGCGCTGCTTTACGCGAGTATCAGCCGGCTGCTGATGAAACGAAATTGTCCCTGGGCCAGGTATCTGGGGTTTATCGCGTTGGTAGCAGGTCTCGGTGCGGCCGTTGCTGATGTCCGCGAGAACATGTCAATTCTGCAACTGCTCGGTGAGACTCCGTACCAGCAGACGACGGTGAACATGATCAATGATGCCGCGCTATTGAAGTGGACGTTGACTTTCGTTGCGATCGCGCTGCTGGCGATCGCGTTTCAGGATCTCGAAAGCAGGCTTGCGCATTGGATCTCGATCAGTTTTATTGTCGCAGCGGCAGTTGGGTTCGTGGGCCTGTGGAGTCATCCGCTGCTGGCGTTAGCGTTTATCCCGCTCGCCATCGGTAACCTCCTGCTAGCCTTCACCGCCTTCACTCGCCCTCACGAGCTTATACCAAATACATAAAGCAGTTAGACAGGATGACAGGATTACAAAAATTTGCAGGATTAATCCTGTAGATTCTGCAATCCTGTCATCCTGTCAAAGGTTATGCTAATTTCTAAAACATCCATGCCAAACTACAATTTTCTCCAACTCGACGTGTTCACCGATCGCGCTTTCTGCGGTAATCCACTCGCCGTCTTTCCCGAAGCCGAAGGAATTCCCGACGATCTAATGGGAAAAATCGCGCGCGAGATGAATCTCTCTGAAACCGTGTTCGTGCTCAAACCCGAATCAGAAAAAGCCCTGCGACGCCTGCGCATCTTCACGCCCATGCGTGAGATCCCGTTTGCGGGCCATCCGATTGTCGGCACGTGGGCCGCGCTCGCGAGCAACGACGTGGTCCCTCTTCCTGACGGCGGCACCGGCTGGCAACACATCTTTCACGAAGTCGGCATCGGCGTGTTACCACTCGATATCGAGTTCAAAGACGGTAAGCCCGTGCAGGTCGTGATGACGCAGGGCAAATTCGAGATCATTAGCGAGATAGACGACGCACACGAACAAGCCGAAGTCGCGCGCGCGTTGGGTCTCAACCGCGAAGATCTCGACGACAATTTGCCGATCCAAGTGATCACGACCGGTTTGTCGTGTCTCGCAGTTCCGGTTCGCTCGCTGTCAGACTTACGCGACATTCGCGTCGACGCCAAACTGCTCACTGATATTTACCAACGTTACGGCGGCGTTGGTTGTCATGCGTTCTCACGCGAGACGCTCGAAGTCGGCGCGTCTCGTGCACACGCGCGTTTCTTTGCTCCGGCTGACAACATTCCGGAAGATCCCGCGACGGGCAGCGCGTGTGGCGCATTGGGCGGTTACCTGATTCATCACGGTGCGTTGAGTTTGGAACCCGAGGATGGCCGCTATAGATTTGTGATCGAACAGGGTGATTTTATTAACCGGCCGAGCCGCGTCAGTCTCGATGTGAAGGGGCAAGCGGGAAACGTTGAAGAAGTGAGGGTTGGTGGGCAGGCGGTTCTGGTGGCTCGCGGCGAAGTACTGATCTGACATGCTTGATCTAATGATCATCGGGGCTGGTCCGGCGGGCTTGTCTGCTGCGGAAGCAGCGGCGCAGGCAGGTCTCGATTACGTCGTGATCGAGAAAGGCACGATTGCAAACACGATTCGGCAGTATCCGGTGGGTCGCACGATGTTCTCTACGCCAAACGAAGTGGAGATGCATTCAGGCGCGCTGAAACCGGTGCGCGAAAAACCAACCCGCGAAGAAACGCTGTCTCACTACATCCACTTCGTGCTCGATCGCGATCTCAAGATCAACACTGGCGAACAAGTTGTTTCAGTAAACGGGAACATCGATGAGGGTTTCGTTGTCAAAACAGACCGGACTGAATACGAAGCTCGACGTGTGTTGTTTGCGATCGGAGCGATGGAGCACCCGCGACGGCTGAATGTGCCTGGTGAAGATTTGCCGAAGGTGCATCATCTCTTTGTCGAGCCTTACGCGTACGTGCGCAGAGATGCGCTCGTGGTTGGGGGTGGCAACAGCGCTGCCGAAGCGGCTTTGTTTCTGTCGGAAGAAGGTGCGCGCACGACGCTCGCTATCTGGCGTGAAGATTGGGAGAACCGCGATCCCAAAGCGGGCGCGATGAAACACTGGGTACGCACGCCGCTCGAAGCCGAGATTGAAGCGGGGCGATTGAAGGTGGTGCTTTACAAACACGTCGATGAGATTCGCGAGCATGAAGTGAGGTTGACGACGGAGACTGGCGAGCCGATGACGTTGCCGAACGATGTTGTGTTTGTGCTCGTTGGTAGTGATGCGGATCTGACGTTATTAAGGCAACTCGGTGTGCAGATGGAGCAAGGCAAGCTTGCTGAAGTGCCGGTCTACGATCCGGAAACTTTTGAGACGAACGTGCGTGGAATATACGTCGCCGGGCACTTCACGCATGCTCGACATATCAAAGCTGCGATCGACGTCCCGCGACGCATCGTTCCACTGATCGCGCAAGATCTATCTCGTAAATCCTGAAAATCTTGAAATCCTGTCTAAAACGTCCTGCACAGGAGAAGCTGATGACCCGTCTCGCGCTACTAATCACCCTACTCGTCTGCGTACCGTTTATTCACGCACAAAACAAAACCAAGTCTTCCCTTTGCACGCGTGATAACGCCATCGACACCGCGAAGCAACAGATCCTCATCACGCGCACGTTTGACAACCCGGTCCAACGCATCGCCGTCCTCCTGCGCGCCGCTGATCTACTCTGGCCGCACGAACAGGAAAAATCTCTGGCTACATTCATGGAAGCCTTCGATCTCGCCGTACAA
>DASTTS010000241.1:0-7718 GCA_035760085.1 Pyrinomonadaceae bacterium
GGCTGATGACCACTTTGACACCTGCATCCGCCAACATGAACGAGAGCCGCTCGGCGGGATACGCAGGATCAAGCGGCAGGTAAGCGCCGCCAGCCTTGAGCACAGCCAGTACGCTGCACATCATGGCCACGGACCGCTCCATCATGATTCCCACGACGATCTCTGGTCCAACTCCCATCTGCCGCAGATGATGAGCAAGTTGGTTCGCCCGGCTATTCAACTCGCGATAATTCAACGACTCTTCACCGCACACCAGAGCCGTGGCCGCGGGCGTTCGCTCAACCTGTGCTTCAAACAGTTGATGGACGCAGTGCTCGCGTGGGTAATCGCTACAGGCCGGGTTCCACGCTTTCAGTTGTTGCTCTTCGGCGGCGGTCAACAATGGCAGTACGGATAGCCGCTGCTCCGGATCAGTCACGATAGCTTCGAGCAGTGTGACGAGATGCGTCGTCATCCGTTCGATCGTCCTGCTCTCGAACAGATCTGTGTTGTATTCGAAAATGCCTTCAATACCGGCGGCGGACTCTCTTACATCAAGAACGAGATCGAATTTCGCTATCTCGCGTCTGATCTCGATCTGGTTCAGCCTTAAGCCTGGCAATTTGAACTCTGCCTGCGGCGTGTTCTGCAAGACAAACATCACCTGGAAAAATGGCGTGTGGCTCAGGCTCCGCTCAGGCTGCAACTCTTCGACAATCTTTTCGAACGGCACATCCTGATTCGCATGCGCTTCGAGGCAAACGCGTCTGACTCGCTGCAACAACTCGCGGAAGCTTGGGTCTGAAGAGAGATCGACTCGCAACACGAGGGTGTTGATGAAGATGCCGATCAGTTCCTCGATCTCACGATGATTACGACCGGCGATAGGCGTCCCGATCAGCAGCTCTTCCGCGTGGGTGTAACGTTGCAGCAGATTGCTGAACGCGGCCAGTAACGTCATGTAGAGAGTGGCACCTTTGCGCCGGCTCAGCTCCTTGAGTGACTCCGACAATTCAGCCGGGAGCGAAAACGTGTGCAGTGCCCCGCTATATCCCTGCACGGCCGGGCGCGGATGATCGGCGGGCAAGTCCAGGAGGGTGGGCGCGTCGTGCAATTGACGGCGCCAGTAATCTAACTGCTGCTCGAGGCGATCACCGCTAAGGTAGTCTCGCTGCCAGAGTGCAAAGTCGGCGTACTGGATGGAAAGATCTTCCAGCGGCACCGGCTCGCCTGCCGCGAAAGCGGTGTAGAGCGCGCCAACCTCTTTGATCAAGACTGCGATGGACCAACCGTCTGAGACGATGTGATGCATGTTGAATAAGACCACATGCTCACTCTGACTCAAACGCAGCAGTTGCGCTCGCAATAGCGGACCGTGACTAAGATCGAAAGGCTGCGCCGCCTCGGCCTGCGCTAGCTGCCTGACTTTGTCTTCCCGCTCCTCAACTTGCAGGTGGCTCAACTCGATGAGCGGCAATTCCACCGTGGCTGCCGGATGGATCACCTGCACTGGTCGGCCGTCTTCACTCGCGAACGTAGTCCGCAGCACTTCATGTCGACGGACTACTTCCGTTAACGTTCGCTCGAGCGCCTCCACGTCCAGCGAGCCCGTGAGTCTCACCGCGGCCGGCACATTGTAGAAATCACTGCCGGGCTCCATTTGATCGAAGAACCACAAACGCTGCTGCGCAAACGACAGCGGCAACTGCTGCTCGCGGTCCACACTGACGATAGGCGGGACCTCGACTCCCACTCCTTTTCCAAGCTCCCGCTCGATGCTCTCTCCCAGTTCTCTGATCGTCGGACGCTCAAACAACTCACGCAGCGGCACTTCCACCTCGAAGGCTTCGCGCACTCGACTCATCACCTGCGTCGCCAGCAGCGAGTGGCCTCCTAACTCGAAGAAGTTATCGTCTCGTCCCACGCGCTTGAGTTGCAGCACTTCACCCCAGATGCCGGTGAGCAACTCCTCTACAGCACTGAGCGCCAACCCTTGTTCGACTGTTTCGTCGCTCGCGATCTCCTCCGGCGCCGGCAATCGCTTGCGATCCACCTTGCCATGCCTGCTCAACGGCATGCGCGGCAACTTCACGATCACCTGCGGTACCATGTACTCGGGCAAACGCTCCCGCAGGTGACGGCGCAAGTCTGCGGCGTTCACGTCGATCTCATCAGCTTCGGGTGGCTGGCTCCAGAGTCTCGCCAACGGAGTCTGCGGTGCTGCGCTCGCACCCACATGGTCCACGTCTATTCGTCGTGCATAGAGACTATGGATGTTGGTGCCCACCAATCCTGCGTCTTGCTCAACCTCCACAACGTAGCCTCGCGCTTCCAGCATCTGCTGCATCCGTTCGAGTCGACCGTCGAGATCGTGAACCTCGACCACGAGCTGCCTGATCTTTTCCCAGTCTCGCTCTTCGATTCCTTCGAGCACGTCTGATTCACTTTTCTCGACGTCCAGCTTGAGCAAATCAATGCGCTCGATCGACTCTTCCGCTATCACCTCCGAGAGGCGTCGCAAACGGCACTCAACCTGCTCGCCCTGGTAGCGCCCGCCGACTAATTGTCCCGCATAGCGTGCGACCTCTTCGCCCTGGTTTCGCAAGTAGGTCAACAGCGTTTCCTCTTCGGCAGTCACGTCCGCATACAGGCTCGACGAAGCTGACCACTTCGGATAAAAGGTGAACTGCGCGGCTCCGTTCCGGTTCGACAACGCACACGGGTAGAGCACGGCCGGCAACCGGTAGCGCGCGACGTTCTCACGCAAACAGGAAAACGTTGACGGTATCGGCTCGAAAGCGAAAACACTCGCGCGCGGGTAATTGTCGAGTACGAAGAGGGTGAAGAGTCCGATATTAGCGCCCACATCGAAGACGCAATCGCCATCTCGCAATTGAATGCCATGCTTTAGATACAGACGCTGTTCGTAGATCTGGTCGTAGATGAACTCCGTCTCGTTGCGATTCTGGTGCGTGACGTGAAGTTGATTCGGTAAACGGTAGAGTTGAGCGTTACTCTCGACTGCTCGCCATGGCGCTGTGAGTTTGGACCATCCATTTTGATGCCAGCCATTACCGTTGTTTCCGTTAATGGTCACTACTTCAGGCCGTTGCAATCCTCCGATCGCCACCTGCCGCGCATACAGGTTGTAGCGGTCCGTCCCTTGCAGCGTCTCGTCCTGGTCCACCGCGACTTCAAAACCTTTCGCGTTCAGCATTTCTTTGATCTGAAGCAGTCGCCCTTCAGTCCCGGTTCCGTCCTTGTCGTGCACCTCCATGGAGATCTGTTTAATCTTGGCCCAGTCTTCTTCACTGATGCCTTTGAGTACGTCCAGCTCTGCTCGTTGCACGTCGATCTTCAAGAGATCAATGACGCTCACCTGTTGCTCGCGCACCACATCCGACAAACTGCGCAATTCACACTCTTCGTTCCGGCTCTCAAAAACTCCTTCCAACAACTCGTCAGCCAGCTCCGCGAGGCTCTCCATTCCGGCTTCACCCAAAGCTTCTCGATTACGCAGGTATTGCTTGATCAGGGCCACCTCGTCCGCCGCATCCGCATACTCCGCTAAACCCGAACGCGCCGAGAACTGCGGGTAATAGCTGAACAGCTCGCGGCTGTTCGTCGCCGCCAGTCCATAAGGACAGATCGTCACGTCAGCTCCGCGACACAATTCAGCGTTTCGCTGCAAGGTCTCACGGATCGCTGCTATTGGTTCGAACGCAAAGATCCGCGCTCCGCGGCTGCGCTCCGAGACGTACAGGCTGAACATTCCGATGTTGGCGCCGACGTCAAACACACACGCGCCCTGCGGCAACTTCAACCCGTATCGCAGGTAGACGTCCTCCTCGAAGATCTCGTTGTAGAGATAGTCAGTTTCCGTGCGGTTCTGATGTGTGATCACCATGCCATTCGGCAGACGGTGTAGTCCGGCGCCTGGCTGTCCGTCGCCGTTTCGACTCACGACGTAACCCACCAGCCGTTGTTCACCGCTTTCGTCCTGTCGCAATGTGGCTGCCGCTTCCCTGACTCCGGGGTGGGTCATGAGCGCCGCTTCGATCTCTCCCAACTCAATTCGATAGCCTCGCACCTTCACCTGATGGTCAGTTCGTCCTACGTATTCGATCCGCGCATCCAGTCCATACCGGACCAGATCACCCGTGCGATAGAGGCGAGCGCCGGGACCACCGCTGAAGCGATCCGGGACGAACCGTTGTGCCGTTAACGCAGCGTCATTGAGATAGCCGCGCGCGAGTCCTGCACCGCCGATGTAGAGCTCACCAACCTGGCCCAGGGCTACGGGCTCACCCTCGGCGTTCAGCACGTAGACGCGCACATTCGGTAAGGGACGGCCGATGCCCGGCTGCTCGTCAGCAGTGATCCGGCACGTCGTGGTATCCACCGTTGCTTCGGTTGGTCCATAGAGGTTGAAAGACCGTGTCTCAGGGAGCGCCGCGAGCTGTTGCCACAGTTGCACGTCAATGGCTTCACCACCCACGAGGAGCAGCCGCGGCCATCTGGCCGGTGTTGTGCCGAGCAAAAGCCGCAGTTGCGCCGGAGTGCAGTCAAGGGCTTCCACGTGCCGTTCGGCGAGGTAGTCGAGCAGTGCCTCACCTTCTAATCGCAACTCTTCCGGGATCAGCACCAGTGTTTTGCCGAGTAACAACTGCAACAGTTGCTTGACTGACGCGTCAAAACTCAACGGCGCATTTAGTCCAACCGGCCCGGTCAATGATCCATAGATCTCCTGGCGCAGTCCTGCCAGAAGATTCAGCGCGCTACGCTGCTCGACCATCACGCCCTTTGGTTCTCCGGTCGATCCCGAGGTGTAGATCACGTAGGCGATGTTCTCTACGGAAGTGGAAACGTCCAACTCACTCGTTGGCTCGCTCTCTACCTCCGCATTGATGGTTTCCCAAACGGCTAACGGCACTCCAGTGCCCGCCAACACTGCCGCCAGAGATTCCTCCGTTAACACCAGCTTCGCACCCGCTTGCTTGATGATCTTCTCCAGTCGCGGGGCGGGCATCGCTGTGTCGAGTGGTAGATAAGCTCCTCCGGCCTTCAACACGGCGCACACGCTGACGATCATCCGGCTCGTTCGTGGCAGCATGATGGCCACTACCGATTCCGGTCCCACGCCGCGTTTCGTCAGATACCGGGCGAGTTGGTTCGCGCGCTCGTTGAGCACGTTGAATGTCAGGCTCTCGTCCGGCGCGACTATGGCCAGTTCTTCGCCACGTTCTTCAGCCTGCCGGGCCAGCAACTCTCCCAGCGTCTTTTTCTCTGACTTCTTCAGTGCCGGTCCTTGTCCCCACTCGCTCAGCAGCAGCCGTTCTTTCTGGCCCAACAGCGGCAGACTCCCCAACGCCACACCCGGCGCCGCGGTCAAACTTTTGAGCAACTCGGCGAAACGCTCTGCCAGTAGCTCCATTACCGAAGCGTTGAAGCATGAAGAGTCGAACCGCAACTGCATACTCAGCCGCCGGTGCTTTGGCGAATAACCACCCCGCAAAACCAAACGCATTCGCGTCCAGCAGCTCTCCACGCTTAGCAAACTCGCCCGTACCGTTCCGAACTCTAAACTCTTCGCTTCTTCCTCAAACTCGAATCCAATCCCACTGCCAACTATTCCCGTTTCCAGCGACGGAAAATATTCCTGCCAGTGGTTGACATCGCCGCACACAGCATCCGTCGACTTGATCGCATCCTCCGCTGTTGCTGCCTCTTCGAATTGAGACCGAACCGGCAAGTACTTCGCGAACAGCCCGAACGAGTCATACAACTCTTCGTACTTCCTGCCGCTGAAGGCTGTCGCAACAACGATGTCAGTCTCGCCCGTCAGGCGTGATAACAGGGCCGACCACGCGACCAGCAGCACCGTGGATACAGAACTCTCCAACCGCAGGGCCAGCTTCTCGATCCGGGTCGTCAAGTTCGAATCGATCTCAAACTCGAAAACCGCGGGCTCGTACCCCAGTGTTCCTTCATTTTCCAAAGGAAGCCTTAGAGTGACCGGGAGATCTTGCTGAGACCAATATTCTCTACCTGCCCCGCTGTCGTCGGATTCCAACAGCTCATGCTGCCACTGGCAGAAGTCGGCGTACTGCATCACTTCCGTCTCTTCACTCGAGACATCCGCGTATTCCTGCCCGAGCTCGCGCACGAGATTCTTCATGGTCCAACTATCGGCACAAAGAGACGAAGCAGCAATGAACAAAATGTGTCGCTCAGGTGACACCTTCAATAAACCGGGATGAATCACGTCTCCGCGCTCGACATCGAAACCACCAGCGCGCTGCAAGTATTCCTCGATCTTCGCCTGCTGCTCTCGCTCACCAAACTCACTAAGATCTGCTTCACACCAGACCACGGCGTTGCCGGCGTTAATGACTTGCAGAGGCAGACTGAGACCCGGCAGCAGGCGATAAGCCGTGCGCAGGATTTCATGCCGTCCGATTACTCGTTGAAACGCTTGTTTGAGACGTGCCGGCTGGAGCGGGCCTTCAATCAGAACGGTGCAGCGAGCCTCGTACGCGTTGGAATCCCGCAGGAGTGGCCACAGTCGCTGTTGTTGCGTCGAAAGCCGGAAGCCGTCGATTACTTCCTGTTGCATTTAGATCTTCTCTTTCGCTTTCCGCGTCCTCTGCGGCTCTCAGCGTTCTCTGCGTTAAATGGCAACTCAAACGCAGAGATACGCCGGGAACCGCAGAGACTCAGATTTCATTGTTTGTGTAAAGCTCAGCCATCGCGACAACTATCTTGCGTGGTCCAACAAAGGGCTCGCGCCCATGTGAGGCCAGAAAATTATCAAGCATCAGGATGTCGCCTCTCTGCCACGGGAAACGTGTCGCTGTTTCCTGGTAGATGCCGCGAATTTCGTCCAGCACCGATGTCTCAATAGGTGAGCCGTCGCCGTAATAAGCATTGCGCGGAAGGTCTTCTTCCTTGAACTGTGAGAGCAATGATTCGCGCACGACCGGTTGAAGATTCGACAAGTGAAACATGTGAGCGTGATTGAACCAGACAGTCTCGCCAGTCTTCGGGTGAGTGGCTGTGACCTGCCGCACTTGACGTGTCCGCAATCGATCATTGCTCTTCCATTCGAAGTCTGTCCGAGCCTGCCGGCAATACTCTTCTACTTTGGATCTATCAGTAGTCTGAAAAACGTCCTGCCAGCTAAGGTCGACTCCTTCTCCGTAGTTTCGTACATACATCACTTTCTTGCGCATGAACGTCTCTTTGATCTTTGGATCGATGCGCGCAAATACTTTGCGATCGTTGGCTACCGGTGTCGCTCCGCGCTCCTGCGCAGGCTGGACGCAAAAGAACCAGATCTTGGTAGGCCAGTTGTGCGAGTAAGACATTTCGTGATGCAGCGGAATGTGCTGATCAGCCGGATACTCTGTTGACGTATAAATATTCTTTCCAACCTCGACGCGCGGAGCAGCACGCTCTTTGTAATCCAACAACTCGGGCGAGATGGCCCGCGCAAACTCCTCGAAGCTCTCCACCTCCTTGACGTCAAACCCGCGGAACAAAATGCCTCCATGCTTGAGCAGTTGCGTTTCGATCCACTCGCGGTTCAGCGTGGCCCAACTCGGAAGGTTGACGTTCTCGAAGCGGGGTTCGACGATCAGCGGCAACAGTTCATCATCGGAGAACTGGCTTGTCTTAACGAGCGATTCGGTCGAGAGACTGAGCGCTTTGCGTCTAATACTTCTGAGACTGTTGAGTTC
>DASTTS010000242.1:0-11026 GCA_035760085.1 Pyrinomonadaceae bacterium
TAAGCTCCTTGGGAGCCGAGGTTAACTTCTAAATCATCCACGAGGTAATTTGATCATCTTGTCAACTTGTTGCCTCTTCCAATCGGACAATTTGTCTGAACAGTCTGAATACAATCAAATCAATGATAAAACTTGATTCTCATTGGCAAGTTCAATTCGCCAGTAGTGTCCCGCTGCTTTAACCTATCGGTATAAGCGCGAAGGTGTTCGTCTCCCTGTGCAGACGCACTTAACTCGCACATTAGTCAGCTTTTGCCGCGCTCAGACGATCGATGTCGAACGCGTAGGCCACCTGGCCGGAGGTCAGGACCAGCAATCGCTTCCCATCAAGACTGAAGCGCACAAACGCGGCGGCGGTCCTGAAGCGAAGGCGGGCCTGGCTGTTGCCCGTGGCGAGATCGTAAAGCGTTAGCTCGCCGGGGTAGTTTTCGACGATCACTTGCTGACGACTCGGATTCATCGCGGCGTTCGCGCCGAAGAAACGATGACGCAGCTCGCCTTCCTTGATCGCGTAGACCAGTACACGATTGTTGTCGTCGTGCAGCACGAGCCAGTTGCCTTCTGAAAAACCCGACTGGATATCAAACGAACCCTGACCAGTCTCCAGCAAAAGGACACCAACAGTTTTCCCCGCGAACGCGTCGTAAATTTCAACAATGTAATCGTCGTCTTTATTGCCCATCTGCCGCGCGCGCTCGGATAGCGCGGCTTCTTCTTTCAGTCGCGCCTTGCCGGCTTCACTGCCGAGGTCCCAGTAAAAGATCAGACGACCCGAAAACTCGTCGAAGAAAAACTGTGGTGCTTCTTTCTTAAATTCCCTGCTCCATAAGAGCTTGTCGTTGACGACGTCTCGCAACTCGAATCGCACCTCGCGGTCCAAAGAACTTTCGTCACCGAACCCCGGCGGGATGGCACCGGTCGGCAGAGTAACGCTCTTGCCGTCCTCTTTCTCTGTTCCTTCCTTCAAACTGGTGCGCAGCATCACGAAACGTCCATACTGTCGCGCTCCCTGCTCGGGAATCTCGCGCAACGGGTTCACCTCGCTTGTAGGCGCGTTCATGAATACAAGACTGTGATTCGCCGGAGCTAACGGTGGAAACTCGCCGATTGCGGTGCCGTTAGGCGCGACGATGGCGCCGCGAAATCCTCTGACGTGTATCTTTCGTTCACCGGAAGTCAGATCCCAGATCGCGCCGCGCGTCTTGGACGAAACTGCCAGCCACTTCATATTGTCGGAAACGTTGGCCGCGTAAAGACGACGCATCGACGCGATCGGGATATCGACTGTTCCAACTGATTCGACCTTAAAGAATTTATCTGTCGGGTCGGACTTCACCTTCGCAACCTGCACACTTCCTGACATATGCTCGAAGAAGATCAAATCGTTCCAAAGCGTCGCGTCAGATTTGTTCATGCCATTGACGACCGTTCCCTTGCTGATATCAAAAATGCCCATCATCGCGTTCGCGAGCGGCCCGACCACCACGTAGTTAGGATTTCCCGTCAGCTTCAACTGATCAACCCAGAGTGGGAACTTCGCCAACCGCTTGCCTTGTGGAAAAGAAAATATGCCTGCATCGTCGAGCGAGGCCGGCATCATCCCCATTATTTTGTCGGGAGCAACAAAGATGAATGGCCGTCGTGTCACTTTCCTCAGGTCGTTGCCGGTCGAAACTGGTTTGAGCGTCGTGAGATCGAGCGCCAGCACGGTGTCTTCCGTTTTGTCGGCCGTCATCATGTTGATGGTGAATTTGAAGCGATACTTGTTTGAACGAGTCGCCACGAGGTAGTGCGAGTCTGGAGAGAATTCCAGATGGAAGAACTTATTGGATTTGGAATCGTCTTCAGCTTCAGCGCGTATCCATCCCAGGAGCTCGAAGAAATTAAGAGCGTAAAAATCTTTCTTCTGCCACACGCGCTTGCCCGTTTGCGTCTCGAGGATATTTAGACCGAGGCTGTAATCGACGCACGCGAGGTATTTGCCGTCTGGTGAATACCGCTGCTCCCAACAGTCGCGACGGACCACCAGCTCGCGCACTTCGACCGGCTTCGCCTCCGCAATGTTCCACTTCTCAAAGCGCAAGCCGTCAGTTCCAAAAACCACAAACTTTCCATCAGGTGTAAACGAAGCAGGACGCGCATCAACTACCGGAATCTGGAAAGCTACTTTCAATGGCTCGCGTTGGACCACCGTGATCGCAAAATCATCCTGCGCGAGAAAGTACGCACCATCCTGGCTAACTGCGAAATGCGAGATGTCGCTCTTGAGCTGTGGCGCAAGCTCTTTCTTCCACATCAACCCCGGGAGTTCTTCGGGAATATCGCTTTCGCGAAACACCACCACGTCAGCCTGCCACTTCAGAAACGCTTCGGACGCGTTTGCACTTCGATTCTCACGACATGACGCCGGCAATTGCTCGGTGACTTTGACCATTTCGCGCAAGCGCTTCTGAGTGGGAGACGAGTTGCCGAAAACGTTTGTGAACCAGTTCCCCGACTTCGCTTTCTCTTCAACCAGTCGTTCGAAGAAATCGGTGAATGCGTTTGGATCGTAACCAGCGGCAGTCATGGCAAACAGGCCGATGCGATCGGCTTCGAGCTGCTGGTCTGACTCGTGACCTTCATTCCGCGAGATACTCTTTGTGCGCGCTCTCTCGATGAACAGGTTGTACTTTTCAATCACGTCTTTGCGATCGCCGAGCCGGGTGACGTTGAGTATTTTCTTAAGGTAGTCTGACATGTCGGCGGCTGAGTGATGCACAGTCGCATGTCCGAGCTCATGGGCCATCACACCGGCCAGCTCGTCTTCCGTTTTGGTGAATGAGATCAGTTTACGTGAAAGAAAGACATATCCGCCGGGAGTGTTGAAGGCGTTCGCCGTCGGCATGTCGATAATGAAGAATTGAAACTTGAGGCCGGTCGGTGGCAGGTGACGAACGAGTTTGGCGCCGATTTCTCTAACGTACGCGAGCAGCTTTTCGTCCTGAAGGAAACGCGAGTCGCCCGACATACGCTGGTAATTCAGCTCGCCGAGAATCATCTCCTGCTCGGGCGAAAAGATGTTGTAGATCTGTGAGTTTGCTGTTATCGCCGGCGGGTTGCAGTTTTGCGCACTAGTGAAAACAGAGCAGGTGCAAAGGAGTATCAAGAGGGGGGAAATTTTTCTGAGCACTTGTTTGGACCTCGATGAGTGTGGATTAACGGTAGCTATTGCCATTCCAGCGTAGAACTTTTCGCGAAAGCGTGCGGCCGTTGTCCCTGATCCTTCCGTTCACGTCGTCGACGAAAATCATGAAACTACGAGCCAGTGACTGACCTTGTATGACCTTGAGTGGCTCCGACGCCGGGCGCGAATCGCTCAACAACATCGCTGACGAGATCTGGTTTGTGGGCCCACGATCTCCCCGGAAGAGATTCTTCGGGACGGCCTGGTTGGTGTCCCTGTCAATTACAAAATAATAGTTGGTCAGGCTTGGAGTCAGGCCACCTGTACCGGTTGAGATTTCAACGATCTCCTGAGCGTTGAGTCTCGCGAATGCGATGTTTACTGAGTTGTCCGCCCTGGAGAAATAACCGTCCAATACCTGAGTAACAATGACGCGGTTCCGGTTGCGGGAAAGTACGAAGGCATTGGAGCCGCCGTATTCAGTTTGATAACAGGGATCGGGTATTAACGCAAGCCTAATGTGGTCGTTTCCGAAGAGCCAGAAGAGGTAGTCGCCGTCGAGGAATGAGTGGCGCTGGTCCGGTGTCAGTGGGCCGGGTTTCCCGGTGTAATCGCAGACGCCGAGGTCGACGATGTCCGTTGCCCACCAGGCAGGATCGGAGAGTGAGGACAATTGGGACCGCAGGGTTTTTATTGCGGCGAGCCGTGCGGGAAGCTTGAGTACCTTTTCGTCGTAGTCGTTTAGTTGCTCGTCGCACGGGTAGCTCAGTTCCGGGATTGGTTTCAACGCCGCGAGCGCCGGGCGCTTGCAGACGAGAGGCGGTTTGGACCGTCGTTGTGCGAAGGAGAAGTTGATTATGACGAGAAGAATGATGCTAGCGACAGTAAAATGGCGTAGGGGATCGCGCATGGGGGAATTTTATCTCACGCAAAGACGCAAAGGCGCAAAGAAGACGCAAAGGCGGGTCAAATTCTTCTTTGCGGCTTTTCTTTGCGCCTTTGCGCCTTTGCGTGAGAAACTCATTCAGCCGATCTAACCTCAAACAAGGAGAACTCAAATGCCTGATCCTTTGAATGCAGTTGTCGACCTCTCTCACCACAACGGAAACGTAAATCTACAACAAGCGAAGGGTGATGGAATCATTGGTGTGATTCATAAAGCGACGCAGGGCGCGTCGGGTCTTGATCCGATGTATGTGACCAATCGCGGCAAGGCACAAGCTGCCGGGCTACTGTGGGGCGCTTACCATTTCGCGACCGGCGGTGATGGCGCCGGGCAGGCACAACACTTTCTCGATACTGTTGGAGATCTTCAAAACACTCTGCTCGTGCTCGACTTCGAACAAAATCCTGGTGGTCCAAGTATGTCGCTCGACGATGCGCGCGCGTTTGTTACTCACGTGAACGACGTCACCGGCCGTTTTCCCGGTCTCTATTCCGGCTCGTACATAAAAGAGCTGCTCGGCAGCGCAAAAGATCCAGTCCTCGCACAATGCTGGTTCTGGCTTGCGCAATACGGATCGACGGCGGTGGTACCTGCAAACTGGCCTACATGGACCATGTGGCAATACACGGATGGCGCAGTCGGTCCCGAGCCGCACCAAGTCGCCGGCATCGGTCACTGCGATCGAGACAAGTTCAACGGCTCTGAAGCTCAACTACAAACACTCTGGCAAGGCTAGCCGCAAAAAGGCACAAAAGCACAAACCAAGCCGTAATTGGGTGGTGTCTTAAATTGATCGGTTCCTCTCTGCGTCCAGAGAAAGATTTTCAAATTAAGATACCAACCGTAATTGTGCTTTTTGTGCTCTTTGTATGTCACCGTACCGAGTCGCCGCTCGACAACGCGTCAAATACCCGCAGAACAAGGGGAAGTGAGAAAGTGCGGTGAACCGTCGCGTCGATCAGCTCGTTATGCTCGCAAAGGCATTGGCCGATGAAGTGGAAACGCTGAAGGCTGAGCTAACCACAAAGGTGAACATCAATAGAGAGATCAACTTCTACGACGAAGTTGAGCGCTATGAGATAGAGCTGATCAGAAGCGCGCTGAACCAGTGCCACGGGAATCAAAGTCGGGCCGCGAAACTCCTGCATCTCAAGTCAACAACACTCAACGCAAAGATGAAGCACTACGGTCTAAACCCGTCACGATCGATCACGCTTGAGTCCCAAAAAGCCACACAAACCAGGTAGTTCTACGAAATTTTGCGCTGCGACACCGGCGTGAAACTTTACGGTTTTGGATCGACTCAAACCTTTGGATCGACGCCTTCCATTTAAATGGTTATCAAAAAAATCTCGCCGCGTTGCCTTCGTTAACGAGACCTAACCACGACGCACCTTCGACATTCGACCCCAGCAAATCTATGAAAGACTGATCTCCAACCTTTCGTAGAGAATCACGCTGGCACCTTCGTTGCTTCTTCCCACTCGGTTGAAGATCATCTACGCGATTGTCTTCATACGTGCGTACGTCTCCCCAACTTGTAACAACCCTGTGAAATTCAAATCTATTCCCGTGCGTGTCTCTCCGATGGTCACGCAAGGCTTCCAAAGAAGTCTGGGTCGGAAAGTGAGAATACAAAGTATGAGAAACCTTTGGGCTTTATTAATAGCATGCTGCCTGAGCTTCGCGGCAGCAAACGTCCGCGCACAGGACGTTCTAACAAAAGGTACGATCGGCGGCACCGTAACTGATGCTGCCGGCGCCGCCGTGCCGGGAGCCAAGGTAGTAGCAACAGGTCAAACGGGTGAAAGAAATACTACGACGAACGACAGCGGGATCTTCAGAATTGACAATCTGGAACCCGGGACTTACACGGTGCGCGTTGAACAGACTGGCTTCAAGAGCGCAGTCGCAAACAACGTCACTGTGAACGTTGGTCGTGAATCAACACTCAACCTGAAGCTCGAGACTGGCGAGATCACGGCAACCGTCGACGTTACCGCAGCGGTCGGTGGCATCGATCAACAAAGCACCGCAACTGGTCAGAACCTAAATGACCAACTATTTCAGAACGTGCCTGTTCAACGTCAGGTATCGAGTCTTTTCTATCTCTCGCCGGGCGCAACTGACAGCATCAACGGCGGCCGCGACAACCCGTCAGTCGCTGGTGGCTCCGCACTCGACAACCTCTACGTTGCTGACGGTGTGAACATCACCAACTCCGCGTTCGGTGGCATTGGTACTTTCTCGCGCTCGTACGGAGCGTTGGGAACAGGCATCAACACCTCATTCATCAAGGAAGTTCAGGTGAAGACGGGCGGGTTCGAGCCGCAGTATGGCCAGTCACTCGGCGGTATCGTGAACATCATTACTCAATCAGGTGGAAATGAGTATCACGGTGCTGTCTATGGCTTCGCACGGCCAAGCGCATTCGAAGCCACGCGCCGCCAGGCCGACGACACGCGCGTCAACAAGCAGGGCCAATTGCTGCACGAAGAAAACTACGACGTCGGCGCAGATCTGGGCGGCTATGTCCCGGGCTTGAAGGACAAGCTGTTTTTCTTCGGATCGTTTAACCCAACAGTTCGACGTGAGATCGTAACGGGAGTTCAGGCGAATCCATCCGACGTCGATGCCGGTAACGGTGACATCATCAACTCCGGCCTTTTCACCCAACGTGGTGAATTCGCGCGGCGGTATCGCACGTACAACTACGCCGGCAAACTCGATTGGGTCGTGAATCAAAATCACCAGGTCACGTTCTCGATCTTCGGAGATCCGACGAAGACGAATCTATCGTCGTTTGCGTTTCTGAACACTGATAACACCAGTGCGGACAGCATTCTCGATTATGGTACTCGCAACTGGGCAGTTCGCTACAACGGTTCGCTCTCGTCAAGCTGGACTCTGAACTCATCGTTCAGCCAGGGCACGAGCCATTTCAATGAAACCGGTTTCGCAGACATTAACCAGATCGCGCTTCGCCAACCGATCGATCCGATTCGGGGCAACTTCAACCTGATCGGTCGCGGATTCTTCGAGCCCACTGACAGCACAAACTGGAAATGGGATATCAATACCGCGAAGATCGTTAACAAGTGGGGACAACACACGCTCGGTGTTGGTTACACCTATCAACGCTCACTCTACTCGGGCAGTCGTGAACGCAGTGGCCCACGCTATGCGATTCCAACAACTAATGTGATCGGAACTCCGGCCGAGGATCTCGGCATTCCGGCCTTCGCAGCGGGACAGGAATTTAACGTCCAGTTTCGGTTGCGTGCTCAAGCGGACACCTGCACGTTGTGTCCGTTGTACAACGTTCGCGGCGATCTCGTGCCCGTGTCGTTACAGGTTTTCCGTGGCGAGTTTGGTCCGCCAACCTTCGACACACGCGGAAACTACAACGCCGGTTACGTTCAGGACACGTGGCGCGTGAACAAGTACATCACCGCGCTCCTCGGTCTGCGAACGGAACAGGAAAGAGTGATCGGAAGCCCGAACTCCGTTACTGGAGATCGGTACGCGTATAGCTTCACCGATCAATGGGCACCTCGACTCGGCGTCACTGTCGATCCAACCGGCAAGGGCAACATCAAGTTGTATTACAACTTTGGTCGCTTCTTCGAATTCCTGCCGCTGGATGCTGCTGAGCGTTCGCTGTCGCAGGAGCTCGATTTCATCGGCGCTCGCTTTGCTCCGGCATTCACCATCAATGGCGCCGGACAAAGAATCGTCACGCTTGATGCGAATGGCTCTCCGATACCCGTCATCGATGCTGCACACCTGCTAAGTGGAGCAGCAGAGGCGGGCGGATTGGCGAACGGCATCACCGTCTCAGCTTCCGATCTGAGTGCGATTACTGCCGGTACCAAACTCGGTTTTCAGGATGAGCACATCATCGGTGCTGATTTCCAGTTACCGAAAAACTTCGTGTTGTCGGTGCGTTATCAATACCGCAACCTGAAGCGAGTGATAGAAGACATGGCCGTGCTTTCGCCTGAAGCGGCGAATGCTGGAATCGGTCAAACCTTCTTTATCGGTAATCCGAGCTCGCGGCTCGATGCGGCCACGAACATCCAGCAGTTTCTTTTCCCGATCGGTGGTACACCACCAGCCGGTTGTACTTCCGGGGTCGACCCCGCGGAAGTTGACGATCCGGTTACCGGTGCTCCACTGGGAATGGTCTGCTTCGGCAGCGTCGGCATCAATCCACTTACTGGCGGATCGCTGAATATTCCGGACGGAATTCCCGACGGGTTCGCGGATCCGGTCAGGAAGTACAAGGCGTTTGAGTTTGAACTAAACAAGCGCTTCGCCGATCACTGGCAGTTGCTGTCGAACTTCCGTATCGCGAAGTTGGACGGCAACTACGAAGGTCACCTCCGTAACGACAATGGCCAAACTGATCCCGGCATCAGCTCGCTATTCGACTTTACCCAGGGAGACTTCAATTTGCTCGGCGATCAATTTCGTGTTGGTCCGCTGAATACTGACCGTCGTTTCGTATCGAACATTTATGCGAGCTACGGTTTCGGCGGCCAGCGCACCGGCTTTAACTGGAGATTCTGGACGGGCTTGAACCTCGGCGTGGGCTTCCACATGGAGTCAGGCATTCCGATCAGCGAGTATCTGCCGCATCCGGTTTACTTGAACGCCGGAGAAGTGCCGGTAGGTGGACGAGGTAAGTTGGGACGCACGCCGTTCTATAACCAACTCGATCTGCACGCCGATGTGCCGTTCGCGATCAACGAGCGTGCACGCATCAGCTTCATTGCTGACTTCTTTAACGTCACGAACAATCGTCGTCTGCGTCTGCCGGATCAATTCCGCCAGTTGGATCTCGGTGAAAACAACCCCGACTTCTTACAGCCGTCGATCATTAACTTAACTTCTGGTTTCCACTTACCCTTCTCCATGCGATTGGGAGCTCGCTTCGAGTTCTAAACTTTCGCTTTGGAGCTGTTTTACGGGAGGGAAGCTATTCCCTCCCATTTTTCTTTGCAGTAGAATGCGCGTGCATCCATTTCCCACTCTCTTGGGAGAATAAAGTCATGAATAGCACGAGAGTCATGTTGCTGTTGTCGAGCATCATCGCGATGGCGGTGTGTCAGTTTGTAATTCTGGGTCAGGTACAGACGCAGCCGAACGTCTCGGTGGTGGAGATACATGGGCAGGTGCGTTTTGCCGAAGGTGGCGCACCGGCGGCGAATGTGGTCGTTCGACTCGAGAGTTACGATGGTGGCGGATCGATCAGCGAAGCGTTTACTGATCGGTTGGGTAAGTTCAGATTTACGAACATTCCGCCGGCGCAGTATTCAGTTCGCGTGCGGCAAAGTGGATATCGTGACGCGCAACAGAATGTCGACATGACCACCACGACGAGCGGTTTAGTTATGCTTCAGCTTCTTCGGGAAGCTCCGCGGTCGACAAGCACATCTACGGTTGGCAGTATCGACGCAAACGTCCCACCGGCGGCGCAGAAAGAGTTTGATAAAGGCACGGCGGCTTTGGCGGAAGGCGGAAAAGACAAAACCGCATTTGCCGCGAAATGTTTCGAGAAGGCGGTTTCGATCTATCCGAAGTTTGTCGAAGCGCACCTAAAACTCGGCACGGCGTACATGGATCTGGAGCAGTGGGACAAGGCTGAGAAAGCGTTGTTAGGAACGATTGAAGTGGATCCGAAAGCGTTCAACGCGTTGTTTGCGCTGAGTGAGATCTACCTGCGACAAAACAAGATCGCGGACGCGGAGAAAGTGCTCGTGCAGGGACTCGCAATTCAGGATCAATCCTACCTGGGTCACCTGAACCTCGCGCGTGTTTACTGGGAAAAGGCGCGTTCCGTGAAAGACCTCGCACAAGCCCAACCCGCACTCGAGAAAGCTTACGAGGAAGTGAAACGCGCCCTCACTTTGAATCCCGACCTCGCCGGCGCGCATTTGTTGAAAGGCAACCTACTGCTGCGCGTCTCGCGAACGGCCGACGCGCTCGTCGAATTCAATGAATACCTGCGACTCGAACCCAATGGGCCCTTCGCCGCCGAAACCCGTGCGCTCGTGGAGAAGATCAAGAAAGCAACCTCACAGAGCCGCGGTTAGATAAGCTACATGCGATACTGTCGATGCATGTCATCCATTCGCACCACCTGTCCGGGGGTGAATTGAAACATGCAGGAGTCCCAAGTGAAGTCCATGTAATTCTCGACCGGATCAAAACCTGTAGCGGGACACGAATTCCTGGCCACGGGACAATACGTTGCCGCGCTCGCTTCGGGAGGTGTGTCATCAACCTCGTCTCCTGGATCACATCCGTACTCGAAGGTGTGATAGAGCCCAAGCCAATGGCCTGTTTCGTGTACTGCGGTATCTCCCTCGTTGTAATAAGTAGAGATTCCCCCAGGCAAAGTTGAATAACGAACGACAATGCCATCAACCTTGTCCGCTAACTGCCACGGGTAACGAGCCCAACCAAAGGCCTGTGTAGCGAGTCTCACTGTGTAAACATTGAGCGTCGACTTATCACCTCTGTTCAGTTTCGCTTTTGCTTCCCGTTCAGCGTCGGCTGGGATCTCGCGGTATTCCATGTTGAACCATACATCGTTTGCCGTCCTATCCGGTGGACCAGCAAGCACAAAACGAAACGGACTTCCGGCAAAAGCAGCATTCAAAACATCCATCTGAAGTTGCACGGCTGCGTCAGAAACGTTTCCTTCCGTGCCTTCAGCGTTCGTGATGATATGGAAAAAAACGGGGATCGTGATGGTCCCGGTCTTTCGCCGTTCGGGATTTGTTCTCTCCAGCTCCTCCCGCTTCATTTCAATTCTCTGACGCTCCTCCGGCGTTGGCCCAACTGTGGGGCATCTGGCAGGCAAACTTTCGGCAAACTCCTGAACAGAAGAGAAAACGGTTTCACCT
>DASTTS010000243.1:0-9438 GCA_035760085.1 Pyrinomonadaceae bacterium
GAGTTTGCCGAGTTGCGTTACTCCGGCAAACCGGCCGCGTTCCTGCGTGGCTTTCGTGCTTTGTACCTTGGCCTGCCGATCAACTGCATTATTCTCGGCTGGGTAAACCTCGCGATGGTGAAGATCCTCGAGATCACTCTGAACGTGAGTAAAAGCACCGCGATCAAGATCGTGTTCGGAATGCTGATCTTCACCGCGTTCTACACGGCGATCTCCGGGCTTTGGGGTGTGCTCGTTACCGACCTGTTTCAGTTTGCCCTCAAGATGGGAATGGTGATCGTGCTCGCGATCCTCGCGGTAAATGCAGTCGGTGGTATCGATCAGTTGAAGGCGAAGATCACGGCGATGGATGGCGGTTCCGGATCGCGTCTCGCTTTCTTTCCGGAGTTCGATTCTATCTGGATGCCGGCTATCACTTTGTTTGTGTATCTCGGTGTGATCTGGTGGTCCACCTGGTATCCCGGTGCCGAGCCTGGCGGCGGTGGCTACGTGGCCCAGCGCATCTTCTCCGCAAAAACTGAAAAGGACGGGCTTTTCGCAACGCTCTGGTTCAACATCGCCCACTACGCGTTACGTCCGTGGCCGTGGATCCTGACGGCGCTCGCTTCTCTCATTCTTTATCCCACTTTGGCAGATAAGGAAGCCGGTTATATCCAGACGTTAATGGATCCGAACGTCTTTCCAACCTATCTGCGCGGGTTCATGCTGGCGGCGTTCGCGGCGGCTTACATGTCGACCATCGGCACGCAGCTTAACTGGGGCGCGTCGTACGTTATCAACGATTTCTATCGTCGATTTATAGAACGAGACGCAAGTGAGAAGCACTACGTCATCGCTTCCCAAATTGTGACAGTGTTACTAATGATCGCTTCGGTAATCATCACGTTCTTCATGGAGTCGATCGGCGGGGCGTGGAAGCTATTACTCGTCACTGGCGCAGGAACGGGCACAGTGCTGTTGTTGCGCTGGTTCTGGTGGCGGATCAATGCGTGGTCGGAAGTCTCCGCGATGATCACGGCAGCAGTGGTTTCGATCTTTTTGCAGAAGGTACTGAAATGGAATAGCGACCTGCCGAGAGACTTTGCCTATATCATGTTAGTGACGGTTGGGATCACGACGATCGTCTGGGTCGTAGTTACGTTTATCACTAAGCCGGAGCCTTATGAGAAGCTCATTGCTTTCTATCGACGGGTCAGGCCGGAAGGCCCCGGCTGGACGGATGTTGCTGCCGAAGCCGGTCTTGCCGAGTCACATGCGCAGGGGCGCTTGTCGTTACAGTTTGCAAATTGGATACTCGGGTGTGCGCTGATTTACGGTTCCTTGTTTGGCATTGGCAAGTTGATATTCAAGGAGTGGGGCGCCGGGTTGCTATACTTGCTGATCGCGATTGTGGCAGGGGCGCTGATCTCTCGGAACCTCTCGCGTGGAGAGATGACTGCGGAGACGCTCCAACTTGAACATGCCGAAGAACCTGTTTAGTGAAAGCTTAGTTTTCGCCGTCGATCTGGGAGGCACACATTTACGAGTAGCTCTCGTCGATGAGAACGGGAGAATACTCAAACAAACCAAGCAGGAGACGCCAAAAGGCGACTCGGCTGAAGGCGTCGTCGCTGCGCTTGTTGCCGCCGCGCAGAATTGGGAATCCTATAAACAAGCGGTCGTTGCTGCTTCGATCATGGTGCCGGGCGCAGTCGACAGCGACAAAGCAGTTGTGCTCCAGGCGCCTAACCTTCCTTCGTTAGTCAACTTCCCACTAAAAGCTGAATTAGAGAAGAGACTCGGCTGGCCCGTGTTTCTCGAAAACGACGCAAACGCTGCCGCGGTTGGAGAGATGTGGCTCGGTGCGGCGCGTGGCTGTCGTGATGTTGTGAGTGTGACTTTGGGCACGGGTGTTGGTGGTGGTGTGATCCTTGATGGAAAACTGTGGCGCGGCTCGCATGGATCGGCTGGCGAGATCGGGCACACGACTGTCGATCCGTTTAGCGGGTTGAAGTGCAAGTGTGGCAACACCGGATGTCTCGAGTTGTTTGCGTCAGCGACGGCGATCGTGCGGATGACGCGAGAGAGTTTGGCGTCGTTTTCTTCCTCGCGATTGAAGAGTGACGGGTTGACAGCAGAAAGAGTTTACGAGGCCGGGCGCGATGGTGATGAGCTTGCACTCGCGGTATTCAAACGTTTTGGGATGTATTTGGGGATCGGGTTGGCGAACCTGATCAACTTGATCGATCCGCAAATAATTGTGATTGCGGGTGGTGCGGTGAACGGTTGGGATTTGTTTGCGGACGAGATGTACCGGCAGGTTGAGGAGCGTGCGTTTCGGACGACCGCACAGCAGGTCAAGATCGCGCGAGCGGAGTGTGGTGATAATGCGGGATTGCTGGGTGCGGCGCGGTTGGCTATGGTTAGCTTAGACAGGATTACAGGATTTTCATGATTTACAAGATATGCCTACGGCACTGATAATCCACGGCCATTTTTACCAACCACCACGCGAGAACCCATGGACCGGCGAAGTCGATCCCGAGCCGGGCGCCGCACCGTTTCACGATTGGAACGAGCGGATTCATGCCGAGTGCTACGCGCCCAACATCGTCAATTACCCGCTCATCAGCTTCAACTTCGGCCCGACGTTGCTCTCGTGGCTCGAGACGCATCACCGCGACACGTATCAGAAGATCCTGAACGCCGATCGAGACAGCGCGTTGGCGCGCGGTGGTCACGGCAATGCGATCGCGCAGGCTTACGGCCACGCGATACTTCCACTCTGCAACGAACGCGATCGTCTGACGCAAGTGCTCTGGGGTCTCGCCGACTTTCGTTATCGCTTCGGCCGTGAAGCGGAAGCGCTCTGGTTACCCGAGACTGCTGCGAACGATCAAGTCCTCGCACTCTTGATCGAACAGGGAATGCGTTACGTGATCCTCGCGCCGAATCAGGCGAAGGGTGCGGTCGATACTTCAAAGCCTTATCTCTTCCGTCACCCAGATGGATCCGGTCGCTCGCTGGCAGTTTTCTTCTACAATGGACCACTTGCGCGTGCGATCGCTTTTGAGCGTGCACTCGCTTCGAGCCGTGGTCTGGTGGAGAAGTTCGTCAGCGCCGCGACGGCTGGCGCGAATCTGGTCAACGTAGCGACGGATGGTGAGACGTACGGTCATCATTTCAAGTTTGGCGATCTGTGTTTGACGCACGCGCTGACAGTGGAAGCGAAATCAGAGGGCTTTTGGATCACAAACTACGCACAGTATCTCGATCATCATCCGCCTGAGACAACGATCGAGATCGACAATGGACCCGACGGTGAAGGCAGCTCTTGGAGTTGTGTGCATGGCGTTGCACGGTGGTCGCGCGATTGTGGATGTCATACTGGCGGCGAGCCGGGTTGGAACCAGTCCTGGCGAACGCCGTTGCGAGAAGCGTTGAATTTCTTGCGCGACGATGCGGCGGAGAAGTTTGAGCGTGTCGGAAGTGAATTGTTGCGGGATCCATGGGCAGCGCGAAACGACTACATCAAAATGATTCTGGATCCGAAGCAGCCACGCGACGGGTTTGACTCGCGCGTGTGGGACCTGCTGGAAATGCAACGAAGCGCGCTGCTGATGTTCACAAGCTGCGGTTGGTTCTTCTCCGATCTCGCGGGCCTCGAAACGATCCAGGTGCTTCGCTACGCCGCCCGCGTCATAGATCTAATGAACCAACTCGGCCTCGACGCTCCCCAGAAAGAATTCCTCGAGCTCCTGTCCGAGGCAAAAAGCAACCGTCCCGAAAAAGGCAACGGCGCCGAGATCTTTATGCGCCTTACGAAGGAACTGTAGGGGTGGCCCTCCGTGGCCACCCCAGTGTCGATTCCACAAAGATGCAAGCAAAGCGCACAATGCTGGGTGACATAGATCTACATCTCTTCGGCGAAGGTCGCCACGAAGAGATCTATAAAAAGCTCGGTGCACACGTCACGAACGCCGGCCGCACCAAAGGCGTCTCGTTCGCCGTCTGGGCGCCGCACGCGCGCGGCGTCAGCGTCGTCGGTGACTTCAACCAGTGGAATGGCAAAGACCACCAGTTGCAACGGCTCGGCAACTCCGGCGTCTGGGAACTCTTCATTCCTAAACTCACCGCCGGCAGTCTTTACAAGTTTGAAATTCGACCCCAGCATGGTCCACCGATCTTCAAAGCCGATCCTTACGCGCAGCACACTGAAGTTCCGCCTGACACGTCATCGATCGTTTACTCGTCTAAATACAAGTTTCGCGATGCAAAGTGGATCAAGAGCCGTGCCGGGCGGCAGTACTACCGCGAGCCACTCTCGATTTACGAAGTGCACTTCGGTTCGTGGCGTCGCAAGGTTGAAGCCGGCAACCGCCCGTTCACATATCGCGAAATGGCCGAGCCGCTCGCGAATTACGTCACGCAGCTAGGCTTCACGCACGTCGAGTTTTTGCCGCTCAAAGAACATCCGTATGGACCATCGTGGGGTTACCAGGTCACTTACTACTACGCGCCTTCAGCGCGCTACGGCGAGCCTGATGATCTGCGTTACCTCGTCGACTACCTGCACCAGCGCGGCATCGGTGTGATCATGGATTGGGTGCCCGCGCACTTTCCGAAAGATGGCTGGGCGCTCGGCCGCTTCGACGGCTCGGCGCTGTACGAACATCTCGACCCACGCAAAGGCGAGCATCCCGACTGGGGCACGTATATCTTCAACTACGGCCGCAACGAGGTGCGCAATTTTCTCGTCGCGAATGCGCTTTACTGGTTCAACGAATTTCACATCGATGGACTGCGCGTCGATGCAGTCGCGTCGATGCTTTATCTCGACTACAGCCGTAAGGAAGGTGAGTGGGTACCAAACCAGTTTGGCGGTCGGGAAAACCTCGAAGCGCTTGCGTTTCTCAAAGAGTTGAATGAGGTAACTCACCGCGCCTGTCCGGGAATCATGATGATCGCGGAAGAGTCGACTGCATGGCCCATGGTCAGTCGTCCGATTTACGACGGCGGTCTGGGCTTCGACTTCAAGTGGAACATGGGCTGGATGCACGACACGCTCAAATACTTCCAGACCGATCCGCTCTTTCGCGCCGGCAATCACAACAAGCTGACGTTTGGTCTGGTTTACGCGTGGAGCGAGAACTTCATCCTGCCATTTTCACACGATGAAGTGGTCCATATGAAAGGCTCGCTGCTGAACAAGATGCCGGGCACGACGGAGCAGAAGTTTGCGACGCTGCGCGCGCTCTACGCATACATGTGGGCGCATCCGGGGAAGAAGTTGGTGTTTATGGGTGGCGAGCTTGGACAGTGGCGCGAGTGGACGGAGACGGAGAGTTTGGATTGGCACCTGCTTGAAGACTCGCTGCATGGTGGTGTGCAGAAGTTGATCCAGGATCTGAATCGCCTCTATGGACCAGAGAACGCATTCTGGGAAGCAGACAGTGATCCTGCGGGTTTCGAGTGGATCGACGTCGACAACGCCGCCGAGAACATCGTGTCGTTCATTCGTCGCGCACCTGACACCGGCCGCGAAATCATCTGCGTCTGTAACTTCTCCGCCGTGCCAAAAAAAGGCTACGTAGTCGATCAGTTAAGCAAGGGCAACTACGACCTGATACTCAACACTGATGCACAGATCTACGGCGGCAACAACGCTGAGTCGATTAATGACGGCGCGATCGATCTTCCTCCTCTCACCACTCTCTGGTTTGCACCTCGCAAAGTCATAAAAAAGAGACGCGCTAAAAAATAATTATTTTGTGCCTTTTGTGCTGTTTGCGGCTAAAATAACGTTGCCTTGTATGAGAAGTTTGAGGAGATAGACGGCAGACATCCCTGGCGCAACGTTAGCCCTGACGGGTACGTCGACTATCAGGCTCGTTATCGCCCGCACGGACGTGTCCTCTATTTCAACTTCCCGCTCGCCAAAGAGATGGGCCTCATCCCGCTCGATCATCCGGCAAGCATCACCAAAGACCTCGAACAGGTAATTCTCGACACGTTCTCACTTCAGATAATCAACGAATACGATCTCAAGCGCGGTAAAAAGTATCCGCCCGAGACGCTCAAACCTCATCCTTACATGGCCACGCGCTATCTCCAGATTCAGCATCGTAGTCGACAAGGCAGGACCTCGGGCGACGGCCGCAGCATCTGGAATGGCTACATCAAGAGTGACAATTTGATCTTCGACATCTCGAGTCGTGGCACGGGTGCGACGATACTGAGCCCGGGCGCGCAGGAAGCCGAGGATGGACTCGTCGCAACTGGTAACGAGACTTACGGTTACTCGTCAGGTCTCGCCGATCTCGACGAGATGCTCGGCAGCGCGGTCATGTCTGAGATCTTTTACCGTCAGGGAATTCCCACCGAGCGCTGTCTGGTAGTGATCGGATTTCCTGACACGAGCGCTATTGGCGTCAGGAGTGCTCCCAACCTTATCAGGCCGGCGCACATGTTTCGCTATCTCAAGCAGGGCCGCCACGCCGAGCTGAAGGCGTCAGTCGACTACTTTATCGATCGCGAAGTCGCGAATGGAATCTGGGAGATTCCCGACGATCCGCAGCAGCGTTACACGAAAGCCCTCGATTACTTCGCGCGCTCGTACGCAAAACTCGCAGCCATCCTCGAAGAGGAATACATCTTCAACTGGCTCTCGTGGGACGGCGACAACATGCTCGCGAGTGGCGCGATTCTCGATTACGGTTCGATTCGACAGTTTGCCGCGAAGCACGACAAGTATCGTTACAACGACGTGGATCGTTATTCCGCGTCGCTCGCCGAGCAGCGTGGCTGGGCGCGATCACTGGTCCAGGTCTTTGCGCAAACGATGGCTTTTGTTCAGTCGGGCGTGAAAGAGAACTTGAACAACTTCAAGAACGCGGCGTGCCTGCGCGTCTTCGATGAGGCCTTCGAAAACGAACGAGATCAGCGTTTGCTGTGGCGCATCGGCTTTACCCGGGAACAGATCTCGTACCTGATGAACAATGCGCGCAAAGAGATCAGAGACTTCGATCGCAGTCTGCGCTACTTCGAAGATCGCAAAGTGAAGAAGGGGATCGAAAAGCTACCTGACGGCTTTACGCACAGTCCGGTCTTCCTGATCCGTAATCTTTTGCGACTGTTGCCCTCGTACTACGTAGCCCAAACGATCAGTCGTGCAGACGATACGAGCGCTTACATGCCTGACGACATTTTCTGCCGTATCATGGCGGCGTCGTATGTAGGGAAGCGAGATTTGAAACCCACGGCGTCCATTGCGGCGCACGTTCAAGATTTTCAGGAGTGTTACCTGCGTCTGGTCGCGGCGCTCGGTGGTCCATTCGACCTCGTATTGAAGACGCTTCAGGAAAGATCGGCGGTCATCAATCATCGCCATCGCATCACCGGCGACGCGGTCACCTGGATCATCGAAGAAGTCATCGCCATGAAAAGCAAGATCAGAATCGACGGCTTACAGGAAGCCCTCGACGCCTTCATCGACTCTCAGGTCTTGATCCCCGGCAAATGGCAACCCGTCCCTCTCGAACACCTCAAATCAAACACCCTCAAATCGCGGTTGCTGCAAAAGATCCACGAGAACCTGGAAATGTACAAAGAGTCGATATGATCAACTGGGCTGAAGTGCGTGCGAAGTTTCCGGTGACGAGCCGGAGCGTTTATCTGAATACGGCTGCGGCCGGCCCACTGGCAGTCTCAACGGCGAAGGCCGGTGAGCTTTATTACGAGCAGATGATGAACGATGGCGACGTTCACTGGGATGAGTGGCTCGCGCGCTGCGAGGAGATTCGGAAACAGGTTGCTGCTTTCATCAATGCTGAGCCGGAAGAGATCGGGTTCACGACGAATACGTCGAGCGGGATGAATCTGATCGTCGATGCGCTCGAGAAGCATGGTGAGGTGATCTCATCTGAACTCGAGTTTCCGGTGACGACGATTCCCTGGATGCATCGCCGCATTCCAGTGCATTTCGTGAAGCCGGTTGCTGGTGTGGTGCGTGAGGAAGATGTGCGCGCCGCGATGAACACGCGCACCGGGATCATCTCGATGAGTTATGTGCAGTTTTCGAATGGTTTTCGTAGCGATCTGGAAGAGTTGGCGAGCGTGAAAGGGAATCACGCGCTCGTTGTAAACGCGAGTCAGGCGGCGGGTGCGTTTGAGATCGATGTGAAGCGCATGAAGATCGACGCGTTGTGCTCGACCGGGCACAAGTGGATGCGCTCGGGATACGGATCAGGATTTGTTTACATCAGTAAAGAGCTTCAAGCTGCCTCACGACAACGGACGATCGGTTGGCTGAGTGTTCAGGATCCGTATGGAATGAGAAACGATGAGGTCCACCTGCGGCATGATGTTGCATCGCGTGCCGAGATCGGATGCCTGCATTTTGCTGGTGTGTTCGCGTTGGGTGCGTCAATCGAGTTGATACAGTCGCTCGGGATCGAGAACATCCAGACGCGCGCGCTCGAGTTGAATCGTATTTTGACGTCACGACTCGACGAAAGCGGGTGGAAGGTTCTATCGCCGCTTGCTGAAGAAAAATCTCGCTCGGCAGAGACACTCGTCGCCGCAGAAAATCCTGCGAAGATTGTCGGTCACCTTGCACAACAGAACATCCTCGTCACCGAGAAGCCGCAGGGTTTCCGTGTCTCAACCGACTTCTTCAACAACGAAGCCGACATTGAGTCTTTGATCCGTAACCTATCTGTGTAATCTGTGGCCGGCTTTCTTTGCTTTTTTCGCAGGCGCCGCAGAACTCGAGTCGATGAAGTTCCGGTGCGCAAGCGCGACGAACTTCTGCATGATCGGTGAGTCGTAGCCGTTACTCAACTGCGCGATGCCGAGTTCCCAGTTGATCTGCGCACCCTCGATCCACCAGCGTATCAACCGGCCCTTATCAACTTCTTCCTTCACCGACTGCAACGGCACAATCCCGACACCCATGTCTTCTTCGACCATCCGCTTAATTGCCTGCTGCCGGCTCAGCTCCATTGCAACACGCAACGAAACTCCAGCCTGTGCGAAGAATTGATCGATCAACCGCCGCGTGTTTCCACCGCGCTCGCCAAGTATCAGCCGCTCACCCGCCAGCGTGTAAGCACTGATTGTTTTCTGCTTCGCGAGCTTGTGTTGCGGCGACGCGATCGCCACGAGCTGATCCTCGCTGAGTCGTTCAGTCTTGATGCCACGCACGTCAACCGGCAGCGAGACAAACGCGACATCGACCTCGCCCGCGAGGATCTGGTCCACCAGCACCTCGCTCGTGCCCGAAGTCACTGAAATATCCGCAGCCGGATGCTGCTTGCGCAACTCCTTGAGAATCGCCGGCAGTTGCTCGGTCAGGACCATCGCGGACGCACTGCCGATCCTGAGTCGCCCGCGCTCGGCCCCGGCCAGCTCTGCAATCTCATCGAGAGCAGCGTCATGTTCGCGGAGGATATGACGCGC
>DASTTS010000244.1:0-17464 GCA_035760085.1 Pyrinomonadaceae bacterium
ACTCGGAAGGTTGACGTTCTCGAAGCGGGGTTCGACGATCAGCGGCAACAGTTCATCATCGGAGAACTGGCTTGTCTTAACGAGCGATTCGGTCGAGAGACTGAGCGCTTTGCGTCTAATACTTCTGAGACTGTTGAGTTCAGACATCGCTGACTTTTGCTGTGACATGACTTATTCCTTGATTCCGCTGCGGTCTCAGCGCCTCTGCGTCCTCTGCGTTAAAGTTTGTCCCGAGTAATATTCAACGCAGAGAACGCAGAGGCGCAGAGATCGCAGAGAAAGAGTTAGAAGTTTGATGGAGGAAACAACTCGGCCATGGCAACGACAATCTTGCGTGGACCGGCGAATGGCTCTCGGCCATGTGAGGTCAGCATGTTGTCGATCAACAACACCTCATTCTCGCGCCAATCGAATCTGACGGTTGTTTGTTTATACGCTTCGCGGATCTCATCCAAAGCCGGATCTTCGATGGGCGAGCCGTCACCGTAGTAGGTATTGAACGGCAAGTCTTCTTCGTCAAACTCCGTGAGCAACGCCTCACGCAGCACCGGCTCAACACTCGACACGTGAAAGAACGCCGTGTGCTCAAACCACAAGCTCTCTCCTGTCCTGGGATGCGCCACGATTGGCTCGAACACCTGCGACGTCCGCAAATGCTCCTCATCCTTCCATTCAAAACCTATGAAAGCTTTGCGGCAGTACTTCTCCACGTCTGCTCTATTCTCGGTTTGAAATGCGACCTGCCATGAGAGCCCGAAGTTGTCGCCGTAATTGCGGACGTACTTCACCTTCTTCTGTCTGAAGCGTTCTTGCGTCGCAGGCTTGAGTAGCGAAAGAACTTTACGGGCATCGGCGATCAGCGTAGCGCCGCCTCTTTCTGCGGGCTGCACGCAGAAGAACCAGAGCTTCATGGGCCAACTGTGCGTGTAAGACTGTTCATTGTGAAAGTGTATGTACTGATCGGCCGGGTGATCGGTGGAGGTGTAAATCCCCCTGCTGACTTCAGAGCGCGGCGACGAGCGTTCGCGATAATCCAACAACTGCGGCGAGATGGTCCGCGCAAACTCCTCAAACTGCTCAACTCCTGCGATATCAAACCCGCGAAACAGAATTCCGCCATGCTTGAGTAGTTGCGCTTCGATCCACTCGCGGTTCAGCGCTGCCCAGGCGATGAGGTTGACGTTCTCCACGCCCGGTTCTATGACGAGTGGCAGCAGTTCTGCACCGTCCAACTGGCTTGTTTTAACGAGCGATTCGGTCGAGACGCTGACAGCTTTGCGTCTCACATTCCTCAACCCGCCAAACTCCGAAACGACAGATTCCTTCATAGTCTCTAATTTCACCTCTGCGTAAACTCTGCGTTTCTCTGCGCCTCTGCGGTGCAGTTGCTTTTCCGTCTCTTTAACCGCGGCGGCGCAGAGGAACGCAGAGGTTACGCAGAGAAGATTTTCTCCTGCGATTTCCGTTTAGCGGCTCTCAATCTTTGAATATCCGATTGGTCCCTCGTTCTTCTCTGATTGAGTTGCTGCTCTTTTTCTTCTTCCGTGTAAATCTCCAAAGCACGCAGCCGCTCTTCGGGGTAATCGACAATGCTTTGCAGCAGTGTTTGGAAATGACTCTGAATACGTTGGATCGTGGTTAGCTCGAACAAGTCGCTGTTGTAATACCACTTCCCTTTCAGGGTCCCATCTCTCTCAAACATCCAGAGCGTGAGGTCGAATCTGCCGCCGTGATCGTCTAAGTCGATCGTTTGCAGTGTCAGTGCGGGCAGCTCGAGTTGCGGCATGGGCGCATTACGCATCCCAAAGTACGCTTGAATTACCGGCGTGTAATTTGTCTGCCGTTCCGGAGCGACCTCTTCGACGATCTTTTCAAACGGGACGTCCTGATGTGAGTAAGCACGCAGAGTAGCTTCTCGAACGTGATGGAGGAACTCACGAAAGCGTGGATTGCCGCTGAGGTTCGTACGTAACACGAGGGTATTGACAAAGAATCCTATCAACGCTTCCGTCTCGCTTCTGGTGCGATTAGCGATGGCAGTGCCAATCACGATGTCGCTCTGCTGCGTGTAGCGATAAAGCAGCACTTTGAAAGCCGCCAGCAGCGTCATAAAAAGCGTGCAGCTTTCCTGCCGGCTCAGTTTCTTCAATCCGTCCTTGAGTGAATCGGGTAAGGCGAAGGTAAAGATCGAGCCGCGAAACGTTTGCACTGCGGGTCGCGGGTGGTCCGTCGGCAGTTTCAACAAAGGTGGGACGCCACTCAGCTCTTTCCGCCAGTACGCAAGTTTTTCATTCAGCACTTCGCCGCGCAGCCACTCACGCTGCCATACTGCAAAGTCGGCATACTGAATAGGCAATTCAGGCAGCGGTGAAGTCTCGCCTTTCGCAAAAGCGGTGTAGAGCGTTGCGACCTCGTTGACGAACACACCCATGGACCATTCGTCAGTGACGATGTGATGTATCGTCAGCAACACAATGTGCTTGTTTTCATCCAGCCTCAGCAGCTTAACTCGCAACAGCGGTCCTTCGCTGAGAACGAACGGTTGCACGGCTTCCTCGCGTGCCAGCCGCAAAGCTTCCTCTTCCCGTTGTCCGGCGTTCACATAACCGAGATCAATAACTGGCAGCTCCACTTTTGCCGGAGGGTGGATGACTTGCACCGGCTGGCCGTTAACGAATTTAAAAGTCGTGCGCAAAACTTCATGGCGCCGAACGATCTCGTTGAGGGTCTGTGCGAAGGCGTCGATGTTCAGGTGGCCCGTCAACGTCGCCGCAAACGGGCTGTTATAGAGAACGCCGTCCGGCTCGAGCTGATCGATGAACCACAGTCGTTGCTGAGCGAACGAGAGTGGTAACTCGCCACTGCGTTCCACTCGCCGCAGCGGTGGCGCGGGCACCTCTTCCCCGCGCACTAGTGCCCGCTCCACCACTGCGGCCAGGTCTTGCACAGTCGGGCTTTCAAATAACTCCGGTAACGTGAGTTCGATGCCGAACGCAGCTCGCGCACGGCTCACCACCTGCGTCGCCAGTAACGAATGTCCGCCTAATTCGAAAAAGTCATCCGCCACTCCCACCGCCACTCCGAGCACCTCGCTCCAAATGCCGAGCAGTACTTCTTCTACGGGAGTGCGTGCCGCCTCCATCGCCGCTCTCTCAACATTCTCTGGTACGGGCAACGCACGCCGGTCCACCTTTCCATTCGGCGTCAACGGAATTTCATTCAAATTCACGAACACCTGCGGGATCATGTACTCGGGCAGCAGTCCTTTCAGGTACGTGCGCAACTCTGCCGTCGTTACAGATTCATCGTGGGCCACTACGTAAGCGACGAGTTGCTTCTGCTGTGGCGCTGGTTCCCGCACCACCACTACTGCTTCACGCAACGCGGGATGCTGCTGCAACGCCACTTCGATCTCGCCCAGCTCGATACGGAAACCTCTCAGCTTTACCTGCTCATCGACGCGTCCCAAAAACTCGATGCTGCCATCACTCAACCAGCGACCCACATCTCCGGTTCGGTAGAGTCGCGCTCCTTCACGCTCGCTGAACGGATGCGGCACAAACTTTTCCGCCGTCAGCTCTGGTCTATTCAGGTAGCCACGCGCAAGGCCATCGCCGCCGATGTAAAGTTCGCCATTCACACCCACCGGTACCACGCGCTGCTGCCGGTCCAACACATACATTTGCGTGTTCGCTATCGGCTTCCCGATCGGCACAACTTTTTGATCGCCGTCACGGCGGCATTCCCAGAATGTCACGTCCACCGCGGCTTCGGTCGGCCCATACAGGTTCTGCAAATCCGCACCTAGCCGCTCAAAAAAGCGTTGTTGCAATTCGAATGGCAACGCCTCGCCGCTACAGACCACGCGTCTGAGACTAGTGCAAGACTCAATCGCGCTGGTCTCCAAAAAGACCTGTAGCATTGAAGGGACGAAGTGCAGAATCGTCACATTTTCTTTCCGGATTAACTCAACGAGATACTCGGAGTCGCGGTGCCCTCCCGGTTTCGCCAAAACCAACCGCGCTCCCGTAATCAAGGGCAAGAAGAATTCCCACACTGACACATCAAAACTGAAGGGCGTCTTCTGCAAAACACAATCACGTTCCGTTAGCTCGTAAACCGATTGTGCCCACAGCAAACGATTGCAGATCGCCGAGTGGGTATTCATGGCGCCTTTGGGCTGCCCCGTTGAACCGGACGTGTAAATCACATAGGCGAGATTTTCCGGCGCTATGCGAACGGCGGGATTCGTTTCATCTTCTCGCTCGAGCTGATCGAGGATAGCGTCCAGACAAATTACCTTTGCCGCCTGAGTGCCCGTCTTCGCGGCCAAATGACTTTGCGTGAGCAGCACTCTGACCTGCGCGTCCTGCATCATGAAGTCGAGGCGTTTCTCCGGATACGACGGATCGAACGGCACATACGCTCCACCAGCTTTCAAAATACCGAGCAAACCTACGACCAGTTCGATCGAGCGCTCCATCATGATTCCGACAGGCTGGTCTAGATCGACACCGAGGCGACGCAGGTAGTGCGCTAACTGGTTAGCGCGGCGATTGAGGTCGCGATAGTTCAATTGTTGATCGGCAAACGTGAGCGCAGCCGCTCCGGGAGTTTGTTCCACTTGCTCTTCAAACAATTGCTGAAGTGACGTTTCGGAGCGTGCTATCCCGGTGTTGTTCCAGTCGCGCAACACTTGTTGCTCTTCGACTGCGGTCAACAAAGATATCGAAGCGAGCGATCGGTCGGGTGATGCGACAAAGCTCTCGAGCACATTTCGCAGATGGCCCATCATTCGCTTGATAACCACGCCGTCGCAACGCCCGGGGTCATAAACCATTTGCAGAGACAATGCTGAAGGTCCCGGCCTGACCAGCAGGTTCAGTGGGTAGTTTGTCTTTTCTAAGATCTCGACGTCGCCGATTCTTAAGCTGCTACCGTTCTTCTGTAGCACTGCATCGATCGGATAATTCTCAAACACCAGTAGACTTTCAAACAGCAACTGCCTTCCGGCTCCGCTCTGTTTTTGCACCTCGGGCAACGAGCTATATTCAAACTCGCGTAACTTGATCTGTTGCTCCTGTAACTGTCGCAGCCAGTGCAGCAATGCGGTTTCTTCCGCCACTCGCACACGCAACGGGAGAGTGTTGATGAATAGTCCAACCATCCTGTCGAAACCTGCCAACGAAGCCGGGCGACCCGCGACGGTCACACCAAATGTCACCTCATCTTCACCGCTATAACGGCTGAGCAGCAGCGCCCACGCTCCCTGGACCAGAGTGTTCAGCGTCAACCATTGCTTGCGCGCCAGCTCTGTTAAGGCTGTGGCTAACTCCGCCGGCAGGATCAGTTCCTCGGTGGCGTACTCATGCGCATAGCGATCCCCGTTCAGTGATGGGCTGAGAAGGCTAAGTTGAGTGGGCGCCGTGAATCCTTGCAGTGTTTGTTGCCAGAACGCCGCTGCTTTCTGGTAGTCCTGCTGCTGAAGCCAGAGGATGTAATCACGAAACGGCCGGCGCGGTTCGAGTTGAGGCTGGCGATCGTGACAAAGAGCGTCGTAGATCGAGAGAAACTCGCCGAGCACGATGAAGGTCGACCAACCGTCCAGCAACAAGTGATGAAAGCTCCAAACGAGCCGGTGTTCTGCTTCAGTTAAGCGAATGAGGTGGAGACGGATCAGCGGTGACTCTGAGAGGTTGAAACCGCGGCTGCGATCGGCTTGTAACAGTTCCGCAAGTTGTTGTCGCTGCGCATCGGCAGAAACTCCGCTCCAGTCATGTTGGACCAGCGGTAAGCTCACATTCCGGCGCACAACTTGAAGCGGCTCATCGAGTCCTTCCCAGAGGAATGCCGTCCGCAGCACCGCGTGGCGCTCGATCAGTTTCAACCATGCCTGTTCGAAGGCAGCGAGGTCCAGGTTTCCCGAGAGCGTGGCATTCAGATGCTCGATATACAGACCCGAGTGTGGGGCGTAAAGATGATAAAACAGCAGCCCCTGCTGCATCGGGGTGAGCGGGTAGATATCCTCTACGTTTTTCATTTTGATGGGTCGATTGGTTCTTCTCTGCGACCTCTGCGCCTCGGCGTTCTCTGCGTTAAGTTTGTACTGAAAATTTATTTAACGCAGAGGACGCTGAGGCGCAGAGATCGCAGAGAAAGACTCAGACTTCTTTATTGAGGAGAGCGGTTAGCTGATTGAACTTACGCTGATCGAGTTTGGCCAAAGGAAAGTCAGAGGGACTAAAGCTTTCCCCGGGCAACGACTCGCAGTGAGCAATCAGCTCGCGGAGCGAAGTGCGAAAGGCTTCAGCCAATCTTTGAATCGTCGCGCGTCGATGTAAATTCTTACTGTAAGTGAAACGGAAACTGAGTTGGTCGTCGCTGATCCATCCATCGATCTCGATGAGATAGCGTCGCAGGGCGTTTGCACTCCGGCTTGTCTCATTCTCTTCGTGAAGTACCGCGAACCATTCCGAAACCGCCAGATTTCCGTCAAGCTGTCCTAAATAATTGAAGCTCATTTCAGCCTGTGGCAGAGCTTGCAATTCAGCGCTGACCTGAGAATTGCACAAATACCGCAACACGCCGTAACCAATGCCCTTTTGCGGCACGCGACGAACCTGCTCTTTGACCTGCTGAACGGTCTCGCCGGTGGACGTCGTCTCGCTTAGTTCCAGCAATAGCGGAAAGATAGCCGTAAACCATCCGACTGTGCGCGCCAGGCTCAGATCGACCAGCTCCTCTTCTCGTCCATGTCCCTCGAGATCGATTAGCAGCCGGTCGCTTCCGCACCATTGCTCATAGGCTTGCAGCAAAGCCGTCAACAACACTTCATTGATCTGCGTGTGATAAACCGACGGCACTTGCAGTCGCAGCGCGCGCGTCGCCGCTCGATCAAGCTTCACTGTGATCGCGCGCGACGAATTGACGTCGTTGCGGCCGCGCGATTTGTCCACCGGCAGACTTGAAACCCGACGACGGCGGTGGTCCAACCAGTAATCCAGCTCCTGCTCCGCTCTGCCCGATTTCGCGTACTGCTGCAACTGCTCGGCCCACTGCTTGAACGAGTTAGTCTTACGTTCCAAAGTAACTGCCTCGCCCGCGCTCAACAGCGAATAAGCTCGATCTAAATCCTCCAACAAAATGCGCCATGAAACTGCGTCCACCACCAAATGATGGATGATGACGAGCAAACGACTCTGCTTCGCCGGGCCCGCATCGAAAAGGATAACTTTGATTAACGGTCCTTCCGATAGATTCAAGGCCGCGTGCGCGAGGGACCTTTCGCTCTTGAACACAATCTCCTGCACGCCGTTCTCCAGTTGCGAGACGTCTATGCAAGAGACCACTTGATGAGGTTCGTGCCGGGCATTGATCTGCCGCCACGTATTCCCGTCGACTTCGAAACGCAGACGCAGCGCATCATGATGTGTGATCAGGTGCACGAATGCTTGTTGCAGCAGATCAAGATCAAGCGCTTGTCGTACGCGCAAGGTCACTGATTGATTGAAGTGGTGTGGATCGATCGTCTGCTCTTCGAAGAACCAATGCTGGATTGGAGTTAATGGGACTGGACCGGTGACTAAGTCATCGGCGACGGGTTGGCTCTCCGCGTTATGCGCGACTGCCAATGCAGATAGTTCGGCAATCGTTTGGTGCTGGAGCAGATCCTGAGGTGAGACGAGTAAACCTGACTGCCTCGCCTTCGCGACAACTTGCAGGCTCAGAATCGAGTCTCCACCCAACTCAAAGAAATTATCGTTAACACCGACGCGCTCGACACCAAGCACAACCTTCCAAATGTCCGCCAGCTTTTCTTCAACCGGCAGGCGCGGCGGAACGTAATTTCGCTCCAGTTCCGGCCTATGGCCATCAGGCGCGGGCAGCGCACGACGATCGACTTTCCCGTTCGGCGTCAGCGGCATTTCGTCGAGCATCACGAACACCGCCGGTAACATGAAACTCGGCAGCTTCGTCTGTAAGTAGCGACGGAGTTCGTTTACCGAAGGCTCAGGTTTGTTCTTCGCCACGACATAAGCTACGAGTTGCTTGCCGGTGTCAGCCTCATGTGAACGCACCATGACAACCGCTTCACGCACGTTTTCATGCTGCATCAGGATCGTTTCAATCTCGCCCAGCTCGATGCGAAAACCTCTCAGCTTTATCTGATGATCGAGTCGTCCGAGATAATCGAGCTCACTATTTGGCAGGTAACGCACCAGATCGCCGGTCCGGTAAAGTCGTGCTCCCGGGACCGTGCTAAAGGGGTTAGGAACAAACTTCTCAGCCGTCAACTCCGGCCGGTTGAGATAGCCGCGCGCCAGTCCCTCGCCGCCGAGATATAATTCGCCGCTCACTCCGGCCGGCACTAACTGCATGTTGTCGTCAACGATGTAAGCTTGCGTGTTTGCAACAGGCCGTCCAATCGCAGGCGATTCATCAGAGCCTTTCCTCATCCGCGCGTAAGTCGAGTAGGTCGTGTCTTCCGATGGACCATAGAGATTGAAAACAGCGCTGATATTTTCCCGTTCATAAACTTCTTGCACGAGAGCGTTCTTCAACGCTTCGCCCGCCAGGTTCACCGTGATCACCGACGACGGCACACCACCTATTCGGTTCAGCTCGGTCATAGCTGAAGGAACGGTATTGATAAGCGTGACTTCTTCCGCAGCAGGCAAGTAAGGCAGTTGCAAAGCGTTATCGGCCAGAATAACTTTTCCACCGCAACTCAACGGGGCGAACAATTCGAATACAGACAAGTCAAAACAGATCGACGTAGATGCCAACACTCCCGCAAGCTGCTGCGCTGAGAAGACGTCATGGGCCCAGTGCAGCATCGTAGTTGCGCTCTCGTGTTGAATCGCAACGCCTTTCGGATTTCCTGTCGAGCCGGAGGTGTAAATGATGTAGGCAAGATTCTGCGCTTCCACGTTGCGGCGCGGATTCTCGACACTTTGCCTCGCAATCTCTTCGAGACGCTCATCAACCTGCACCAGCGGTGTAGTCACGCCGCTGAGAAGATCGGCCCAACGTCGCTCCGTCAAGACTAGCTGTGCCTGCGCATCTGCAAGCAGGTACCTGAGACGATCGTGCGGGTATTGAGCATCGAGCGGCACGTAAACGCCACCGGCCTTCAAGATACCGAGCAATCCCGCCACCAGCTCGATCGAGCGATTCATCAGCACTGCCACTCTCATCTCCGGCCCGATTCCGAGCGCGCGTAAATAGTGGCCCAACTGATTCGCCTTCGCGTTGAGCCCGGCGTAACTAATAGTCGTTTCGCCGATCGTGACAGCCGGAGCATCTGGCGTGCGCCTGACCTGATCTTCAAATAAATCGTGCATGCACTGACCGGGCGGGTATGCGGCTGCGGTGTCGTTCCATTCGGTTAGCAGTTGGTGTTGTTCGGCTGCCGTGAGCAGCGGCAGAGCAAAGATGTTTCGGCTCGCGCCGGCAGCGATGCTTCTCAGCAACACTTCGAAGTGTTGGGCCAGGCGCTTGATGGTGGCGGCTTCGAAAAGGTCAGTGTTGTACTCAAACGAACCGGTGAGGGCGCCATCGTTTTCAGCGACCATCAACGTGAGATCGAATTGCGCGATCCGCTGCTCGAGAGCCACGGATTCCAATTCCAGTCCGCCCAGCTTAATGCGTAATCCGGCTGCGTCTGTAGCAAATGCTGACAGCATCTCGCCTTCGGGAAATGGTGTTTTCTGAAAGACGAACGCAACCTGGAAGAGTGGCGAGCGGCTCGGGTCGCGTTCGGGACGCAGTCTTTCGACGAGAGTTGCAAAGGGGAAGTCCTGATGTTCAAGGGCTTCGAGTACCACTCGCCGCACCTCGCCCAGCAGCGACTCAAATGTGTGATTGGCCGGCAGAGTCAAACGCAGCGGCAACGGATTGACGAAGTAACCAACTAATCCGCCGAACTCTTTTCTCGATCTGCCCAGGGTTGGCGCGCCGACAATCAGCTCCGCTTGATTTGTATAACGATGCAGCAACACCTGAAACGCTGCTAACAGCGTCATGTAAAGCGTCGATTCATTTTCCTGGCCCAGAGATTTGAGACGTTTGGTGAGTTCTGCGTCGAGGGTGAAAGACTCGGACGCTCCCTCATAACTCTGCAACGGTTTGCGAGGATGATCCAAAGGTAGATTCAGTGACGGCAGTTCACCGGCAAGCTGCTTTTGCCAGTAGGACCAATGCCGTTCGCCCTTGTCGCTTCGCAACATGTCTTCCTGCCAGCGCACGTAATCGCTGTATTGCAGATCGAGCGCCGGCAGTTGAACCGGCTCAGCGACGAGTTCTGATGGATACAAGATCCCGATTTCATGAATGAGTACTGCTAATGACCAGAGGTCGGAAACGATGTGGTGCAATACAAGTAAAAGAATGTGTTCCTCTTCTGAGATCCGGAACAGACTCACTCGCAGCAAAGGGCCGCTTTCTAAATCAAACGGGCGATGAGACTCTTCTCCGAGGTGTTCCATTAAGACGCCGTCGTCCCACGCCGAAGCGTCTATTACTTGAAAATAATCTCCAGTCTGCTCCTGCACTCGCTGCATTGGCTGACCGTCGATCGAGCGAAACGCAACACGCAGAGCTTCGTGACGAGTAACTAATTTTTGAAACACACGCTGTAAAGCCGCCACGTCGAGCCGCGATTTGATGCGCACCGCGCCAGCGTTGTTATAAGCCGCACTCTCCGGCGCGAGTTGATAGAGAAACCATAATGCCTGTTGGCCTCGTGAAAGAGCATAGTCCTCATGCTTCGTTGCCGGGATCAGAGCTGTTTCCGATCGTGAAGCATCGGAGTGCAAAAGCTCCAGAACGGTTTGGGTAAGCTGCGAGATACTCGGACTTCGCAAAAAATCTGCGAGCGGCAAAACCACTCCGAGATGGGTTTCAATGTCGTGGGCCAACTCGACGGCGAGGAGCGAATCGACACCGTAGCTAACAATCGAGTGATTTACGTCGACCTGTTCCGCAGTCATTGCCAGTCGTTCTGCCAATCGTTGACGAAGCCAATCGCTGATCCCGTCTGCATCAAACGTTAAAGGGCCCGATGAACTCGCAGGCAGCGCTGTTTGAATCTTCGCGCGCCACTCGAACAATAGATCCAGTTCTCCATTAACTAAGGCCTCGCGGCAGGCCCGCCTGCGAATTTTTCCGCTTGATGTCTTGGGAATCGTTCCCGGCCTGATCAAGGCAACGGCATGTGCCTGCACTTCGTGATTGTCCGACACGGTTTCAATGATCGTTTGATTAATCTCTTCGAGGTTTGATTGATGATGGTCTACCTCTTGAACGATGACGAGGCGTTCCTCTCCGGCCATTTCGATTGAGAAGGCTGCACCGCATCCTGGCCGCAAAGCCGGGTGAGATTGTTCAACCGTGAGCTCAATGTCCTGCGGATAATGATTGCGCCCGCGAATGATGATCAGGTCTTTGACGCGACCGGTGATGAATAGCTCGCCGTCGCGAAGGAAGCCGAGGTCGCCGGTGCGCAAAAACGGTCCCTCAGCGGTGTCCGCGAGATACGCGCGGAAAGTTCGTTCTGTTTCCTCGGGCTGGTTCCAGTAACCCGCGGCTACACTTGGACCACCGACCCAAATCTCGCCGATCTCTTCGCCCGTAGACCTCCGCATCGACTCCGGATCCGCCACCACGATTTCCTGACCCGGTATGGTTTTCCCGCAACCGACAATGAGGCGTACGGCATCGCCCGCTTCGTTCACTTCGCTTGCCCGACCTTCTTCCAGTGCTTTGGATTGAAAACCTTTCACGACTGCCGGTCTTTCAGCGAAACGACTGGCTACCAGCAAAGTTGACTCGGCGAGACCATAGCAAGGATAAAAAGCGTCCCTGTTGAAGCCGTATGGTTCAAAGGTCGCTGCAAATTTTTCGAGAGTCTCAGCGCGGATGGGTTCGGCGCCGTTGAAAGCTACGCGCCAACTGCTAAGGTCGAGTCCTTCGCATTCTTCGGGCGTGATTTTGCGAGCACACAATTCGTAGGCGAAGTTCGGGCCCCCGCTCGTAGTCGCTTTGTAATCCGAGATGGCCCACAGCCAACGTGATGGACGTTGCAGAAACGAGACCGGCGACATCAGTATGCAAGGCGCGCCGACAAACAGAGGCTGAATCACATTACCGATCAGCCCCATGTCGTGATAGAGCGGCAACCAACCGACGATGACCGATTGCTTCGTCTGGCCGAAAGCTTTGGTAATCGCCTCTTCGTTGTGCAGCAGGTTACGATGAGTCAACATCACACCTTTGGGCGTCGATGTGGAACCGGAGGTGTACTGAAGAAAAGCAAGCGTGTCGCCGGTGATGATGCCGGGTTGCCACTCATCGTTCCCACTTTGGATGAGCTCTTCATGTACAAACCAGCGAGCGGAGCCGAAGTCTGAAAAACCAGGCGGAATTCTGGACCGGATTGCGGAAGTCGTCAGCGCCGCTGCGGCGGCGGCATCCGCCATGATGGCTTGCAAGCGGTGCAAGTTTCGGTTGCGCTTTGGTGGATATGCAGAAACGGCCACCACGCCGGCATAAAGACAACCCCAAAAAGCTGCGATGTAGTCGAGGCCCGGCGGATAAAGCAACAAGACCCGATCACCAACTGCGAGCTGAGCCTGGAGACATGCGCCAATCAGACGAGCTTGCTGGTCCAACTCACGATAAGTAAGGCTCAGGTGTTGTGATTCACTATCCAACAAAAACCTGTAAGCCATTTGCTCAGCCTGATGGGTCGCCCGCCAACGAAGGAGTTCCACCAGATTAGCTGGTTTCAGAATTGTCTCGGGTGCAGGAGCGTGCATGGCTGATCTAGCTCTTTCAGCTTTTCTCTGCGATCTCTGCGCCTCTGCGTTCTCTGCGTTAAATATTTCTCGCAGCAAACTTTAACGCAGAGGACGCAGAGGACGCAGAGGTTACGCAGAGGTATAACTAAAGAGAGAAGGTCTTGCTGACGAAGGTTGAATCGTTCAAAGCAGAAGGAAATGGCAACATGTAGCCAGGTCTTGATCTGTAAGAGCCATCCGGTAGCACGGGCAGACCGTACGACTGATCAACAACCCTTAATCGCAGCGGCTGAATTGGTTTTAGTTTCCATCCTATCTCGATCCCCTCAGTGGGAATTCCGTAGTAACGCATGCTCCAAAGGCCGCCGGCACCCGTAATCTCTTGCCCGTTAATAGACGACACAAGCACTTCAGAGTTTGAATCCAGGTAAAGCGAAACTACTGCTGCCTGTCGTGGCGAAGTGATTTGCAAACGCAGTGTGCGCTCGTCATCCGCGCTGCGCTGGTCATCAAGCACTTTCACCTCAGGAGCCAGAAGCGGGGCCACAGGAGCCGGACTCTGCAAAAAGCTCGCGGAACTGTTGCTCGCAAATATTTGTGGAAGACTTCCGACCTCAACTTTCGTCGACAGAAACTGCGCCGTCCATTCGTCCGTCTTCTCATCACTGCTGGCCCAGGTCGCCGATCCGCTATCGGCATTTAGCGCGTAGAAGAGGCTATTCATCTTCGGATGATCAGCGTCAAATCGTGAAGTCACGCCGATGGCCACAAGCAAAACCAAACTCAACGCGATCACGGAACCGGGCACGACCCATTTTCGTGCAGACATGAGCTCCAGCAGTGGCAAAAGCAAGCCGAGCAACAGGACCACTAACACCATCACCAATCCGATCGCGTTCAAAGTCAGTCCGATGAACGATTGGTAGATCACAGGCGAGAGCAAAATAATTCCCGGAACGGAACCCAAACACGCGAACAGAAGAAATTTCGACGTGACCTCAGGACGCTCTTTCGTCCACAACCTCCACGCGAACACTCCAAAGCTGAACAACAACGGAAACGTCAACAGATAGCTCGCGCCCGGAACAAAAAGACTCGTTGGCACCAACAGGATCACCCACAACAACATGCTGCCGGCCATCAGATTTTCGAGGCTCGTTTTCCGGCGGAAGAAAAGATAAATCATCGCGGTGAGAGCAATGGTGAGCACCACAAAGCCAAGCAAGTAAACTTTACTGCGGTAACTATCGCCGCGCAGCGTCCACGTCGCCACGCCGGGCAGCTTTTGCATGACGCGCCAAATGAGCGTCACTATCCCGCCGGACACAAGCATACTGAGCAGAAGCGCAACCAGGCCTAAAAGAATGCCCGAGATTTTCAGGGTCTTTCTTTTGATACCGGCGATCAGCAACATCACAAACAACACGACAACCAGAATCGTGAGCGGCACGACCCACCGGCCCGAATAGTGCAACAGCGTTAAGCCAAGTACATCGAAATAGACGGCGTTTCTTTCTTCTCTGTTCGTCAGATCGAGATTCCCGAAATGCTGCGTCAAAGCCAGGGCGTTCTCTCCATGATGCTGCAAACTCCGCTGGTCCATTTCCGTCGCGTTGTCGAGCAGCGTGTGATAATGCATGTAGCCGTCGATGAAGGCGAAATTCAATCCCGGCAGACCGGCCTCTTTGAAAATCGTCAGGTCAGTGTCATTCGGCAACAGCCGGTAAATTTCGTAAGCGAACGAATGTGAGATCGGATGCGGGGCAGCCTTTGCGAATTCCTTGATGAGCCAGCCATTCTGGCTGCTTGTCTCAAACATCAGCGAGGGCCCCTTGCTTCCTCGCGCTTCGAAATTAAGAAGAAGTCCGACGTCCTTAAACCACTCGTGCTGTTTGACGAACGCCGTCGCACCTAAGAGCCCTGCTTCCTCGCCGTCTGTGAAAAGAAAGATCACATCGTTTTTTAGCGGCTGCTGTGCGCGTAAAGCTCGCAAAGTCTCGAGCATCATCGCTACTGCTGCACCATCGTCGCTGGCGCCGAAACTAGTTGGCGCCGAGTCGTAGTGCCCAACCACCATGATCGCCCGTGTGTTCGCAGTTCCTTTTAATCGAGCGACAATGTTTTGCACCCGGCCTGCACGAATTGTTCCGCCCCACGAAGCGTCTACCGCGGTTGTTGATTGCACTGACGGGTTGACGCCGAGTGCAGTCAGCTCTCTCACGATGTAATTAAGTACTACTTCATGTTCGGATGAACCTATCGGGTGTGGCTGGCGCGCGATGGTGTCGAGATATTTCACTGCCCGGCCCGAAGAAAAAGCAGTAAGCGCGGCGTTGGCGGGCTGCGCTGAAGGTAAATTTTGCCGGTAAATACTGAGCGAGACGAGAGCGCCGATGAATAAAAGCACTCCTAACGCTCTGATCGAACCGGCACTCACACCAGGTATGAAGTGGCGTGTGGCAACCGGCTGTGATTCCGCAATGCTTTCGTTGATCTCTAACGCCATGTAATCTTCTCTTCCGACGGTGGTGTCTTAATTCGAAAATCTTCTCTGCGGTTCTCGGCGTATCTCTGCGCCCTCTGCGTTTGAGTTGCCTTTTAACGCAGAGAACGCTGAGATACGCCGAGGACGCAGAGAAATCCGTTCCGACTCGACCCGATTAAACTCCGTAGTGAAATTCCTTCTTGCCGAAAAGTCTTTCCGAGGGAAGTCCCCGGCGACGGCACTCATCTACCAACTGGTTCGAAGCCACTATCGGATTGGATTGCTCCGTGTATCTGATACTCGAAACATACGTCAACCACGGTTCCTGGCCCATCGCATAGACGTACACCTCTTTAAACTTGAAATTGTCGACGATGCCAATGCCGCGTTCATAATTTGAACCACTGAACCGGCGCGACTGATCCATCTTTCGATCCAACCGTTTAGTCATCAACGGACCATAAAGCCACGACATCGGTGCGCCGTCACACTCCATGCCGATAAAGAACACGTCGATTGGCCCCACGATCTGCGCCAGCCTCGCATAAAGCTCGGGCTCGATGTTGTTTGAGTCAGCGGCGAAGAGATAGCTGTTTCCCTTGAGATTGATAAGGTATGCAAGCTTGCTCGTGATGTTACAGTCACCATGTTCACCAAGGAATGGAATTCCGGTGATGCTGCCTCCCTCAATTTCCACGGTGTCCATTTCGTCAAGCTCGCGAACTTGTTTGAAACCGATTTGCTCGAAGATGAGTTTCAATGAAGGATCTTCAAGATTTCCACCGCGGCTGCGTGGAAGAATGATGTTCTTCACCTTATTCCGGAGCTGAAGGATGGTTTCGAACATGATGTGGTCCTGGTGCCCGTGCGTGTAGAGCACGTAATCGATAGTTTCCGGTAAATCTTGATAGGTGAAACGCTCGATACCGCTCTCGAACTTGTAACTGACCACCGGATCCAGCAACACGCTGACATCTTTTGTCTCAATGAGTACGGTTGCATGGCCGTAATAGCGCACTCGTACTCCTTCGCCTTCATATCTTGACGCAGGCGGCGGTTCATTCTCGGTGAGAAAAGTCGAGAAGAGCTCGTAATCGTCAGAACTGAGTTGCAACCGTTCCTGCAGTTCGCCAACTGGCCGTGCCGTATGCTTCAGGCTGAACAAGTAATCCATGTTTTCGCTGCTAAAGGGGAGGCGCAGGTGTAAACAGTTATCGTCCGGTAGTCGCGGAGTGCTCAGCGCGAAAGCGCGATCGTCTTTATCAATCAGGGAGAGGGACAAGCTCTGCCACTCCGGGTTGTAGTAATGACTTTTGTAAAGCATTCCTTCGATAAACCTGATGGATGCATTGTTGTTCAGGTCGTAAACGAGCTCAACAAAACCTTTCAAGTTTCGCGGAATTTTTTCATACATAGGCTCCAGCGAATGACCTTTAGCTTCGTTCCGCAGTAGCTCGTCAAGCACCGCGACAGACTGCGCAAACTCGATCATGTGAGCCTGTTCCCTGGTCGTCTGGTTGATAAGAGCGCGAATCTCATCCACACGCTTACCGTCATAGTCGATAAATGGACCACCCAGCATCGCCGGGTTTTTTACTGCGTTTGCGTGCACCTGCGGACTGCTGACGTACGACTTCATGATCTTCAGGTGAAGATTGGCGATGTTCATCGCGGCGGAAGCGGGAGCAATCAAATGAGTCCACGCATACCACTGATTGAAAAGCGGCTCTGCTTTGACGTTAGGCTTTAAATACAACTTTGAGTTTTCCATTGCTTAACTCCAGCGAAGTTGCCTGGTCCAAATTTTGATTGTTGGGATAGGTTGGCGAGCAGAGCTACCGCACTTTGCACCAGTCGTGCAATCTTTGAAACTGAGAATGCTGGTGGTCCTGTTTGAATGAGACCGCGGACTTAAAGCCTCGCAGCTCCACTCATCTTCGCTTCACGGTTGGGCCATCGGGGAACACTCGACTCGGGTATTCAATCAAGCGCATTAGGGCCTAACGTGAGCTAATCAATTGATCTTCTCAACCATTGACTGGTCATGCTGATAATTGATGGACCATATGCAGACTTACCCGCTTGAACTGCTTATGACTATTCGGGCTGGAAGGAGATGTCCTCCGGTGGTGGTTGGAGTCTTCCATTAGTCAGAGCAACGGTCTTATAGCGACAGATG
>DASTTS010000245.1:0-10756 GCA_035760085.1 Pyrinomonadaceae bacterium
GCTGCGCGCGTCGCGTCCGTCGATCGGGCTCGAATGGCTGCGACGGTTGGGTGCGATCGAGAAGTTGTTTCCGGAAATTCAGGCTTTGATCGGAGTGCCGCAGGATCCGGAGTGGCATCCCGAGGGCGATGTGTTTGTGCATACGCAGCTTGCGACCGATCGCGCGCGTGAGTTGATTGAGGATCTTCCGTATGCGCGACAAGTCACCGTGATGCTGGCGGCGCTCGCACACGATTTTGGCAAACCGGCCACGACCGGGTTCATCGAGGGCAGGTGGCGTTCGCGTGGGCACGAGGAAGCGGGCGTGCCGCCGGCGGAGAGTTTTCTGACTCGCGTCAATGTGCACACGATCGACGGTTACAACGTGCGGGCGCAGGTGATTGCGCTCGTACGCGAGCATTTGAAGCCAGGCGAGTTTTACAAGAAGCGCGACGAGGTTGGCGAGGGTGCGTTTCGACGTTTGGCGCGCCGGTGCGAGCCGGATCTTTTGTATCGAGTGGCCAAGGCCGACTCGCTCGGACGTAATGCGGAGTGGGTGCCGCGCGAGCAGTGGTACGGATCGGAGGCGCAGGAGTGGTTTATCGAACGCTCGCGAGAGTTGGAAGTGGACCAGCGCCCGCCGGATCCGTTGTTGCTGGGGCGGCATCTGCTGGAGCTGGGAATCGAGCCTGGACCGCGGATGGGCGAGATCACGCGCGCGGTTTACGAGATGCAGTTGGATGGGCGCGTTCGCAATTTAGACGAGGCGATTGAAGAGGCACGGAAAATCGTTAACGGATAAATCCGTCCTTAATCCGTCAAATCTGTGGTTGCTGTTGTGTGACGCAGTGGATCGTGCCCATGCCCCAGACGAGCGGTTCGCAGTTTATTGGCGCGATCTGGCGGGTAGGGAAGAGTCGTTGCAACGTATCGACTGCGCGTTCATCGTTAGCGTGGCCAAACACTGGAGCGAGAACGACGTTGTTTGCGATGTAGAAGTTTGCATAGCTCGCCGGCAGACGTTCGAGATCGCGCGTACCGGTGCTGCTTCCACCGACAATTCCAGGCATCGGTAAGCTAACAATATCGAACGGCTTCCCGTTGGCATCCGTCATCGATCTGAGGCGCTCAAGATTGTCCTGGAGTATTTCGTAGTTTGCATCGTCAGGATCTTCCTCAACAGCGCATACGATCGTATTAGTCGAGACGAAGCGAGCGATGTCGTCGATGTGACCGTCAGTATCGTCACCAACAATGCCTTCGCCGAGCCACAAGACCTTCGTCACGCCCAGGTAGTCTTTCAAATACTGTTCGATCTCGTCAGTCGAAAGATCCGGGTTGCGATTTGGGTTCAGCAGGCATTGCTCAGTCGTCAAGACGCAGCCGGCGCCATTCACCTCGATCGATCCACCTTCCATCACGATGCCCGGTGAAAATCGCTTCATCTTCAAGAATGATTCCAACCGCTGCGGCACGGTGTCGTCCTGCTTCAACACTTCGTACTTGTTTCCCCACGCGTTGAAGATCCAATCGTTGAAAGCACCTTCGTTTCGGGGTCCGAGCAGAAAGTTTGGACCATAGTCGCGGATCCACGAGTCGACTGTCCGGACGTGATGAAAGCGAATGCGTGACGCTGCCGCTGCACTACACCTGTCGCGCACTACTCGTTCTGTTTCATCGTCGTCAACGAGCAGATTGACGATCTCGTGTGGCGTGAGTGCGGAGATCATCTGGAGATAGATCTCCTCGACCTGTGTCACGCGATCGGGCCAGGTTTCGGGATCCTTGGGCCACGTCAACCACGTCGAATGATGAGGATGCCATTCCGCGGGCATGCGGAAGCCGAGCTCTGATGGTGTTTGGGATTTCGGTTCAGCCATCGAGAGTTTCAGACCGCAGCGACTTGAATCGAAAGTACCGGTAGATGCCGACAAAACTAATCAACACCCAGAATACTTCCATCAGCATAGCGGACAGATTGAAGTTTACGAGGAGTGAAAGGACGATCAGACTCGCGCCGAATGCATTTAGAACGGAGTAAGCCAATCCATCGCTGCGCAGCTTGTTCAGTTGCAACATCAGGTAAGTGATCATCAGCACGACTACGCCGATGTTGCCGATCAGATCCAGTAAGCCGTATTTCATGCCGATCCACCGAACCTGAAACGCAGTCCCTCATAGGCGTCGATGCGGCGGTCGCGAAGGAAGGGCCAGTTTTGTCGTGTCTCTTCAATCTTTGAGAGATCGCATTCGACTACCAGCACTTCTTCGTTTTCGGCGGACGCCTTGGCGATGATGCGACCAAACGGATCTGCCACAAACGACTGGCCCCAAAAAGTCAGCTTGCCTTCGTGGCCCACACGATTGACAACCACAACGTAAACTCCATTCGCGATCGCGTGGCCACGCTGGATCGTTTCCCATGCCGAGTGCTGCGCCTCGTTCATCTCCTGCTCTTCATCAGGCAGCCAGCCGATCGCTGTCGGGTAGAAGAGAAACTGCGCGCCGCCGAGTGCCGTTAACCGTGCCGCTTCGGGAAACCACTGGTCCCAACAGACTAGTGTGCCGATCTTACCGTAGGCCGTATCGTACGATTGGAAGCCGAGATCTCCGGGCGTGAAATAAAACTTCTCGTAATAAAGCGGATCGTCAGGAATGTGCATCTTGCGATACTTGCCCGCGATGTTGCCGTTCGCATCGATCATCACAGCGGTGTTGTGATAGACGCCTGCGGCGCGCTTTTCGAAGAGCGATGCGATGATCACGACCTTCTTTTGCCGCGCTACTTTGCTGAGCGCTTCGGTCGATGGCCCGGGAATCGTTTCGGCGAGTTTGAAGAGCTGGATGTCTTCCGTCTGGCAGAAGTACTGCGAGCGAAAAAGCTCCTGCAGACAAACGATCTGCGCGCCGCGCTTGGCGGCGTCGTTGATGCCGGCAATCGCCTTTTTGAGATTCTTTTCCGGTTCAGGAACACAACTCATTTGAACCAGACCAATAGTGGTGATATCACCCGACTGCTTTTTCTTTGGCATGTCGCGAAGTATAACAAAGTGATAGCGTACGCAGAATTTAGCTACAAACCTTTGACAGGATTACAGGATTTGCAAGATTTACAGGATTAAAGCATCATGTCCGGTCATTTTTAGCACGCTACTGGAAAGAGTAATGAAATGATCGAATTTGAATTGACCGAAGACCACAAGGCCCTCGTGCAAACGGTGCGCGAGTTTGCCCAAAAAGAAGTCGCGCCACACATAAAAGAATGGGATGAAAAGCAGCAGTTTAATCCTTCTATACTGAAGAAAATGGCCGCGTTGAACCTTCTGGGAGTTTGCATTCCCGAGGAATACGGCGGAGCCGGTTTCGATTACATCTCGCTGGGTCTCGTGTGTGAAGAACTCGAAGCAGTCGACACTTTTTTGCGCGTGGTGATGTCGGTGCATACGGGGTTGAATTCGTTGACGCTCTACACGTGGGGTACTGAGGAACAGAAGCAGAAATATTTGGTGCCGCAGGCAAAAGGCGAAAAGATCGCCACCTATGGTTTGACCGAGCCGGGCGCCGGTTCCGACGTCGTAGGCGCGCGTTCCACTGCGCGTCGTGAAGGGAACGAATGGGTGCTGAACGGCGAGAAGATGTGGATCAGTTTGGCAGACGTCGCTGACAACTTTCTTTTCTTCTGCTGGACCGATGAAGAGAAGCGACGCAAACGCGATCACACCGGCATGTCGTGTTTCATCATCGAGCGCACCATGAAGGGTTTTTCGTCGGGAACAATTCACGGCAAACTTGGCATTCGCGCTGGCAACACCGGTTATTTCTCCTTGCAGGATGTGCGCGTGCCGCAGGAGAACATGGTGGGCGAAGAAGGTGAAGGCTTCAAGATCGCGATGTTCGCACTCGAGCAGGGCCGTTACACGGTCGCATCGGGCGCGACCGGGGTGATCAGGGCATCGCGCGACGCCTCGGTTGCTTATGCGAACACACGCGAAACTTTCGGTACCAAGATCGGGAACCACCAACTCGTGAAGCAGAAGATCGCCGAGATGGAAGCCGATTACCAGATGAGCCACTTGCTCTGGCTGCGCGCCGGCTGGCTAAAGAATGAGGGCCAGCCCAACGCAAAGGCAACGAGCCTCGCGAAGTGGCAAGCCACGACGCGCAGCGAGAAAGCTGCCTCGATGGCCATCGAGGTTCACGGCGCCAACGGTTATTCAAACGACTATCCAGTCGAGCGCTACCTGCGTAACTGCAAGGCCGCAATCATCTACGAGGGCACGCGCGACATTCATACCCTCATGCAGGCTGATTGGGCTCTCGGATTAAAGAAAGAGAAACCCGCGCGGAAGACGCTCCCATCGTTCCGAAAATCCGTGTAATCCGTGGCAAATTAACCACAGATCACACGGATCGTGAATGGATTTAATGTGATAAGAAGACGTCCCAGGCCCAACGACCGACGTTGGCATTGGTGGCGTCTTTCACTTTTCCGCGGTATTTAAATTCGTTTCCGAATTCATCCACGCGCTTCGATTCCTTGAAGTCCAATTCGAGTGCCGTGACGTTCATTCCGGTAAGGGTGTGCAACTCATAAGGTTCCGAGATGCCGTTGTGATTTCTGTCCTGCCATAAACGAAGACTCTCGAAGACCACATCCCGACTGTCGATCACACCATCAGCGTTGCCGCCGTTTGCAGGTTTGTCGTACTCGGCGAGTGCCAGAAAACCGTTCTTATTGCTCGAGGCGGGTTGTGGCGTGAAGTCTCCAAACAATTCCGCGCCGCGGTCGATACTGCCATTGCCATCGCGGTCCAGGGCCAGCCACGCATCATCGGAATCGGCACGCGTCCAACCCAAACGGTCTCTGGTCCCATTGCCGTTCAAGTCGAAATCGACTCCATCGGAGGGGTTCGTCAATGCGATCCCATCACCCGCAATATCGATCACGATCGGCGAGCCCCCACAGGTATCACATCCCCAACAAGTGCAGGTCAGAAAATCATAATCGCCTCCAAATCTCATGCAGCGACTCGCGAAAGTCGTATTGCAGGTGTTTGTGCCGCCACTAGTGAAACAACACTGACCCTGCGCGTTCGGACTCGTGCCGATCGGGCAAGTGCCATTAAGCGAAGCTGTCGTACACATGTTGCCGGCAGTGGCTAGAGCACAACTGTAGTGCTCGGCATTCACGTCGTGCCACATATTGCCGCCCGATATGGTCGCTGAAGCAGAGGCAACGAGAACGCTCAGCGACACGCTAGCCGTCCCACCGCAGCTCGTCTTGAGCAGGCAGGATGAAAACGCAACGCCAGCCGCCGCAGCGCACGAAACGGTCGTACCCTGCGCTCCGCTCCGGTTCTCTGTCTTCTGATCTTTCGAGCCGACATGCCAGAACAACGACGTGAGGGTATCGAGTTCGCCGGTTTCGAAAGCGGCAAAATTGAGCACGGAAACCGAACAACGTTGCTGCTTATTCAGTAATGTTGAGCATTCACCATTGAACTGTGCCGTACCACCATGCCGCCCCGACGCGTGCTCTGTCTCGTCGCCACTGAACCAGAAAGTCAGCGGCGTTGATGAGAACAATGTCGCATCACCACCCTCGTCCGGAATTATCGTGTCGCCACCACCAGTGTCGTCTCCGCCCAACGAAGTATCATCGCCAATCAACGCAGCAGTTGTTCCTTCAACAAGAATCCCATTCTTCCTGGCTTTGTACGGCGGACGCTTTTCTTCCGAAACGGTTCCGACTCCGTCAACGATTCCATCCCAAAACTCCGGCAACGCATCCGGTGCCTCACGGAAGAGTGCGAGCGCGCGATAAGTCCGCGCCTTACCCTCAAGCCTTACAGTAACGCGATAAGAAACATACGTCCTGACGTCGTAATACCGCGCCGCTTCAAAATGAAAAACGTCCGCGACCGTCCAGGCGGGATCGAACACAGACGCATACTGCCCGCGCTCCCACGCTGCGCCGTAGGTCGCTGCCTGTGGTCCACCATCTTCAGAATGCCCACCACGAGTCAGCGATACGACGTCGCCGGATGGCGTGGTGACAAGCTCTGAGTACGGTGTATTGAGAATGTCCTGCGCATTGCCGGAACGGAAATCACCAAGCTCGAATTTCAAGCTCGCCTCCGGGCGAAATGGCTGGCGCGTGCGTTCATTCGCAAAGATCTGAGCGGCGGCGTTGTAGATCTCAAGCTTTCGATAAGTTTCGCGAACGATCTTTTCCTGCAAGGCAGCGCCCGACCGCTCCTGTGCGAGCACGGGAGTAACAAGAGACAGTAGTAGCGTAAAAATCAAACAGCTAGTTGGTTTCATTGTGAGGATCTCCTAATTGGTTGAGGATTGTTTTTGCGTAGCGCGCTGGCTTAGCTCCGGTTCGATAATCTTTTTGAACTCGGCAAAGCTGAGCGCACCGTTAATTACTTTTCCATTTACTACGAAGCTCGGCGTGCTCTCGATGCGCAGCCGCCGCGCCGCTTCGATGTCTTTCACGACCGCCGCACGTGACCGCTCCGACGTGACACACTCCTGAAACTTCGGCAAACCGAGTCCCAGATCGGAAGCGATCTGTTCGAAGACAGGTGGTGACAAGTTACCCGCGGCGAAGAGTGCATCGTGAAACTGCCAGAACCGATCCTGCTCGGCGGCGCAATATGCCGCACGCGCCGCCGGCAGTGAATTGCGATGGCCTTCCAGCGGCAGGTGCTTGAACACGAGCCGCACATCCCGGCCATACGTTTCGACGACTTGCTTGAGCACACTCTGGACCTGTTTGCAGAACGGGCACTCGAAATCCGAAAACTCTACGATCGTGACGACGGGATCCCTCGCGCCGCGAACTGGCGACACTCCATCGTCCAACTCGGAAACAAAAACCGGCGGCGAGAAGTTAATCGTGATGGACCACTTCTTGCGCAACGCTTCCAGACCGGCGCGGTAGTGTTTAATGCGGACCTGATTTTCCAGATCGAGACGCAAACGTTCGCGCGCCTCGTCAGGACTCATCATCGCGAAGAACGACGCGTTCAGCTTGTAAGCGTCTTCAACCTGCGCGCGCGTGACATTCACCTCCCCAAGTGTCAGTTGCTTTCGCAGTTCGTCGATCGAGATGTGTTTTGCGGCCGCTTCGGTTTCGAGAATCTTCGTCGTGATCAGGTTTTCCAGCGCGGCTTTGCGAATCGCGTAAAGCTGCTGCTGTAACGGGTAGATTTGTGCTGCGATTGTGTTATCGACTTGCTCTTGCGTGATCTCAATGTCATTGACCCTTGCGACGACGGGCGACTGCGCCGAAGCCGCCACCACAAAGAGCAAGATCAAACAGGTGGACCAGATAACGGATCGATGTGAGGAATGAGCAAACATTAATGACTCCATTTCGTGAGTTATTCAAAATTAACTGTAGGGGCGGCCCTCTGTGGCCGCCCCAGGCTTGCCACATTGTGCTTCCACGCTGGGCGGCCACGGAGGGCCGCCCTACAGTTAGACCAACAACCTTCGTTTGAAAGGATTGATTATGAGTGGGTGAATGAGAATCTAGTCTCAATCAACACCGTAGTCAATGACTGTTTGTTGTCGAAAACGGCTAAATTTTGTCGAAAGTGGCTACGGCTTCCGCGTGCGTTTCTGTTTGCGCTTTCGCTTGATGCTGCGGCGGTAAGCTGTCGGCGTCGTTCCGTATTTCTGCCGGAAGTCGCGCACGAAATGAGCGTTGGAAGCAATCCCCACCTGCTTCAGTATCTGCTTGATACTCAGAAACGTTGTGCGCAACATCTTTTCCGCCTTGCGCAGCCGCAACTCTTTCAGATACTGCGCCGGAGTCGTTCCAGTCTCTTGTTTAAATAGATGGCGAAAGCGCGATGGCGAGAGGTTCACGAGCGCGGCGAGTCCGGGAGTGTCCCACGACGCCGCAGTGTTAACTTTAATCTTTGAAGTGATGAGCTCTATTCTTCGATCCATAGTGATGAGGCCCAGAAACGAAGAGCGCGCGTGAGATTACAAGTTAGAATTGCGTTTGTCTAGCCCTATGCTAGTATGAATGCCGCTGACTACTTCCTAACCAGGAGACACCAGATGGGTGACGACCTCAGGACAGAGCGCGAGCTGTCTTTGGATTTCTTGCGCGTGACCGAAGCTGCTGCGATCGCCTCAGCTAAAACAATGGGGCAGGGCGATCGAAAGTTCTCAGACCACGTTGCCGTCGAGGCGATGCGCGAAGTGATGGATACGGTGCCGATGCGCGGCCGCGTCGTGATTGGCGAAGGCGAGCGCGACGAAGCGCCGATGCTTTACATCGGTGAGGAAGTCGGTGGCGGTTTTGGTGTGGGCGATGAGATTGCGGAGTCGTGCCCGGAAGTCGATATCGCGGTTGATCCGCTCGAAGGTACGAATCTTTGTGCCCTCGGTGCGAACAATGCGATCGCCGTGCTCGCTGCGGCTGAGCGTGGCGGCTTGCTCAATGCGCCTGACATTTACATGGATAAGATCGTAGTTGGACCATCGTCGCGCGGCGTCGTGGACATCGATGCGCCGGTGAAGGACAACCTGAAGAACATCGCGCGACGTTTGGGACGCGATATCGAAGACCTCACGGTGATCGTGCTCGATCGCTCGCGACACAAAAAACTGATCAATGACGTTAGAGCCGCTGGCGCTCGCATTCGTTTGATCTCTGATGGCGACTTGTCGGCGGGCATTTCGGCAGCGGTTGCGGGGACGAACATTCACGCGTTGATGGGCATCGGCGGCGCGCCCGAAGGCGTGATCACCGCGGCGGCGATGAAGTGTTTGAATGGCGAGATCCAGGCGCGGCTCGTGTTCGATCCGGATCGCCTGGGTGTAGACAGGGACAAAGTGCCGTCGCGCGACGAAGTGCTCGATCGATTGGCGACAATGGGGATCAAGGATCACAACAAGGTTTACGACACGGATGATCTGGCGCCGGGGAAGAAGATCATTTTTGCAGCGACTGGTGTGACTGATGGTGCGTTGTTGAAAGGTGTGCGCTTTTTCGGATCGGGCAAGCGGACGCATTCGGTAGTGATGACGACCGAGTCGCGCCACATTCGGTTTGTCGACACGTTACACATCGAAGGTGGTCCAGATACCGTAATCCGCTTTTAGCCACAAAAGGCACAGAATGAATCAGTACGTTCCGCAGGTGGTGCCGACGCGCAGGCCGCTGGTGTTTTGGCTGGTGAGTGCCGGGACGATCGCGGTGCTGGTTTCGCTGGTCCTGGTGGCGCCACTCGCGGCTGCGGCCGGGCATAACGGTGTGGCAGCCGCGATTTATCACGCGTTCGCGCCGTTCTGTCACCAGCGGCCCGACCGCTCTTATTTCATCGAGGGCCACAAGTTCGCGGTTTGCTCGCGCTGTACGGGGATCTACGCTGGATTTGCGTTCACGTTGTTGCTCTACCCGCTGTTCCGTTCACTTAGAAATACGGCTACGCCGCCGCGAAGCCTCCTGATCCTTGCTGTTCTGCCGCTCGCTATCGACTTCAGTCTGACGTTCTTCGGGTTCTGGGAAAACACGCACACGTCACGTTTGCTTACCGGAGCACTGCTCGGAAGCGTCGCGGTGTTCTACGTCATGCCCGGAATCATTGACTGGAGCCTCCGCTCGCTCACAAAGCACACACGCGAGCCCCGGCCCGTAACGTTTACGCTGGCCTCGCCGGAGCGCATTGCGGCTGCGCCAAGCGACTACAGCGCGCCGGACCGCCGGATTTAAGAGGAATTACTCACGCAAAGGCGCAAAGACGCAAGGAAACCGCAAAGAGAGACCTTGTTCCGACTGGCGTAAGAAACCCTGACAGGGTAGAATCTTGCGCTTTTGGAAATACCGGTAATTCATGATTTTTCAGTCTCCAGCACCTACGCCATGGCCCACGCCGATGGGCCCGCCGCCACAAGCCCTCTTCGAGCAGTACTTCCACGATCTCGTCAATAAAACGTGGGGAAATATCAGCCCGCTTTACCAGCTCGACACCTTCGACTGGATCATCCTGATCGTTTATTTCGCTATCCTCGGCACGCTCGCTGTCTATGGCGCGTACCGCATCAAGCAGGTCATCGACTTCTGGCGTTACAAGAGCTTCGTACCGAAGCCCAGCGCGCATTTTACTGAAGCCGACCTGCCGGCGATCACGGTCCAGCTTCCGCTGTTCAACGAGTTATACGTCGTCGAGCGTTTGCTAAAGGCCGTCACCGCGATCGACTACCCGCGCGAGAAACTCGAGATCCAGGTTCTCGACGACTCGACTGACGAAACCGTACGCGTTGCCGAAGCAGTCGTCGCAAAGTACGCAGCGCAGGGCTTCGATATTCACTACATCCATCGTGACGATCGCACCGGATTCAAAGCCGGCGCACTCGAGAACGGCAACAAGTTTGCCAAAGGCGAGCTGCTCGCCATCTTCGATGCGGACTTCGTTCCGAAGCCCGATTGCCTGCGCAAGCTTGTCGACTTCTTCACGGATCCGATGGTCGGTTGCGCGCAGATGCGCTGGTCGCATATCAACGGCGGTTACAACCTGCTGACGCGCCTGCAAACGATCATGCTCGACGGCCACTTCGTCGTCGAACAGACCACACGCAATCGCACCGGCGGCTTCTTCAACTTCAACGGCACCGCGGGCATCTGGCGACGCCAGGCGATCGAGATGAGCGGCGGCTGGCAGCACGACACGTTAACTGAAGACACCGATCTGAGTTTTCGCGCGCAGCTAATGGGTTGGAAGTTTGTTTACCTGCTCGACGAGGAAGCTCC
>DASTTS010000246.1:0-13779 GCA_035760085.1 Pyrinomonadaceae bacterium
CACGCCTGCGCAGCCGATCGACATCAGCCAACTTCCGAAGAAAGAGTCGAACTACTCACTCTGGAACGCGATTACTTCCAGTTACACGTGGATCCCCGTCTTCTCATTCTTTGCTTTCGCAATTGCATACTCGCTCTGCGCGCGCGACGGGTTTCTCTTATGGCTACAGCGAAACAGTTTCATCATCGTCCTGCTAACGCTCGTGCCGCTGGCGATGGCGGTCGTGACATCGAGCGCCGGTAAAGCGCTCGGGAACATGACGCCCTGGGAACCGTCTAAGATTCCCTTCCTCGTTGGTTTCGCCGGCATATTGACTGCGCGTTATAAAGATCTCGCTGAAACTTACTGGGGCATTCCCCGCGCGCGCGACATCGTTCCACTGCTCGTGATGGCGATACTGCCGTTCATTCCGTTCTTCGCGCTGAAAGATTTCGGGCAGATGCTGATCTTCAGCGGCGCTTATACGACGCTTTACCTCGTCGCAGTGCGTCGCTGGCCGCAGCTACTGTTGTTCGTCGGTTCAGTCGTGCTCGTTATCGGCATACTCGTGGTCGGCGCACTGCCGCGCGATATTCAGGAGAAAGTGCCGCTGCTGCCGACGATCGCACGCCCGATCAGCGCTGCGCTTCCGTCGCGCATTCAGCAACGTTTTCACCTCTGGCTCGACGGTTTCGATCCACCCTCGCCGGAAGTCTCCTGGTGGAAGAAAGACTACGAAGACGCGCTTTCACGTGATCCGAAGTTGAAAGAACTGGCCGAGCAGAGTCCGGCGATGCAAAAGACCGTCAACGTCGATATCTGGTTTGACCGGCTCGCGTTCCAACCAGCACAGGCGCAGTTTGGTATCGATTCAGGTGGAACCACCGGACGTGGCTTTGGCCTGGGATTTCCCGAGGTGATTCCGATTGCCGATTCCGACTACGTTTACGCTGCAATTGCGGAGGAAACTGGCCTGATGGGCGGTGCCGTGATCATCCTGGCGATCATCATTTTCGTGGTCGCAGGAGTTCGCACTTCGCTGGAGGCGCGTGATATGTTTACGAAGCTGTGCGCAGCAGGTCTAACAGCATTTGTAGGTTTTCAGGCACTGGTAAACATTGGTGGAATTTTGAGAGCTTTACCGATGACGGGAATCACCCTTCCGTTCGTGAGCCACGGTGGTTTCAGTCTGATTACGAGCTTTGCGATGCTCGGGATGCTGATGGCATTTTCAAACCGAAACGCCCGCGATCGTGTCGTTCTGGATAGGCCGGTGGCTAAGAGTTCTTCTCCCCTTAAGCTGGAGGCTGTGCAATGAGCGAAGAAACGAAAACCCTCGAGGTCCAATCCGCTGCCCTGTCGGATCGTGGCCTGAACGAGCGTCGTCCGCTGAACGAAGACGCATTTTTGCACGACCCGACGCGCTCGATCTTCGCTGTAGCCGACGGTGTCGGCGGCGCCGAGGCGGGAGAAGTCGCATCGCAGACTGCGATCGAAGTTCTCGATGAAGCCTTTCGCCACCAGACAAACGATGCTGATATTGAAGACCTGATGGAACTCGCGATCCAGCGTGCGAACGCCTCCATTCACCAGATGGCCCAGGAGCACACGCGGTTTTCAATGATGGCGACGACGATCGTCGCGCTCCACATCAAGGGCGACGTCGCGACGTTCGGTCACGTCGGCGACTCAAGACTTTACCGGCTCACACCTGACGGCCAACTGCATCGCGAAACTGAGGACCATTCGATCGTCGAAGAAGAAGTGCGCGCGGGACGGATGACGCCTGAGCAAGCCGCGAATCATCCGAGCAAGAACGTGATCAGTCGCGCACTCGGCGCCGAGCAGGGTGTCGAGGTCGACATGAAGACGATGGCGGTCGAAGACGGTACGGAGTTTTTACTCTGCACCGACGGGATCACGCGCCACGTTTCCGACAACGAACTGCGCCAGCTAATGGTTATCAGCAACAACCTCGACGATCTTTGCAGCGAGCTGAAGCGACGTTGCTACGAGCGTGGTGCGGAAGACAATTTGACCGTGATTGCAGTGCGCGTCGGCGAACATCTCAAGGCCGGTGAACGCACTGCGGATCTCGAGCCAACTATCACACCCGAGTCGACACCTGTTTATGCAGTGAAGTCAGACAACGGCTCTGCACCTGCTGACACGACTTTTCTACCCGCTTCGCGCATCGCGTTTCCGGGCACGGCAACGACTGCGGCAGAACCGGCTCCGGTAAGAACCATGAATTCCGAACCACTTAACGTTGCTGAGCCAAAAGCCGCCGGCAGTGGCGCAGGACGATTACTCGCCGGTCTGGTGGTATTGCTGCTACTCGCGGCTGCGTTCTACGCGGGCGCACGTTACAAGGAAAAGATTCCCTTCCTCGCTTCGCAGGCTCCGCCACAGACCCAGGCTGCGGCACCGGTAAACACGCCGGCGCCGGAAGAACCGTTCGTCAAGTTTGAGCGGGCGCGCCGGCAAGTCGACAACGATCCGCGTGCGTGGCTCAATAACGACATCGGCAAAGAGCTCGTGGCTTCACAAGTTCAGAATGCTCTCGATTCGCCAAATCCTGAATTTTTGTATCTTTACGGTCGCGCAAATCTGTTGACCGGAAACACTGACGAAGCCGCAAAGGCTTTCGACGCGGCCATCACCAAAGCAGACGCCAATCCCTCGCCGGCCAATGCCACGATCAAAAAGGAAGCGATCTTCGGGTTGAGCATGGTAGGTCTCAAGACGCAGACCCAGAAAGACAAGTGGAAAGCCCTCAATCATTACGACGCGCTCACCAAGCCTCCTGCCACCAGCAACGCCCCCTAACGTTTAGCATCTAAGTGTTTTGTTTGTGCTTTATGTGCCTTTTGTGGCTGAAGATAAATGCCGGAGCTGAAGTTACAACAGAGTAGACTTGATGGCCGCTACGATATCATCGAGCGCCTCGGCGGTGGCAGCTACGCGGAGATCTACGTCGCGAACGACAACGCCGCACCCGAAGGTGCGCCACGCACGATCGTTATCAAAGCGCTCAATCTCTACCTGCAAGACGCGCCCGATCTCGAGCTCGAGCGCACGCTCGTTTCCAACTTTCAAAACGAAGCAGTCGCGCTCGATCGCGTCCGCCATCCGAATGTCATAAATCGTCTCGGACACGGCACGGCGATCGATCTCGCGGGCACAACGTTTCACTACATCGTCCTCGAGTACTTACCCGGCGGCGATCTGTTTGCTCTTACGAAGACGCGACCGTTATCGCTTCAGAAAGCACTCTTCTATCTCGAACAGGTCTGTTCCGGGCTCGCACACGCGCACAAGTGCGGTGTGATTCATCGCGACATCAAACCACAGAACTTATTGCTGACAGCAGACCAGCAGCTCGTGAAGATTGCTGACTTCGGCGTCGCTCGCATTGATGCGATGGACGGAGCAATTACGCGTGTCGGCACAAACATCTACTCCGCGCCCGAGCACAACCCGCTGATGCAGACGGGCCAGCTCGACACGGCCGGCTTGCGAGTGCCGCACGTTAATCTGACGCCTGCGGCCGACATCTACTCGCTCGCCAAAACGATGTACACCTTGCTCGCCGGTGAGTCGCCGCGACGGTTTGCGCAACATGCGTTGACCGAGTTGCCGCCGCAAGTTGGTGACACTCCGTGGGCGCGATCCGTGCTGCGCGTGCTGGAAAAAGCGACGCAGAATCGTCCCGACGAGCGTTATCAAACAGTCGAAGAATTCTGGGACGATATCGCCGACGCGAGTTTGCCGCCGACCCGTCCGCTTCAAATGGTTCCGGCGAATGCAAACTTGCAGCAGCTACGACGCAAGCCAAGCGAAGATCTCTCAGTCGAGCCGGAGGACGAGTTTACGGAAGCTGCGCCGCCGCGCCCGCATTTCGAAGTGCCGGCCCAGCGCGAAGAAGTTGTAGAAAATATCAAGCGACCGCGTATCGTTGTTCCTATCAGTCTTGAAGCGCGACGCCAGTTGCGCCCGCAGCAGGGGTTAGAAACTCAGCAGAACCGGCGGCCGGAGAATATCAGACCAACCGTTGATGCGGTGTTGCCCGCGAGCCGGAAGCGCCGCGCGCTGGTTGCAGTAGGTTTGATTCTGGCGTTCTCGGGAATGCTGCTGGCGACGCACAAGTACGTTACGACACGCTGGAATCCGCTCGCGCCACTTTCTCAAAACGTCGAGCCTATCGTGATTGGAAAACAAGGTGTTACGACAACTGACGTGAACTTGCGGCCAGTGGCGAACGTTTCGAATATGCCGATTGGTCTGGCGGAGTCGGGATCGAAAGTAAAAGTTTTGAGTACAGATAATAATTGGTATGAAGTGCAGATAGTGGAACACGCACGGCCCAAGACTGATCCTTATTCATCGGATCGCGGGTGGATCAATAAGAGATACGTGAAGTTTGATTGAGAACAGATTTACATGTTAATCCTGAAAATCTTGTAAATCCTGTCTAAGGCTTTCGTGCGGAGAAGGAGCGACGGATTGGGCCTGCTGGAATCGATCAGAAAATGGATAGACGGTGAGACAGGCGAGGACCTGCTCGAAGCCGCGGACGAGCACGCGAAACCGCGTCGCGTATGGGAAGAGTTTCTCGTAAAGATCGCGCGTGAAGTAGAGGCTGCAATGCAGCGCGAGATGTTCACGCCGCCTGGTGGTCCAACCTACATTCCGCGCGAGTACATCGTTTACCTCAGTGCCGACGACGATAAAGAGTGGCAGGGCGACAAGCGTCGCGGACTCGAGCAGGGATTATTTCACGTGCTCTCCGAACGCGCGCGCGAGTTGAGCGGGACGACGCAGCTCGCGGTCAAATCGTTTGCTGTTGAACTTCGCGTTGATGGCACGCTGAATAAAGGCGAGTTTCGGGTGCAGGCAGTTTGGGACGAAACCGAAAGCGGTCACACGATGGTGACGCCGCGTATCGATCCTTCGCGAACCGCGCCCGCGTTCAGCCCGAACGATACAGTCGTCGAACACGCTTCCGAGACAAGTGAGAGTGAACAAACCGTCGTGCGACCGAAGGCGACGGCGCTTTATCAGGTCGAGATCTGGCTTAGCGGCGTACGCCAGGCGGTGGTGCCGATCACGAAGAGCGAGATCACGATCGGGCGTGGCTCGAGGAGTATCTCAGTCGATTTGCCGATCAAGGGTGATCCGGAAGTGAGTCGTGTTCATGCGGTGTTGTCGCGAGACAATGAGGGCCGCTACTGGCTGGTCGCGAAGGGACGCAACCCGACGCTCGTGAACGGGAAAGAATTAATTCGCGAAGAAGCAACCGAAGTCGCACCGGATCAAAGAATCGCGATCTGCAATTTCCAGATCAGAATACAGCCTAAATAAACCTTCATCTCTGGCTTGCGATATTCTCATCTCTTACCCAACCTTCAATTACGTGGGCCAAAACCTCGTGTCCTCCAACATCGAGATGCTCATCGTTTGGTATATAGAGATTGTAGTTACCATTAGCTGAGGCTTGCCGAAACGCATCGAAGGCATCGATGAAGGTGCAGCCGGTGCGGGCGCACAACTCCGCAATCCGACCGCTGAAATCTGTGTGTTTGGGTAATCTCTCAGGCAGATAGCTCTTTTGATCCTCCACCCGATCGAAACTGATGTACGGCGCCATGGCCCGCACCATCGTGGGCACAAAAACCACGAGTAACTGAATTCCCCTCGATTGGCACAACTGCTGTCCAGCTTCGATGGCAGCCAGAGTTTCGGTCATGCCGAGGTGCCTGGTTGATGGTTGGTCGGGGTTGTATTTATGCCGGAGTTTGAGCCGGGTTGGTGTTCCAGCAGGATATCGCAGAGTTGCTATGGGCGCCGCGCTCTCTCGCAATTCAGTGTTCGCGACCAATTCATTTAACAAGGAGCTGTGGAAGTAGCGATCCTTCAGAGGTGCGGTCATCAAATCCGGGCTCTGCTTCCATTTACTGAACACCTCTGCGTCGATGAGATCGTTTCCTTCGAACAATTGCCAAACTACGATGCGCGGCTTGTAAGCCAACCCGTATCTGCTGAGAACGATTTGCTCTTGTCGTGCGCCGTAGGCGCCGCGGCCCAGGTTGATAACGCTGAATCCGGTCGATTGGCCCACGCGTCGCACAAACGTGTCGTCTACTGCAACCGTAGCTGCTTCCGTATATGAATCTCCTATAAAGACGATGTCCGCGCGTTGTTTTCCTGGCGGGTTCCGAAATCCGTTCTCATCTGTGCGGTAGTCGATCATCCTGTCTACTTCAGGCACATAGCGCTGCCAGGAAATTCCTGGTTTCCTTACAAAACCAAGTTCGCTATCAGAGGTGGAATACCGGCGCGAAATGGAAGCTTGATCAAGCCACAGATTTGGGTGCCACACTTCCATGACGACGAAGGCATAACCAACATCGGAGATGGCCAGCGTCAGAAGAATGGATACAGCGACGGTGATCAGACGAAGTGAAAGCGCCCGCCGGTATCGCGACGGCACAGTGATGATCATCACGGCGCACACTGTCGCCACAGCCAGAGGGATACCGAGATAAATATCTTTCAGACGGTAGTGGCCCCACAGAAAATTGCCGCGTCGGTGAATCAGTGGAAGTATCCAGAAATAAGTGAAGCCTATGGCCAGTAAGATTCCTGACAATGAGCAAAGCCACGACTGACACTTATGGTTTGTGATGCGGGAGTAAGCAGACGAGTGCATTGAGTTTTACGAATGTCTATACGGGGAGAAGTGGGTGACCTGGGCTGGGGAAACGTTCCGTGAGATTTATAGAATTATTTAAAAACTCCTGTCAAGGGCTGGACCATGATAGACAGGTTTTATTAACGTTACGCCTTTGCGCCTTTGCGTGAGTAATCGTTTTCGAGATCGGCGATCAAATCGGTCAATAGCATTTCAACCTGCTCGCCTTCCAAATAACCCTTTCCGAGCATCTTCGTGATGCGGCGTTCTTTAGTCTCGCCTTTGACTTCTTTAAGTATCGCGCGGGCGAAGGCCGCCACGACTTTCCCGTCAAACTGCTTTCCACTATTCTCACGCAGGTCGATCACGACGTCTTCAAACGACCGGCGCCGTTTATACGGACGGTCCGTCGTCATCGCATCGAACGAATCGGCCAGCGAGACGATCTTAGCGCCGATTGGTATTTGCGTGTCGGTCAATCCGTCCGGATAACCACGCCCGTCGAGACGCTCGTGATGATGCTTTGCCATCAACGGAATGTCGGCATAAGGATGACGAATGGGTGCAAGGATCTCGTAACCGGCTGACGGATGCCGGTTCAGCTCACTCGAGTTCTTCGCATCGATGCGGTAAGGAGCGTTGATGATGTCGCGATCCACGATCAACTTGCCGATATCGTGCAGGTATCCCGCGATCTGGATGCCTTCAACTTCTTCTTCACTCCAACCCATCTCACGCGCGATGATCTCGCTGTAGCGACCCACTCGTTCTGAGTGGCCCTGCGTGTACTTGTCTTTGATATCGATCGCGGCGGCGAAAGCTCTCACGGTGTCGCGATAGATCGCACGCAGCTCGTCGTACAACCTGCGGTTCTCTTCCGCGCGCTGGGCCACCTGCTCGAGCAAACGATGCGTGTGAATGCCGACACCGATATGACGGACCATCGCGCGTATCGTCTCGAAGTCGTCCCGCGAAAATTCTTCCCCACTCGCCTTTCCTCCCAGCAGGACCAGCCCGCTGACTTCACCACGAACGATCATCGGCACCACGAGCTCGATGCCCTCATTGCCGAGTTTGTCGCGGTATCGATTGAGAAAGACATTTGTACCCGCCTTATTTGTTACCAGCGACTCGCAGATATCGCCGCCGAGGAACGACTCCATCTCCGACTTTTCAATGTTGAATCCACTCAACGCCTGATCGCCCAGTCCCCAGGTCGCAACGCAACGCAGCGGTCCAGGACCAGAGCACTCGACGACCGCGCCGCGCCTGAGCGCGAGCGTACCGAGGAGCAGGTGCATCGAAGTGCGCACCATCTCGCTGAAATCGCCGGTGCCGGCAATCTCCTGGCCCAAATCGGCCAGAGCTCCGAATGTGTGAATAAGCTTCTGGGTTGAAAGCTCCATGTAATCAGTGGACTACGGGAGTAGTAGTCTCAAAACGCGAAAGGCTGGAGAGAGCTTCTCGTTCGTCTTTCGCGAGTACAACATGGCGGGTCAGTCCAAGCATCTCGAACAACTGTACGGTCTGATTGTTGACATCGGAAAAGACGATCTGCGCGCCATTCTTTTCGGCGATGTCGATGATGCCGAGGAGAATCGAGATTCCGATACTGTTGACGAGTTTGGTGTCGCTGAAATCAATAACGAGCGCACGGCAGCCACAATTAAGTTGCCGGCGACATTCGCGCTCAATCTTTTCCCCCGAAAGCTTGTTCAGGTAGTCGCTCGCGTAAACAACCGCGGTGGTGCCAACACAGTGCGAGCGTACTAGCCCTCCAGCTGGTGTATCCACTCGATCGGCTCCCTTCTGCGCCACAGAGAAACGCAAAAGTTAAAAAAACTAGATTTTAAATCTTTGAGAGGGCTCCCCTTGTCGGTTTAAGCGCTTTTTTGCGGTCTGAGATACTTGGTCATGCGCAAACTGGTGCCGTCATCGACCCGTTCAAACTCGACTTCATCCATGAGTGTTCGGATGAGTTTGAGTCCCCAACCGCGTCTTTCTTCTGACGCTTCTTTTACTTCTGATCCACTCTTCGTGCCGTTAAGATTGGCTGGCACGATGCCGCGACTCGAAATAGTGATGACTAATCTATCACTTTCGACGCGAAAACGCTGATAAATTTTTCGATCCGGGCTGAAACTATGCTCCGAAGCGTTAATGCAGGCCTCGACAATGGCCGTTTTTATCTGATTGATGGCCTCGGGCCGGAAGGTCAGGCGCCTCGCGATCTGCTCGGCGGTGTTAGCCGCGATTAGCTCGTTGTCCTCGCCCATCGGCACGACCATGAGAAACTCATCAGGCTCTGCCGATTGTACAACCTCGCTCGGTACGGTCTCGCGCAGACGAGAGGCCAACAGCTCCAACTGCTGCCGGCTCGAGCCGAACGCTTTGTGACGTTCCAGCAGCTTGTGTGCTTCCTCAGAAAAGCCTTCGTTTGAGATTAGCCAGATTTGGAAGCGACTGAAGCCGAGTCGATCGGCGATATTCTCGAATCGATCGCACCAGGCGCGCGCGACGTTGACGTCTACTTCGAGCTTCGACGCGATGTCGGCCGCCAGCCAGATCACTTCGCGCGCGTCTGAATAATTTGCTTCTTCGAAAGTATGCGCAACGAGGCAGTGTTCCTCTTCACAGAGCTGTCGCATGTCGCTCATGAACGCGGAGCAGCTCGCGAGGTGAATTGTTTGCGGCAGTTTGACGAAGTCAGTTTCGGCTTCGAGGCCGGAAATGATCGTCTCGCTTTCAGCCCCCTTGTACTTCGTGCTGAAGTCTTCGTAGTCAAAAAGAATCGCCGGCACTTGCTGGCAATTAAAACGCGAGATCAAATCGCGCAGACCCGCGTTTGCGATCTGTTTGTAGTGACGGGCCATCGTGTGCGGCGCACGCTTGAGCGAATCAGCAAGCATGTCTGCGACGACGAGAGCGCGCGCCTCGCCGAGGACGTCGAGTCGATAACGGATCTTCAGATAGTCTTTCCAGGCTTGCGGACCAGCACCGGCTTCGACTGTGGTTTCGTCCCAGTTAATAAACTCCTGCACGTGCAGCCGGTGCAGAACGTCTTCCAGATCAGACGCAGTCATGTGCAGACGCTTGCGCCAGATCTCAAACGTTGAGACTTGATCTTCGCCGGCCGCGGCTTCCCAAAGCAGGCGGATCAAGAGATGTCTGGTGTCGAGTCTCGGCGAGATCTCTTCGAGTAGATCGGCGAAGTGTCGATGAATGTGACCGCCAAACAGCTCGTCAACATAGAGACGCTCGCAGTCGAGATATGAGTGCAGCGCGGTGCGTTTCTCACGTGCCGCTTGCAGAAAGATGTTAATGAAAAATGGACTGCCGGCAAACTGCTGCACGATTAGATCGCGTGCGGCTTCACTCGTTGAGACTTGCTGGCGTCTGGCGACGTGCTCGACGAGATTTGCTGCCTCAGTTGGAGCGAGTTGTTCAAGGCGGACGCTGTCGAGACGTTCGAAATTACATTCTGCGTCGTGAGCTGCTTCAAGAATCTGGCGACGCAGTCCTGCAAGCACGAACGAGAAACCGCCGCGTGTGAATACGCGGAGTATCTCAGTTCCCAAAACAACGGCGCCATTAAGATACTCGGCAAGCTGTGAGCCGTCGAGCATCACGAAGGCACGGCCACGGACGCCGGGTATTCTTTGCGGTGCGCCGAGACAGAAACGCACGAGTGCCTTGTCGTCGTTACTGAAGCGCAGGCGATTGTACGATTCGACGAGTTGTTCGATCCATTCGAGATCTGCGGCTGGCGCGAGCTCGACAAGTTCCTGGAGTGTCAGTGGCGCTTCGGAAACAAACGGCTCATCACGTCGATAAGCGATGTACTGTTGGACGAAGGTGTTGAGAAACTCGATTGCCGCGCTAACAGCGGTGGTTTCGTTGCGCGTGATCGCGAAGTAAATGGGGATTACATCAGAGCGTCGATTGAAAATTTGATCGTAGGCCTGGCGCAGGAGCTCCGAGACACCCGCCGAAGGTTCCATGAGCACGAGCAGACCGCGACCCATGTTGGCACGTTCTGCCTGGGCCATGATGCGGTCAAGCTCCGCTACACGGCCGACGAAGTCCTGTTGGACCACGCGCCCGAGAACACGGCGGAACTTTTCATTGTGGCTGCTCATCTCAGATCAATCTTGTAAATCTTGAAAATCCTGTAATCCTGTCAAAAACTAACCGCCCGCTTCGCGCTCTCCATAGAACTCGATCCGATCTTTCCCCTGACTTTTTGCCTGGTACAACGCCCGGTCAGCCGCGGCGATGATGTTCTCCGGCGTGTCGATGTTCTTCGTAAACGTCGACACACCGACACTGATCGTCACCTGCCCGAGCGGCTGCGCCTGCCCGTGTGGAAACTCCATCGTCGACACTCGCTGCCTGATGCGATCCGCAATCACACCCGCCTCGAGCATGCCCGTCTGCGGCAACAAAATACAGAACTCTTCCCCACCATAACGCGACGCCACGTCCTCCGCCCGCAATGCACCCTTCAAACAATGCGCGGTGATCTGAAGCGCCGTATCACCCGCCTGATGACCATTCTTGTCGTTGTAAGCTTTGAAATCGTCGATGTCGATCATCAGGAAACTCATCGGATACTCGTACCGTCTGGAGCGATTCAACTCTTCCGCGAGGCGTTCCTCGAGATAACGACGATTCGGCAAACCAGTAAGAGAATCCGTGATCGACATGAGTTGAAACTCTGTCGCACGCTCCTGCCACTCAGCACGCTCGAGCGCAAGTGCCACCTGTGGACCAATGATCTCGAGCAGGCTCAAATCGACTTCGTCATAAACTCCGCCGCCGGATTTGTCTGTCACATTCAGCACACCGACTTTCCGTCCACCGATCATGATCGGATAACTGATGAACGAGTTTGTCTTGTAACGTCGCTCGGGTGGCGCTGCCTTGCGACCTGCAATGCGAAGATCAGTGACCATCACCGGCTTTCCGGTGTCGATCACTTCTCCCGAAATGCCTTCGCCGACACGTACTGAGACTGACGCGGGATCGGTTGGGAGTCCGATGGCTGCTTTTAAGATTAAACGGTTGGCAGACTCGTCGAAGATCATGAGCGAAGTACGCTCGGATTGAAGCAGTTCTTTCGAGTTAGTGACTATCGAGTTATAAGTCTTGGCTGGATCGGTGCAGCTTATTCGCTCCAGAAAATGTTGGAGCGAGTTTGTGAAACGCGAACGATACTCGAGCTCACGTCGCAACCGCTGTACTTCGTCCTGGAGGTCAGGAGGAGGCTCTTTCACAGACGTTGACTCGGTGCTACTGCGTTCGGTACCGGGCGCGGTTGTCGCTTTCACGTGTCCCGAACCGTTTGATGATGCGGTGCGCAGTCGCTCTGAAACGCGGTCGATACGCTCAGCCATTTCGTCGAGACGTTGCGGCTCGGAGAAGATAATGTTTGCGAAAACTTCGTCAGACGCGATGTCCTGCAAATCACCTTTGCGAAAGCGTTCCATCAATTGTTGATAGTCCGAGCTCGTTACGAAAGCACGTCCACCAATCACCGCCAGTTTTCGCTTGCCGCCGATTTCAAGTGGCTTCGCAAAACACGAAAGTCCAGCGTGACATTTGTATTCAACCGTGCCGCCGGCTTCGGTCGCTCGCGAATGCGCTACGCCGCAATAAGGGTCGCAAAGTCGAACATGTTCTTTGGAGCTCTGAAAAGTATGGCAGATCGAATTGTTGTTTGAGATAGCCAGAGCGGGAGGCTGGTGCCCGTCGACCAGCAACAGGGCCAGCGACGACGACTCCGCCAGCGAATCCTGGACCTCCAGCCACGCGGGCGGGGCCTCTTCGCGGCGTTCCTGAGAATTCAGAGCAATCGGGGGCTTCTTAACCATGGGGCTCTGGGCAGGGAAATTCTTCCCTAAGTCTTAAAACGGTTAATAGCCACAATACGGCACAAAATGCACAAAATTTTCCCTAAATAGAGGCCTAAAACACTCTCCGAGCTCTTGTTTTTGTGACCTTTTTTGCCTTTTGTGGCTCACTCGAGGCCGGGCGCGGCTCCGGGAGCAACGTCCTCGATATGAGGTTGTGCCGGACTGATTCTAATACAAGCCGCAAAATGTGACGGTTTGATCTCGACCAACTGAGGAACCACCTCCTTGCATACGTCAATCGCGTAGGGGCAGCGAGTATGGAAAGGGCAACCGGCGGGGGGATTGATCGGCGACGGCACGTCGCCCTCGAGCATTATACGCTGGCGCGTAGCTTCGACCTTGGGATCAGGCACCGGTACGGCCGAGATGAGCGCCTTCGTGTAAGGCATTAAGGGTTCTTTGTAGATCGTTTTCGATTCCGCAATCTCGACGAGCTTTCCGAGGTACATCACCGCCACGCGATCCGAAACATGCCTGATCGCACGCAGGTCGTGTGAGATAAACAAATACGTCAGATTCTTTTCGCGACGGAGTCGCTCGAGCAAATTCATGATCTGCGCCTGAATCGAAACGTCAAGCGCGGAGATCGGCTCATCGGCGACTATGAAATCCGGATCGACTGCGAGCGCTCGCGCGATGCCGATGCGCTGGCGTTGACCACCCGAAAACTCGTGTGGGTATCGTTTGATAAAACGTTTACTGAGACCAACAGTCTCCAGTAACTCCTGCACACGCTTCTCCGCTTCCCTTCCTCGCGCGAGATGAAATGTCTCGAGTGGCTCACCCACGATCTGGCCGACCGTCATGCGTGGATTCAAAGACGCGTATGGATCCTGGAAGATTATTTGCAGGTGACGACGCTGTTCGCGGAGTTGCCTTTGCGAGAGGTGGGCGAGATCACGATCGCGGTAGAAGACCTGGCCCCCCGTCGGCTCAATGAGACGAAGTATAGCGCGACCCAGGGTCGACTTACCGCAACCTGATTCGCCGACGAGACCGAGAGTTTCCTGTTCGTAGATGTCGAGTGAAACGCCGTCAACAGCTTTCACGACGCGCTTTTCCGGGTTCGTGCCGAAGAGTTTGTCGAGTGGTCCACCGCCGCCGAGATCGAAATGTACTTTGAGATCTCGGATCGAGAGCAGAGTTGAGTTGTTTGCACTCATATGAAATTTAAATCAGTTTTCTCACGCA
>DASTTS010000247.1:0-7380 GCA_035760085.1 Pyrinomonadaceae bacterium
CAAAAACATTTTCCTGAACCTCGGCATTCCACACGCGCCGTTTGGCTGGAACCTCGATCGCAACCCGTTCTTCCTTTCCGAAGATCAGGTGCGCGAGCAAAAGCTCAAGGAAGCCAAAGTCATACAGTTGATCAATGCGTATCGCGTGCGCGGGCACCTGATTGCCGATACCGATCCGCTGCACGCTCTGCCGCTGCTGTATCACCCGGAACTCGACATCGAGACTTACGGTCTGACGATCTGGGATCTCGATCGAGTTTTCATCACGGACGGACTGGCTAATCGCGAGAGCTCCACGCTGCGCGAGATTCTCGACATTCTGCAACGTGCTTACTGCGGCAAGGTTGGAATCGAATACCGCCACATTCAAAGCCGTGAAGAAAAGCAGTGGATTCGCGAACAGATCCGGCGCGAGTTTGTACAACCGGAAGCGATTCCGGCTGACGTGAAGAAGCGTCTTTTGTGGAAACTGATCTCGGCGGAGCAGTTCGAGCGGTTTCTGCACACGAAGTATCTCGGGCAGAAACGTTTCTCACTTGAAGGCTGCGAAACCATCATTCCACTTCTCGATCAATTGATCGCCGGCGCGGCTGCGCGCGGCGTGGAACACATCACGTTCGGCATGGCCCATCGTGGACGTTTGAACGTGCTCGCGAATGTGATCGGAAACCTGTGTGAGAGGATCTTCGCGGCGTTTGAAGGCTCGGTGCATCCGGAGTTTCCAGCAGACGAAGGCGACGTGAAGTATCACCAGGGAGCGACGGGTGAGCGTGTGCTGGCTGATGGTCGCAAAGTCGGCCTGTCTCTGTCGCCGAATCCGAGCCACCTCGAAGCTGTTGATCCGGTGGTCGAGGGAATGGTGCGCGCAATGCAGGACACGATGCTCAGCCTGCGCAGCGCCACGCGCGAACAAGTCATCGATCTCGCGCTTCCAGTGTTGCTGCACGGCGATGCTGCTTTCGCCGGTCAGGGCGTCGTGATGGAGACGCTGAACCTCGCCGGACTAAAAGGCTATCGCACCGGCGGCACGATCCACATCATCATCAACAACCAGATCGGTTTCACAACGTCGCCGGAAGCTGGACGATCAACGATCTATTCAACTGACGTCGCACGTATGATGCAGTTGCCAATCTTCCACATCAACGGCGACGACCCGGAAGCCGCTTATCGCGTGCTGCAAATCGCGCTCGACTACCGCCAGGAGTTCAACAAAGACGTCGTGCTCGATCTGATCGGTTTTCGCAGGCTGGGCCACAACGAGACTGACGAGCCGAGCTACACGCAACCGCTGATGTACGCGCGCGTCAAAGCGCATCCGGGCGTGCGCACTATCTACGCAAAGCGATTGATCAAGGAAGGCGTCGTCACTGAGGAAGAAGTTAACGATCTGATCGCGGAGCGAGTGCGTCGTTATGAAGAAGCGCTCGCGAATGCGAAACGCAAGGTTGCGGAAGAGCCCGCGCAGTCGCAATCGCGCGTCGAGGAGCTTGACGGTTCGGAGGTTGTCCCAACTGGAGTCGCGGCCGAAGCGATCAGGAGTATCGCGCACAAGATCGCGGTTGTGCCGGAAGGATTTCATGTGAATCCCAAGATGGTGGGCCAGCTCGCGCGTCGCGCAAAGATGGGCGACGGCAGCACGCCCGTAGATTGGGCGTTTGCGGAAGCAGTGGCGTTCGGATCGCTCGTGATCGAAGGCACGCGCGTGCGTTTGAGTGGACAGGATTCCGGTCGCGGCACGTTCAGCCAACGTCATGCTGTGCTTTACGACACGCAGACCGGACAATCGTGGGCGCCGTTGTCGGAGCTGCGATCTGATTCGAATCCTGACGCACGCTTCGACGTGTTTGACAGCTCGCTGTCGGAAGAAGGCGTGCTCGGATTCGAGTATGGTTACACAGTGGTTGATAAACACGCGCTCGTTTTGTGGGAAGCGCAGTTTGGCGATTTTGGAAACGGCGCGCAGACGATCATCGACCAGTACATCTCCGCTTCGGAAGATAAGTGGAAACAGACTTCGCGGCTCGTGATGCTCCTGCCGCATGGTTACGAAGGACAAGGGCCCGAGCATTCGAGCGCGCGGCTCGAGCGATACCTGCAAATGTGTGCGGAGAACAATCTACAAGTTTGTTATCCGACTACGCCCGCGCAGTATTTTCATTTGCTGCGACGGCAAGTCAGACCCGGAATGGAACGCCCGCTCGTGGTGATGACGCCAAAGAGCTTGCTGCGATTGCCGGCGGCGTCTTCGAGTATTGAAGAGCTCGCGAGTGGTGGATTCCAGCCGCTAATTGACGATGCAGAGATCGCAGATCGTGATGCGGTGAAGCGGATCGTTTTGTGCAGCGGAAAGGTTTACTACGATCTGATCGAGGCGCGGAAGAAGAGCGAAGAACGAACTGTCGCGGTCGTGAGACTGGAACAGTTCTATCCATTCCCGTCGCAGAGCATTCGTGAGACACTCGCGAAGTATCCGAACGCCAATGAGCTCGTGTGGGCGCAGGAAGAGCCGCAGAACATGGGCGGCTGGACGTTCATTCACGAGCGACTCGAGAACCTGCTGCCGGGTTGCGAGCGGCCGAAATATGTTGGGCGCTCCGCCTCCGCGAGCCCCGCCACCGGCTCCTACAGCATTCACCAGAAGGAACAGGCTGAACTGGTCAGCGAAGCACTTAACCACGGATAACACGGGTTTGATCCGGATTTGATCCGGATTTTAAGATCCGTGTTATCCGTGGCCCCTTTCTGTGGCTCACCACATTGCCCGCCTCACACTCCAGGCTGAAAATCCTCGGACCATGACTAAAAGAATCATCGCCATCGCGTTCATCTTCATCTGCACGTCCGTCGCCTGGGGCATTCTCGGCGCCACCCTCTTTTCGCGCACCTACGACTCCGACGCCGTATCAGCAAACCAGGTCGCGTCGTTGTGGGGCACGGCCCAGAACCAGGCCCCACCGACAGCCTCTTACAGAACGCCATTCACAAAACAAGCAGCGGTTGTTGAGAACGGTATCCCCGTGGTCAGAACGGTCACCGACAACCTGATCACTGACCTGCCGCTCGAGAGCAGCAAGATCGACGTCGATCTCGATCTTCAGCACCGCCAGAAAGGTCTGCTCTGGTACAGCACTTACAAAGTCAGATTCTCCGGTGTTTACGGCTTCCGCAACACCAGTGACAAAGAACAAATAATCGACTTCAAACTACAATTCCCCACCGCCCAGGCCATTTACGACAACCTCGTATTCACGGTCGACGGCCATAGTGTGCCAATCACCAACCAAAATAATTTCGCCACCACAGAGCACAAAGTCAGCCCAGGCCAAACCGCCCGGCTTGCCGTGAGCTACAGCTCGCAGGGACTCAGAGAATGGCGTTACAGTTTTGGGACTGCCGACGTGGCGCAGGTCCGCGATTTCAGCCTGCGAATGACGACAAACTTCAAAGACATCGATTTCCCTGACAACACGCTCTCGCCGTCTGAAAAGCACGAGACGGGCTCTGGCTGGGAGCTGAATTGGTCTTACACGAGTTTGTTGTCAGGCTACCAGATCGCGATGGCGATGCCGGAAAAGTTACAGCCCGGGCCGCTCGCGGGACGAATTAGCCTTTTTGCCCCGGTATCACTCTTCTTCTTTTTCTTCCTCATGCTGATCATCACGACGATGCGCGGCATCGATCTGCACCCGATGAACTACTTTTTCCTCGCCGCCGCGTTCTTCTCGTTCCATCTGCTGCTGGCGTACCTCGTCGATCACATGTCGATTCACGCGGCGTTCACGATATCAGCGCTCGTGTCTGTTTTCCTGGTCGTGACTTACCTGCGTCTCGTCGTCGGGATCGGGTTCGCGAGCCGGGAGGCAGCGCTCGCGCAGATTGTCTACCTCGTGCTGTTTTCCTACGCCTTTTTCCTCAAGGGATTCACCGGCCTCGCCATCACGATCGGGTCGATCTTGACGCTTTTCGTGGTGATGCAGATCACCGGAAAGGTCCGTTGGGCGGAGCGGTTTGGCCCGACTTCTCAGCCCGCACCAGCTGATCTTTCGTGAGCTGTTAATAAAAACACGGTGTCTAACGTCTTACCCGTGTAAACCCCTGGCTTCAACTGAACTTCACGGGTTTACACGGCGTATACGCCCGCGACCCGTGTTATGAAAGCAATTCTCTCTTTCTACTCCGATGCACTGAAGATCGCCTTACAGTCGATCTTTGCCCACAAATTGCGGGCGTTTTTGACGCTGATCGGCATCATCATCGGCGTCTCATCGGTGGTGACAGTCGGAGCCTCGATCAGCGGTCTTAATACCTACGTCGTTCAAAGAATCAGCAAGATCCTGGGCAATAATCACTTCATGATCGCCCGCATGGCCTTCTCCGGGCACATGGACGACGAAGAGTTTGAACGTCGAAATCGACGTAATAAGAGGCTCAACTGGGACGATTACGAGTGGGTCCGCGACCATTGTCCGTCTTGTTCGGAGGTCGGCGCGGGTGTCGGAGCTGGAACGGATCTAAGGCAGGACGGCATCGAGTTTCCGGGCGCGCAGGTCTTCGGGCACAGCGCCAACATGGTCGATATCGAAGACAAAACGATCGAGTTCGGACGCTTTATATCGGACGATGAAGTGCAGCGCTCGGCTCTCGTAGTGGTGCTCGGATCCGACATCAAAGAGAAGTTTTTCCCGAACCAGGACGCGATTGGAAGGACGCTCAAAGTTCGCGGGCTGCCGATGCGAGTAGTCGGCGTTGAAGAGAAACGCGGCTCGTTCTTCGGCGACTCCATGGATCGTCACATCTACATTCCCGTCACCACGCACATCCAGATCTTCGGCCGCAACGGTCTCCAGATTCACGGCCGGAGTCGCAACCGCGAGAATTTCCACGCCGCGATTGAAGATGCGCGCGTGGCAATGCGAATTAAGCATCGTCTCAACGGCAACGAAGAAGATGACTTTGGTCTCGTGAACGTTGAGGAGCTGAACAATCAGATCGACGAGTTTACCGGCGCGATCGCGAAGGTTGTCATTCCGATTACGTTCATAACTCTGGTTGTAGGTGGCATCGTAGTGATGAACATCATGCTCGTCAGCGTGACGGAGAGGACCTTCGAAGTGGGACTCAGGAAAGCCGTCGGCGCGACGAGGCGCCAGATCCTGATGCAGTTCTTGATTGAGTCGGGAATTCTTTGCGCGCTCGGCGGCATCATCGGATTGTTAGTGGCCTGGGGCATCACGACTGCGATAACCGCGCTCGCGTCGATCACGATGACGATAACCATCTCCTACATCATTTTGGCGCTGGGCGTGTCCACCATCGTCGGCATGATTGCGGGCATTTATCCGGCGTTCAAGGCCGCGCGGCTCGATCCGATTTTGGCCCTGACAAAGGCATAAACGGCGAATTTAGTAATGAAGGTTCGACTGCCAAAAGGTATTTTGCGCGAAACGCTGAAGATGGCGATCGACAGTGTGCGCAGTCATAAGTTCCGCAGCTTTCTGACGGTGCTGGGAATCGTCATCGGTGTGATGACCGCGATCTGTATTGCATCGCTGTTGACCGGTCTGCGACAAAACATCGTCGCGATGATCGAGGAGTATGGAACAAACAACATCTACGCGTTCCATCTTTCTACTGGTCCACGCACGAGTGAAGATCGCTCAGAACGACTCAGGCGACCGCTGACAGTCGCTGATGCGGAGGCGATCAAAACGGCGAGTGCAGTTGAAGATGTGGCTCACGTCGCGCCGAATGTCGGTTATGGTGGTGGTCCATTTGATGACAACGTCACTTACCAGGGACGCAACTATCGCTGGGGCAACACCTCAGGCGTCTCAGCAAACTACGCTGACATCACGAACATTGTGGTCAAGGAAGGACGCTTCATCACCGAGTCAGACGATTCGCAACGCGCGAACGTGATGGTGATTGGCGTGAACGCAGCGGAAGCGCTCTTCCCCGGTTACAACCAGATCGCGGGCGCGCAGGTGCGCATGGGTGGTTACAACTTCGAAGTGATCGGCGTGCTCGAGAAGCGCAAGGCCGGCTTCTTCGGCGAGAACGAAGAAGACAATGCGGTTTACATTCCGTTCCGCACCGCGCAAAAGATCGCACCGGCGAAGGGTTATCTGTTGCTCGTGATTCGTGGTCGCACGGGACAAGTGCAGGAAGCGCTAACTCAGTCGGAAGAGATCCTGCGACGGCGTCGTCAAGTAAAGTTTGATCAGCCGAACAACTTCGACATCAAAACTGCTGACAAGTTTATCGAACAGTTTGACAGCATCACGGCGATGGTCGGGTTGATCGCGATCGCGATATCGAGCCTGGGATTGCTCGTGGGCGGGATCGGCGTGATGAATATCATGCTCGTGAGCGTCACGGAGCGGACGCGCGAGATTGGTGTGCGCAAGGCGATAGGCGCGCGGCGACGAGATATTGTGCGGCAGTTTCTGTTTGAGGCGATGATGCTGACGTTTCTGGGTGGTGTGCTCGGTGTGGTGCTCGCAGCGGGAATTGCGCAGTTGCTGATGTTTTTGATTCCGAGTATGCCGGCGTCGATACCTACGTGGGCGGTGGTTACAGGGTTGACTGTCTCGATCGGTGTCGGGCTGATCTTCGGCGTCTGGCCCGCGAGGAAGGCCTCCAAACTCGATCCGATCGAGGCCCTGCGATATGAATAAACCACGGATAACACGGATTCTGTTAATCTGTGTAATCCGTGGTTAAGGATTTTCTAACATACCTGCAAGTCGAGAAGGGTCTCGCGCGCCATACTCTCGAAAGCTACCGACGCGATCTCGATCGACTCCAAGCCTGGGCCAATAAGAACGGCAAAGAAGTTTCTCAGCTCACGCGCGCCGATCTGCGCAAGTGGATCGCGAGTCTCTCGCGTGAAGGGCTCGCACCGGCGTCGATCGCACGTGCAGTTAGCGCGACGCGCGGGTTTTTCAAGTTCCTGATGCTCGACGGTCACATCAAGTCGCATCCGGCCGAAGATCTCGACACACCGCAACGCTTCGCCTATCTTCCAAAGTTTCTCACTGAAGACGAGATCAATCGTTTACTCGCCGCGCCCGACATCTCAAGTGAAGAAGGCATTCGCGATCGCGCGGTGCTTGAGATCATGTACGCCACCGGTCTGCGCGTCTCGGAGCTCGTGAATTTGAAGCAAGCGGATGTTGATCTACTGGCGGGACTGGTCAAGTGTCATGGCAAGGGAAACAAGGAGCGACGCGTGCCGCTCGGCAAAAGCGCGATTCACTGGTTGCAACAGTACTCAGCCGTGAAGGCGGGTTATGGAAAGCAGTCATCGCCGTATGTGTTTCTGCATCGCGGGCGACCGTTCACGCGTCAGCTTGCGTGGTCCATGATCAAGAACCA
>DASTTS010000248.1:0-6038 GCA_035760085.1 Pyrinomonadaceae bacterium
TCGCCCTGGATAGCGCTATAGTGAACGAAGATGTCCGAAGAGCCTGGTTGCTCGATAAAACCATAACCCTTCGAATTGTTAAACCACTTGACCTTACCGGTTATTCTAGACATAACAACGAATCCTCCTAACGATTCGGTAAAACGGACACGAAGCCATGGGAGACATCGTATCGAGGTTAATGCTTGTGAGCCGGGTCGCGCCTTGAATCGGCGCTAGACGGAAACACACAACCAACAAAAAATGCATGATGAAAAGCGCGGGGAGCGCTATTTCAGCATGCACAGACTACGGGGGCAGAACTAACGAAACTCATTTCTTACAGCTTGTGGATCGGGATGCTGGGCTCGGAACTGCCGTCCCTGCATTGAACGACGGCGCATATTAGGCGAAGTTCACAAACCTGTCAAGCAAGAAAGTTGTTTTGTATGTCGCCTAAGTTAAAGCTGTACCTGAGGTTAACCCCTCCACCCTGTTTTATTTCATCTCAATTTACGGCCGCTTTGGTACTCAACAGCAGATACGGCAGCGGATCAACCGCCTGGTCATTTATGCGTACTTCATAGTGCAGGTGTGGACCAGTCGAACGGCCGGTTGAGCCCACTTTGCCCAGTAATTCCGCCCTTGAGACGCTCTGATTGAGCTCGACGTCAATATGCGACAAGTGACCGTAGCGCGTGGTTAGACCACCGCCATGATCGACGATCACGAGCTGTCCGTAACCATTTTGCCAGCCTACAAAAGAGACTTTACCGCTGGCGCCGGCGACCACCGGCGCGCCCCAGGCCGCTTCAATGTCCTGCCCCGAGTGAAACTCGTAGCCATAGCCGCCAAACGGGTTCCGGCGTCCGCCGAAGCCGCCTTCCAGGGTTCCTTCGACTGGCCACACCGTCGGAGTGTAGCCGCGTTGGCGCAGAATCGCCTCGTAAGCGCGTAGATCTTCCTCAAGCCGGCCCATCTTCGCGGTGAGGGTCGCAAGGCCCATCTCGTCCAAAGGCAGCGCCGGGCCGCCGGTTCCAGGTGGGTTCGGCTCCTCAACCACGCCGGACTTCTCGGCGAGTTTTCGCGACGTGTCTTCAACCTTCTCGACGCGGTTGTTCAGTTTTTCCAGTTCCTGGCGCTGGCGCTCGTTTTCGGCGCGCAGTCGTTGATTTTCGAATTCGATACGGATATGAGCCGCGTGTTGGGTCAGGCCGTACAGTCCATAAAATAGTCCGAGGCCAACAACTAGAAGGGCTGCGCAAAGAATGGTTACAAATCGTTTTTCGATGCGGATTCTTTGGACTCGGGCCCGGGAACGGGAAGTGTGGGCAATAATAAAGGCATAAAATCGGTCTTCTTTGGCCATTCTGTGAACTCCTGTTGCAGCGCAGTAAAGCAGGGACGCAGCAACCAAAAGCACAAACTCGCCAAAAGCGATTTGCGCGATTACGGGGAAAGTTGTCTTTTATTAACCTTGAAAGAATTTGCAGCGGGTGGATTGAACCTCAAGGTCCCTCCGAGGTGGAAATCCATCCGGCCGGTCCTGCAAAGGCCCTGACCCTATCACAGCCGCGCAAATTGTTGCAACTTTGGAAGGGAAATATAAGAAAGGTGTCGACAAAACAGAATAGGTCCTATATGTCCTATAGGACCTATTACAACTAGAACTATTAGAGCCCGGCCTCGCGTCTCCGGCAGCGGTCACGCCAGATCGCGAGCCCGATCATCACGAGCACCGCGACGAACACAACCACAATCACAACCTTGAGCGCCGTCAGCAGGAACCCAACGAGCAGAATAAGTTGTTTGAGAAGAGCGACCACCACGAGGATCAAAGCAACGATTGCTCCGAGTCCGCCAAAACCTTTAAGAAGACCACAACACATATTTTCAACCTCGTAGCGAAGTATAAATCAGGATCTGCGTTCGAAGGGAAACGGAGTTACATCACGCCGCGCAAACTGGGTCGTCTCACCTGTTCGAAAGTTGGCAGTGTCAGTCGGACGAGTATTCGGAACAACTGACGGTGGTGGACGTCGCGAATCAAATCTGACAATCCGATCCGAGGCTTTGCCGCGTCGAATGTAATCAAACAACATGTAAGCCCCGAGCGCGACGAGCGCTACCGGTAACAATTCTTTGATTGGAAGTGTAACTCCCAACAACGTGTGTAACAGGAAGAGCGTGCCGATAATGATCAGCGTGGTTCCCCAGGCGAATGGATTACCGTAAAGTCGACGCGCAATCACATCGTCTTCAGAATCCGGACTCAGCCCCGCCCGCAGCAACTGCGCCGTCCGGCAAGCATCGACCGCCGCAAACAACCACGTGCCGATGACGCCCAGAATAAAGAAGTGCATTCCCTGCGTCACGACAGCCATTTGAAAGAAACTGGCGAAGATGGCGAAGTGCACAATCGCTTTCGATGTTTGACCGTTATAAGCAGCGCCTAAACCCGGAACAAACGAAAGCAGTGTTGCGACAAACGGCGAGCTCTTTCTTTTTAGGATATTAGACGGATGCGAGCTTGAATGGTGCCGCAGCAGCTCAACTCCCTGCACGATGCAGTCCTGACAGAAAGGAAATCCACGCACGCGATGATCGCAGGCAGGACACAACCAGCGTGCACACTGATTGCACTGAACCACCGCCGGATTCTTAGCATGGTAGCCACAGTACATCATTTTCTTAAAACACCTATCTCCCTACTGATTGTGCGCCTGTTCGCTCTGCGAGTTGCAGGCCTGCATCGTAAACACCGCTGATCGAACCGTCAGCAGAAACTGTACTGGTTAACACAAGAATCGCCACGAGTAGCATCGTGGCGACTGTGACGAGTTGTGGGGAGATAAGCGGGTCTAACCACAACCGGAATCGTGATGCGGCGCGTGCCGTCCACGGAGCCTTAATCTCCTGAGCGGTTACGGTTCCGAGTGTTGCCTGGAGGATTCTCTCGTTGAGACCTGCGGGCAGTGGGCGCTCTTCGGAAATGTATGTGTAGCAAGCGCCGATGGCTCTTACGACTTCGCCGGGAAGCTCAGTGCAACGATCACACATAGCTGCGTGACGTTCCCAACGATGATAAAGATGCGCCGGCAGGAATCCGTCGAGATAGTCAGTCAGACACTCTTCAAACTCCTCACAGCCCATGGCTGTGTCCGGCACTGTCTTTTGCAGAATACGAGCTTCCAGTTCTCTCGAAGGCGGAGGCACGGCTGCCGTTCGGCAAGTCTCGATCGTGCTGCGAACCGCCAACAGAGTTTCATGGCACACGGGGCACTTCATCGCGTGCTCGCCCATGAGCCGATTAGTTTCAGGACCTACTACGCCCTCAATGTAGTCGGTCAATAGATTTTCGAAATCCACACAAAGCATCGTTTTTCGCTTCCCGCCGCCTTTTTCTTTTTTCTGCTCCTTCGTCCCCCTGCCTGCCAGCATTTGCGAAGGAGCCTCGTCTATCTCTATGCCTCACTCATCGCAACAACCTTCATCCTTCGCAGAATCTTCGCCAGCTCGATACGCCCGCGATTGATTCGCGACTTAACCGTCCCTTCAGGAATCTTCAGGAGGTCGACGATCTCCTGGTAGCTAAGCTCTTCGATATCTCTCAGAATCACGCACGTTCTTAAGTCAGGTGACAACTTGTCGATGCCCGCCTGTACTTGCGCACCGAGCTCGCGGCGCTCCATTTCTTTCTGAACCGAGTTTGTCCGCGTGTGCAGGTGATAACTGTGGTCGGCGAGGTCGTCAGCGAGGTTGTCGTGCGGTGTGCGTTGGCGCTTGCGGTAATCGTCGATAATCAGGTTACGCGCAAGACGCATCAGCCAGTTCTGTAAATCACCCTGCTTGGGGTCGTATTGATCCAAAGAACGGTAAACCCTAACGAAAACTTCCTGAGTCAAATCTTCAGCGGTATCGGAACGGGAGGTGAAGCGGTACGCGAGGTTGTAAATGCGGCGGGAATAATTCTGCACAATCTCTTCCCACGCCGCGCCGTCGCCTGCGCGACACCTGCGAACCAGCTCAGCTCCTTCACTGACCGCCAACGCCTTAACAGCTCCCACGGTTTCTTCTCCAGGTACCTGTAGGTCGAATCGTTTACGACAGGTACCAAACTAAAGTTCAGGTTAAGTTTGCCACAAAGAAGCACAAAAGGCACAAAGAATAGAACGAGTAGTAGTGCCCCAATTTGAAATTCTCTCTGTGTAATCTCTGCGTCCTCTGCGCCTCTGCGGTAAAAAGAATCGCAAAGACAGGTAAACCGCAGAGACGCAGAGAACGCAGAGATTACGCAGAGTTGAATTTAGGGTACCACCGACGACTTGTTCTATTGGACGTTGCTCTGAGGTCGGTCATGTAGTAGGCTGTGCGACCGGCCCAACATGTTGTGGTTTGACCTGACCTGATCTCTGATGTCGAGCGCCCAGAGCTATCGCAAATACATTGAATTCGTTGTTCTTTGTCTACTCGCCTCGGCACTTTTGTGGTGGTTTGGCCGCAATCTCGACTGGGCGGAGGTCGGTCATGCGGTCCGCAACTCCGATCCGTATCTGCTGGTCGCCGCTGTCCTGATTATCTCGTTGGCTTACTTTTTCCGAGCTTTTCGCTGGGGTGCGTTACTAAAACCACTCAGCGCCGCGCGTTTTTCCGACCTGTTTGCCGCGACGACCATCGGTTTCAGCGGTATCTTTTTACTCGGACGTGCAGGTGAGTTCGTGCGGCCGGTCATGATCTCGATGCGCGACCCGCGCGTCAGGCCGAGTGCTTCACTCGTCACGATCGTGGTGGAGCGCATTTACGACATGAGCGCCGTCGCCCTCATGTTCGCGATCAACCTGATCTGGTTCAAACCGCCGAACACCCTCGAGGTCTCGTTTGACCGCGTTCGCATCGCAGGCTGGGGACTGCTCGGAGCAACGATACTCGGCATCGCGTTTCTGATTTGGTTCAGAGCGAAATCATCGCTTGTGATCGGATTCTTAGAACGTCTATTCGCGAGCTGGCGCTTCATCCCACGGAAGCTGGCCAAACTCGTTCTCCGCTTGTTTGAACAACTCGCACAAGCGCTACGCGTGCTTGTTAACCTCACTGAACTGTTGGAAACGATCGGTTGGACAGCGTTGCTGTGGTTCGGAATCGCCGCCGCGAATCTGTTAGTCATGCGCGCTTTCCATTTGCAGGTCGGCTTAGGCGAAACGATCTTTGTGCTCGGTTGGTCCTTGGTTGGATCACTCGTGCCGACACCCGGCGGCGCTGCCGGCGCTTTTCATGCTGCGACCGCGGCTGGTTTGTTGTTTCTTGGAATCCCCAAATCAACTGCCGCGGCATTATCGATTGTGCTGCACCTCGTAGACTTTGGTCCCGCACTTTTATTTGGAATCTTTTATTTGATCCGGGGTGATTTAAGCTTGTCGAAACTGCGCACGATGATTTCACCGGAACCGTCGTAAAACGTCGAAACCTCCCGGAAAGGGGTCCAACTAAATATGAAATGTCCATTCTGCGCGTATCTCGAAGACAAGGTCGTCGACTCGCGTGAGTCGCGCGAGGGCGATGCGATCCGCCGTAGACGAGAATGTCTGAGATGCGAGCGAAGGTTTACGTCTTACGAGCGCATCGATGAGATACCCTACATGGTCGTCAAGAAAGACGGTCGCCGCGAAACTTTCGATCGCAACAAGGTCATGGCGGGCCTCTTGCGCGCCTGCGAAAAACGACCTGTGCCTTCGGGTAAACTTGATAGTATCGTCAACGGGATTGAGAAGTACGTGCAGGAATCCCCCGAACGCGAACGCCCGACCAGCAAAATCGGTGAGATGATCATGCGACGCTTGAAAGAACTGGACAAAGTCGCATATGTTCGTTTTGCATCTGTGTATCTCGAGTTTGAAGACGTCTCGGAGTTCATGACCGAGCTGAAACATCTCGTGCGTACACGCGCTAGCGGCCAGCCAGGTAAAAAGTAGTATTTTCGAACCAGGGGATTTGCAATGATCAAACCCATTCGCGCGACCGGATTAGAACGACTCGAAGTGCAGCGGCTTCGCGATCGTGTC
>DASTTS010000249.1:0-13721 GCA_035760085.1 Pyrinomonadaceae bacterium
GCAAAGAAAACTCTATGATCGGTTTTGGATGCCGAGGGCGCGCATGCGCCGGTAGAGGTGGCTGCGATCGACGCCCATCAACTCGGCCGCGCGTGAGACGTTGCCCTCAGCTTCTTCAAGCTTCCGCTGAATGAACTCACGATGATAAGCCTCGGTGGCTTCTTTGAATGACGGGAAACGGAAGGATGCCGCAGGTGGCTCTTCTTTGCCCTGTGGCGGCAGATCGTTCGCGGAGACCTTCGTGACCGGATGCATGATCACGACGCGCTCGATCGTGTTGCGTAATTCACGCACGTTTCCGGGCCACAAATACGCCTGCATCGCCTCGACCGCCTCGGGCAAAAACTGCTTCGGCCTCTTGCCATACGCTTTCGAAAAATGTTGATTGAAGTAATCAACCAGGAGCGGCACGTCTTCAAGACGGTCGCGCAGTGGCGGCAATTCAAACGGAATCACATTCAAACGATAAAAAAGATCCGCCCGAAAGTTTCCTTGATCGATCTCAACATCGAGTCGTTTGTTCGTCGCCGCGATGAGTCGCACGTCAACCGTGATCGACGTTCCGCTGCCAACGGGTTCAAAGCGCTGCTCCTCCAACACGCGTAACACTTTCGCCTGGACTTTCGGACTCATGTCGCCGACTTCATCGAGAAAGATGGTCGCGCCATCGGCCAGCTCAAACTTACCTTTCTTCGCGGCAGTCGCACCGGTGAATGCGCCTTTCACGTGTCCGAATAGTTCGGATTCGATTAGCTCTTCCGGAATTGCAGCGGAGTTGACTTCGATAAACGGCGCCGCAGCGCGACGCGACTCGGCGTGGATCGCGTGCGCGACGAGTTCTTTTCCGGTTCCAGACTCGCCGTAGATCAGAACGCGACCGTCAGTCGGCGCGACAACTGAAATCTGTTTTCGCAACGCGCGCATCGCGACAGACTCGCCAACCATCGTGTACTCCTTCGCGAGTGCGGCAGCCATGTCGGCGTTGATCAGTTCGAGTTTTTGTTGGCGCAGCGCGTTGCGGACGGTGAGGACGGTTTTCTCGATCGAGAGGGGCTTTTCGATGAAGTCGAAGGCGCCGAGTTTCGTCGCGCGCACGGCGGTTTCGATGTTGCCGTGACCGGAGATGATCACGACGGCTGCGTCGGAGCCTGCTTCGCGCAGTTGTCTCAGAGTTTCGAGACCGTCGATTCCGGGAAGCCACACGTCGAGCAAAATACAGCCGTAAGCGCGGCGGCCGAGCGCTTTGAGACACTCTTCGCCCGTGGCGACGGCGTCGGCGACAAAGCCCTCGTCTTCCATCACCGCGCGCAGCGTGTCGCGAATACCGCGCTCGTCGTCAACTATTAAAATAGAGTCCATTAATTCCGGTTGAGATGTTTACAGGATTACAGGATTTTCAAGATTGACATGATATCCCGGTAATTCAATCACAAACTTCGCGCCGCGCGGAGTGTTTCGTTCAGCGCGAATGTGGCCGCCATGCTCCATGATGATGCGTTGCACGATCGCGAGACCGAGACCGGTACCGCTGTCGCGTCGCGAAAAGTAAGGCTCGAACAGACGGCGGAAATCGCCCGGCTCGATTCCCTGCCCTGTGTCGGCTACCTCCGCACGCAACTGACTTCTTTCCGCGTCGTGACTTGTTACGATGACGATCTGTTTTTCACCAGTCACAGGTGCGAGCGCGTGCACGGCGTTATCGATCAGGTTCACAAACACTCGCTTGATCTGTTCAACGTCGAGCATAGATGACGGCAGATCGGGATCGAGTTGAAGCGTCATCGCCACGCCATCGAGACGATCGACATACAAACCGGTAGCCTGCGTCACAACATCATTGAGGTTCGCCAGCTCGAGTCTCGTAGCAGGCAGACGAGCGAAGCGCGAAAACTCGTCGACCATCGCTTTCAAGCCCGCGACTTCCCGCGTGATCGTTTCCGTGCACTCCGTAATCACCGCCGCAACACGCTTCTCATCAGCGTGATCTCCTGCACCATTGCCGTTGGTCATCGCGCGGCCGTAACTCTTCGCGATGCGCTCCGCCGAAAGCTGGATCGGCGTCAGCGGGTTCTTGATCTCGTGGGCCATGCGGCGCGCCACTTCACTCCACGCCGCCGCGCGCTGTGCCGCCAGCAATTCAGAAAGATCTTCGATAACTAATACAACGCCACGTCGCGGCCCTTTCGAATCGCGCAAAGCCGTCGCCGTCATTGAGACTGGCAGCGGTCCACTACTGCCGCTTTCCAACTGTGTTTGCTCAGTCGCGTGACCGGTCCGGCGCGCGCGACGCAATAAACGCTCGACGACGTGCCAGTCTTCACTGCCAATCAAACTACTCAGTTTCGGATTACCTTCAGCTCTTTCCCGCAGCGCGAGCATTCGGGCCGCTGAAGCATTCAATGTCGTCACACAATCGTTTTCGTCGATAGAAACAACGCCGGTTGATAACGACTGAAGCACAGTCTCGATGTAGTTGCGGCGTTCGCGCAACGCCATGTTCGTATCACGCAACTCGGCCGCGCCAGCTTCGATGCGACTGCGATTTTCCTCGAGTTGTGACGTCATTTGATTAAACGAATCGGCGAGCAAAGCGAGTTCGTCATCAGCAATGCTCGTCGTGACGCGATGCGCGAGATTACCGCGTGCGACTTCTTTCGAAGCTTCGGCGAGTGCCTTGATCGGCGTCGCGATGCCACGCGCGAGATAGATCGCGACCCAGCTCGAAACAAACAGCAGGATCAACGTCATCAGCCCGAGCGTCGAAAGACCGAGCAAACGCACGCGTCTTTGTTGTCCTACGAGATTCTGGTAACCGCGCTCTGAATCCGTCACGAGATCCGTTAAATCATTAGACGCCAGTTTTCCAGGCGCAATGATCAGCATCTCTGACTGGTTCAAAGGCACGGCGAGCGCATCAAACTCTTTCCCATCAACCAGACTGCTGCCGCTTGGACCATGAAACTTCCGGGCTTCGCTGAAGAGTTTTTCGAGTTGTTCCTCGTCTGTCGCAGACAAGCGGGCGCGACTCTGTGTCTCAACCAAACCATCGTTCCTGACGATTTCGATACCAACCAACTGGCCGTTACTGACGATCTGGTCCATCGTCGCGAGACGCTCTTCGGGTGTTTGCCGGTTGAGCAACATGACGAGCAACGAAGCCGTGTCGCGCAGTGTTTGATCCTGGCTCGATAACGTGCGGCGTTTGACTTCAGTCGCCTGCTGCACGATCTCATCCGGAAACGGGTTGAACCATTTTTCGAGCGAGCGATTCAGAAACAGGTAAGAGAAAAACGCCATCGCCGTGATCGGCAGAAAGCTGATCGAGATGAAATAGACGAGCAGGCGTGTTTTGACTTTCGAACCGAGTTGACGTTCTCTTCGTTCGCGACGCAGTTTGAGCAGGTTGCGAACGAAGATGAATATTAGGACGACGAAAGCGACGAAGTTGAGAGTTGAGAGAGCGTAGAGGACCAGTGCATCAGCGGGCGTGTCGGGCCGGACGACCGTCCAGAGCCAGAGCTGTTGCGACACGATAATCGCGAGTAACAACAGCACCGTCGCGCCCAGGACCCACAACAACATGCGGCGACGTCGTCGAATGCGATTTTCGCGGCTATCAGTCATTTTGTTCGGAGTTTAGCATAGGCCATTAGTTAGACAGGATTACAGGACTAGACAGGATTTACATGTAATCTTGAAAATCCTGTAATCCTGTCAAAAATGACCTTTCCAAACAGCATCGTCTGTTAGAATGCGGCACCCGATGCGCGAGATATTCATCAACGAGGTTGGACGGCTCAGGAGTGGTTGGCGGTTGCTGATCTTCATCGCGGCGTTTATCGCGCTGTCACTTCTGCTGGTCACGCTCGCCCGCGTCGTCTTTATTATCCTACCGGGTGACTCGTCACGCGCGGCTGAATTCGGCGCCGAACTCATTTTCCGGTTCGGACTGTTGGCGGCTGCACTCGGCGCTGGATGCCTCTGCGCACGCTATCTCGAAGGATTGCCGTGGCGCTCACTGGGTCTGACGTTTCACTCCGGATGGCTACGCGATCTAATTTTCGGGTTTGCGATCGGATTCGCTTCGCTCGTTGTCGCAGTCGCAATCGCGAGTAGAGGACTAAGCTTTTCACTCAGCAACACCGGCTGGTCGTCGATCGTGCGATCGATGATCGGATCAGCCGTGTTGCTATTTGTCGCCGCACTCGCGGAAGAAGCGATGTTTCGTGGCTACGGATTACAAACGCTTTCGCGTGCGAAACTCGCGTGGCTCGGCGTGCTGTTGACGTCCGTGCCTTTTGCACTCGTCCACCTTTCAAATCCCAATGTCGTTCCCGGTGTCACGTTCGCAAATACGGCACTCGCCGGTATCTGGCTCGCGGCCGCTTACTTGCGCACGCGGAGCCTCTGGCTACCGCTGGGTGTGCACTGGGCGTGGAACTGGGCGCTTGGTTGGTTCTTCGGATTGCCCGTCAGCGGCATCCAACTCGTCTCCAATCCTCTCCTGCAAGGTCAAGATAGCGGCCCTAAATGGTTGACAGGCGGCAGTTATGGCATTGAAGGCGGCGTCGCCTGCACGATCGCGCTGATTTTATTCACAGTCTTCCTGTGGAAAACTCGTTGGGTTTCGGCGACTCCAGAGCTCAAGCAGATGACTTCTGAAGAAAACCCGGCGACATCCGAGCCCGTATTAAGCATCCGTCCTGCTAACGATCACGCGTAAACGCTGTTAACAGTCTTCAACTCTCTCCCGTCTTAATCGTGTCCTTGAACTTCGGTTTACCCGATCGAGACGCCAATGTACGCAACCGCCGACATGCTACTGACCAGCGCCCAAGCCCACGCCGCCGAGCAATCGCAAGAGCCGGCGATCGAAGTCGTGCTGGTCAGAGCGGTTTTGGAAGGCGATCGCGACTGCTTCGCACGTCTTTACGATCTTTACGCGCCGCTCGTGCACGGCATTCTGCTCGCTCGCGTGCCGCGCATTGAAGTCGACGATCTCGTCCAGGACATCTTTCTCCACGCTTTCAAAAAGCTTCATACCTTGCGCGACAGCGCTGCGTTCGGACCGTGGATCGCGATGATCGCTCGCAATCGTGCAGTCGACTTCCATCGTCGCTCGAAAGAGACGGTGGAGATCAACGACGACTTGCGCGGCAGCGACGCACACGACTCGCGGGCGAAAGAGATACTCGAACTGATCCGCAGTCTGCCGGAAGCGTATCGCGAGACGTTAGTGCTGCGACTGGTGGAGGGCATGACGGGACCGGAGATCGCGGCCCGTACAGGACTGACGGCTGCGTCAGTACGCGTGAACTTGCACCGCGGCATGAAGCTTTTGCGTGAACAGCTCGGATTTATGGAGGGCTTATGAACGACGATTACCTGTGGGACAAGACTGGTCAGCCAGATCCACAGATTCAACAACTGGAAGAGATTCTGGGCACGCTGCGTTACCAGCCTAAACCGCTGGCGCTGCCAGACGACCTGCCGAAACGAAGAAATTACGTTCCGCTGGTTGCCATCGCGGCCTCGTTGCTGCTCGCAATTCTCGCGGCCAGCATCTGGCTGCGCACGCGCTCGCGCAACGAAGCGCCTCCACGGCAAGCAAAGGTTGAAGCACCAGCAACACCCAAATCAGATGTAGCGCCGCAACCGCCAATAAAGAAATCCGCGGTTAATCCACCAGTTATAGCCAGCAGGAGAATTCACAGAACAAGATCCGCTGCATCCGTGGTTAACAACGAAGAAGCGCTCATGGCGAAACAACAACTCATGCTCGCACTACGAGTGACAACTCAAAAATTACACCTGGTCCACACAAAAACTCAGCCGAACCAGATCAAAAACCAACACCGGGTTGGATGAACGGAGTAATTATGAACCTGAATATTAAAACCGCACTGATTGCTTGCTTACTAATCCTCGCGCCCGCTCTTGTCGCAAACGCGCAGGACTCTCGCCTACAGATGAGCAGCCTCGATCATCTCGCGGCCAAAGCGAGCCAGACGGTCGACGTCAATCTTGACGAGCGCCTGATGCGCCTGGCCGCGAGAGTCTTTTCCGATAAGGATGAAGACGAACGCGAAGTCAAAAAACTGATCGCCGGACTCAAGGGCATTTACGTCAAGAGCTTTGAGTTCGAAACCGAAGGGCAATACACGGCCGCCGATATCGAAACAATTCGCACTCAACTCCGTGGTCCAGGCTGGACGCGTCTCGTAAACGTCACCAGCAAGAAATCAGGAATGCTCGAGGTCTACCTGCTCTTCAACGGCGATCAGGTTAATGGTCTGGGAGTGCTGCACAGCGATGACAAAGAGCTCACGGTGGTCAACATCGTCGGCCCGGTCGATCTCGACAAGCTCGCCAGACTCGAGGGACAGCTCGGTGTGCCGGATCTGGGCATCGAGTCGCCAAAGAACAAAGCAAAGAACGACGACGAGAAGTGAGGTGTGCGATGAAAGCGATTGCTACCAAAGTCCTCGTCATCGCCATTGTCTTAACGAGTGCGAACGGCGTCCATGCGAAAGGTGACGACTTCAATTCAGTCGTGAAGATGATCGAACAGTTTTACCGCGTGAAGCACGTGGGCCTGCCGTTCCTCGCGAAGGCGGGAATGAAAGTGGCGACGACGGCCGCGCGTATCAAGGGCGGCGAGGCGAAACGAATTGCGGAAGCGGGCAGCATCAAGCTCGCAGTCTTCGAAGACCAGGCATTCAACGGCGATTTCATGAAGTTTCGCAGCTCGCTGAACGAAGCACTGAATCTCACGTGGATGCCGTTGGTCCAAACAATTGCACCGAAAGACGCAGAACAGGTTTACATCTTTCTCAAAGACGCAGGCGACAAGTTTAACGTCCTCGTGATCACAATCGAGCAACGCGACGCGACCGTGGTCCAGGTAACGCTCTCTCCCAAAAACCTCGCGCTCTTGATGAAAGATCCGGAAGGCACAGGCAAAGCGATTACACAGGAAGCAACGATTAACGATCAGGAGTAGATCATGTACAAATACCGGCTCACACTCTTGCTACTTTTTATCCTTGCGACGTTTGCTTCTCTCCCCGCGCACGCCCAGGAAGTTGAAGAAATCATCAAGATTAAAACGCGCGTCGTGTTTCTGGATGCGCTCGTGAAAGACAAGAAGACCAATCTGCCGATCTCGAATCTGCCAATTGAGAATTTCCAGGTGCTCGACGACGGCAAGCCGCGCAATATCTCTTACTTCACGCGCGAAGGCCAGGCCCGCAAGCCACTCGCGCTGATCCTGATTCTCGATCTGCGTGAAGACGGCGCCGGACGTTTTCTCAAGCGCCCCGAGATTCTCAAGGCGATGGAAGATGAGTTAGCCAAACTGCCTCCGGGTGATGAAGTCGCGATTATGGCGATGGACATGTACGAGGACGAGGAGCGGCTCTGGTTAACCGAGTTTACGAACGACCGCGCCAAACTTGCGGCAGCACTCGCACGCGTGCCGGCGATGTGCGTACCGCACGAGGGTCAGCCACCTAGAACCGATTCGACTGTCGCGGCTAAAACTGACGAGTCCGGCGGCAAACCCGACGACGTTGTCGAGACTGAAAAAATAGTCGGTAAAAATGGCGGGACGGTGATACGCGAGACGCGTCGTGACGGCAGCGTCAATGTGAAACGTACCAATAAAAAGGGCAACGTGACTGTCGACCTGGGTGATGTTTACGACATGGCTGCGGCAGTTAAAGATGCGACACGCAAAGCTGAACAGACGCGGCCGAACTCGCAGGTTTCGATCGTGTGGGTGTCAGATGGAATCGCGCCAATCTTCTTCGAGGATCGCGATGCAACGGAACAGGTTCTGATCCGTAACAATGTGATCTTCAGCTCGTTGACGGTGGAGCTACGCACGTTGTTCAAGTTTCTTCTGCCGGTGGCAAAACCGGTCGGTGGCTGGCTCGGGATGAGTCTGTATGGCAGCGCCAAATACCTGGCGCAGAGATCGGGTGGCGAAGCGGTTAAGGTTGGGAAGCCAAAAGATTATGGTGCGGGTTTGTCGCAGATCATCGGAAACCTGACGGCGCGCTACAGTCTTGGCTTTGCGCTCGCTGAGGATGAGATCGACGACGGCCGCATGCACAACCTGGAGGTTCGTGTTAAGGCGCAGGATGCGAAAGGCAAGAACCGGAAGCTTCAGGTGAGCTCGCGGCAGGGGTATTACATGTCGTCAACGCTGCCAAAGGACGCCGCCGCTAAGGCTCAGTTTTAGGGCTAAGATACAGGATGTTTCAGGATTTATCTGTTAATCCTGAAACATCCTGTAATCCTGTCAAACTAACCTCGTCGCCGCGCTTCGCACCGAGTACTTGCGCCGCCGACCCGCCATTCACCGAGATCTCAAGAAATCCCGCACTCCCCATGATCGCAAACAACGACTCGTCATCGCCTTCACCATAAAACTCTCGAAACTCACTAATCGTCCGTCCGTTAACAACGAGGCCCTTCACTACCTGAGTGATGTTCGTAACGCAGTTACCGAAACGATCGATATGAATGATCCGCAGCGGCGTTTCTAGTGAAGGCAGTCGAACTCCATCGTTAATCTCCACCCCAAACTCCTCGACCGCCACGCCCTTCGACAGCGCTGCCGCCACAGGCGCGAAGATATCGCGACCATGAAAGGTCGTACTGACTGATGGTCGGAAGAAACGTTCAGACGTGACGTGAAATGTTCGATGTGAAGGCTCGCGATCGTAGATGTAAGTGAAGAGACCGTTATCTGGTCCAACAAAGAACTGCTCGTTCGCACTCACGATAATCGGCCGCCGCGTCGATCCAACGCCCGGATCGACAACCGCCACATGAATCGTCCCTGCCGGAAACGTCTTGTACGCTGCGAACAACGTAAACGCACCGGCAGGGACATCCTGTGGCGGTATCTCGTGCGTGATGTCAACGATTACTGCCGCCGGGTTGACCGAGAGAATCGCGCCTCTAACTGCCCCAACGAAGTAATCCGCCGTCCCGAAATCAGTGAGTAAAGTGATAACGGGAAGACTCACAGAACGCTCGTGTCAGTCGACGTGCGAATCTTCAGGTGCTGGCCGCGTTCCAGACGAATGTCTTTACCCCGTTGCGTCATCACACCGGCCGTACCTGCACCGCCGCCGATGATCGCGCCGATCGCAGCGCCTTTACCGCCGCCCGCAATCGCGCCGATGATCGCGCCGATGCCGGATGCGGCACCGACTTTCGTCACGTCGTCCTTCGTCGAATCCTGACCTTTCACACCACCTTCTGAATCGATCTGCGTATCGTCGCCACCGATCGGGCTGATCTCGATCAGCTCGGCGTGCAGCGTCGCGGTGCGATTGTCAGTCGAACGAATCTGATCGAACGCTAGCTGAAGCTCGGCTACGCCCTTCACTTTTCCAGCACGCTTAACAGCCGCGACTCTTCCTTCGACCACGTAACCAGCGTACTCCGACGGCTCGAATACCTTCGCCTGAATTCGATCGCCACGCTGGCTGGCGTCCGTTGAAAGCGGCGTCAACAGCTCGAGTGCGAGAATCGTGTTACGGGGAATGCCGAGTGAGCCGTTCGGTGCAGTTGTCGCATTGTCATCTACCGGATCGTTGTTCGGCTGAGGATTCACATCCGGCGGAGCCGGGCCATTACCTGCGCTCGTGTTCGCTCCGCGACGTCGCAATCCTGACGGCAGTGCCGAGTTGAACTGCTGGCGCTCAAAACCCGCCGTGTAACCAGCTTCGAAACCCTGCTGGTAACCGTCGCGATAATCCTCGATCGGCCCCCAAACGTCGTTGTAAGAACGGTCGGCCTTTTGATAATCCTGTTTATTTTGATAGTTACGAGGAGCGTTGTTGGAAACGTCGCTGTATCCGGCTTGATAACCGTCTGAATAACCGGTGCGATAACCGCGTTCGAGCGCTGTTGTTCCCTGCGCGCGGGCAGGAATGATTGCCAGCCAGCCGCTGACGCAGATGCTCAATAAAACCACCAGGGGAAGCTTGAGATAATTCATATTGTGTCCTTCCGAAGATTTACGGCCGGAGACGGTCGTAGCGTCTTGGGAGAGCCAACCTCGTAGCGTTTGAAATGTATCATCAATTGCCGCAAAAAGGCACATTTTGTGCTTTTTCTGCCTCTTTATGGCAAACTGCGATTTCAGATGCCGGGGGAGTTGAATTTGATGCCAAGTCGCCGTGTTTACCTTGATAACAGCGCCACGACGCCCGTCGACCCGCGGGTTGCGGCAGCGATGGCCCGCGCTGTGGTCGAGAATTTCGGCAATGCGTCGAGTGTGCACGGTTTCGGACAGCAGGCGCGTGCCGTAGTCGATCAGGCGCGACGCGAGATCGCGGCGCTCGTCGGTGCGAAGCAAAATGAGATCGTCTTCACGTCGGGTGGGACTGAAGCAAACAACCTCGCCATTCGCGGTTTGAGTGAAGCGGCGACAAGTCACGGCCGGCACATCGTCACGTCGTCAATTGAGCATCCTTCGGTCGCCGGCGTTTGCGCTGATATGGAAAAGCGCGGTTGGGAAGTCATCCGGCTGCCTGTTTATCAAAATGGCATCGTGAGGGTTGAAGACGTGGCAGCGGCCGTGCGACCGGAGACAGTCCTGATCACGATCATGATGGCAAACAACGAGATCGGCACGATTCAACCGGTCGCGGAGATTGGCGCGCTTGTGCGTGAGCGGCGCGCGGCGGGCCAGCGACATCTCTGGTTCCACACGGATGCTGTGCAGGCTGCCGGACGATTGCGTCTGAACGTAGATGAGATTGGCTGCGATCTGTTGACGATGTCAGCGCACAAGTTGTACGCGCCGAAAGGCATTGGCGCGCTTTATGTGCGACGTGGTGTTCGTCTACACGGTCAGAATGTTGGAGGACACCAGGAGCGCGAACGCCGCGCCGGAACGGAGAACGTCCCGGGCATCGTTGCGTTTGGCGAGGCGGCGAAACTCGCGCGTGAAGAATTCGAGCAACGATCCGTTCACGATCGAGAGTTGCGTGATCGGTTCGAGGCAGCGGTGACTCGACGGATTCCGGATATCGTGATGAATGGAGATCGCGAGCGACGGTTGGGCCACCTTTCGAACATCTCGTTTCGCTTTATCGAAGGTGAAGGACTGCTGATCAATCTCGATCTTGAAGGTGTGGCGGTGTCGACCGGGTCGGCGTGTTCATCGGGAACGTTGGAGCCGTCGCCGGTGATTCGCGCGCTCGGTGTTAATGATGAGACCGCGCGCGGATCGATACGGTTTAGTTTCGGGAAAGATAATACTGAGGATGAGGTTGAGTATGTGGTTAACGTGCTTGTTGGGGCGGTTGAAAGGTTGCGGGCGTTGTCACCGTTGACGCCGTTGGCCGGGGTGGTCAGTCGTTAGACGAGATTACCGGATTTGCAAGATTTTCAAGATACGTGCCCTATTCTTCCATCTTCAAAGAACATCTCGCGCATCCGCGTAACGCGGGTGAGTTAGCTGAAGCTAATGCCGTCGCTGACGAGACGAATCCCATTTGTGGTGATCGGTTGCGGTTGTCATTGCTTGTTATGGATGATCGCATCGAAGCAGTGAGATACCTCGCCTACGGCTGTCCTCCGACACTGGTTTGTGGATCGGTATTGACTGAACTGATCAGTGGTAAGACTACCGAAGAAGCCAAACAATTAACGCGTGCTGATCTTTTGGACGCGATCGGCGGTCTGCCTTCGCGCAAACATCACGCCGCCTCACTTGCCATCGAGACTCTTCACTCGGCTCTACAAAATCTCTAACGCTGCTGCGGTGTACCGACAACCCGCGGCCTGGCTGCGGGTTCGATCGTGTTGCGCTGGTGATACTGCGGTCCACAATACTTCTTCGGCTCCGTCCCGAGCACAAACGTCCTCGTGCGAATGACCGGACAGGTCTCGACTGCGATCAATCCTGTCTGTGGATCGATGTCCAGCGTGATCGTTCCTTCGAGGCCGCTGTCAGGCAATGCAGGCGCGCGACGAGGCGAGAGTGACGGCGACGGCGCCGGTATGGGAATGTCCTGATCGGGCGCCTCGAATGGCGAGGGCGACGGCAACTCAACCGGCGTCGCTTCCTCATCCGGCGTTTCCGACGTGTCGTTTGGACCAGTGCCGTTGATGAAAAACTCGACTCGCTTTTCGGTGTCGCCCGCCGCTGTCGGCGCGCCAGTCCTCGGATTGATCTCGACCTGTTCGACACCCGCCGGCATGTCCCAGTCGCCTTCCCACTCCGGATGCTCGGCAAGCGCGACCTGCATGAAGTCGGCCCAGATTGGCAACGCGGAATTCGCGCCTGTTAGACCGAGTTGCGAGCCGTCATCAAAACCAACCCACACGGCGCAAACAAGATTCGGCGTGTAACCGGCAAACCAGCCGTCACGAGATGTTCCCGTCTTCCCTGCCAGAACCTGTTTCAACCCACGCCCACGCACTTTTGCTGCCGTGCCGCGGTTCACTACGTCTTTCATAAACGACGTCATCACGAACGCGACTTCCGGACGCAGCACTTCGCTCTTTTGCGTCGTCGGCGCTGCGACCGTGACACCTTCGCCAGTCGTCACGCGATTGATTGCGATTGGCGTCGTGCGTGTTCCGAGATTCGCAAAAGCTGTGTATGCGGAAGCGATCTGGAGCGGCGTTGCTTCATTCGTGCCGAGCGCCATCGCGGGATATGAACGCGGCGGTTTTGGCAGCCCCGCTTTTGCTGCGAGATTCATCACGCGCCCGATCGTCACTTCCATTGCCACTTCAACCGTAACAACGTTGAGACTATGGACCAGACCGTCGCGCAGCGTGACCGGCTCGTGTGAATAACTCTCGCCGAAGTTTCCCGGTGTGTACTCCTGGTTATCGAACGTGAACGTCTTCGGCTCGTCCATGTAAGTCGTCGCCGGAGTGATCACACGCGGCACCGGATCGAAAGCCGTGTTCAAAGCCGTCGCATACACGAATGGTTTGAAGACTGAACCCGGTTGGCGATACGCGTCGGTAGCACGATTCAACTGGCTCCTCGCGTAATCACGCCCGCCAACCATCGCCACGATCTCGCCCGTCTTCGCATTCATGGCGACGAGTGCTGCCTGCAAAGTGCCCGGCTCAAAACGTTTCGACTGGATCTTGTCGAGCGCGGACATCTGTTTCGTCAACGCGGCATACGCGGCGCGCTGGAGATCCATGTCGATCGTCGTGTAGATGCGCAAATGCTCGGTGGCGCCATTGCTCGCGATCATGTCGCCGAGCTGGTTCTGAACGTAGTCAGCAAAATACGGTGCGTCTGAGACGTCGATACGGCCTCGCGCGGGCACCACCTGAAGCGGCGTCGCCTTCGCGTTCTGTGCTTCTTCCTGCGTGATGACGCCCGCTTCCGCCATTGAGTCGAGCACCTGGTTGCGACGCGCGGTCGCAGTCTCGATCTTCGTGTACGGGTTGTAACGGTTCGGGCTGCGAATCAACGCCGCGAGAAAAGCCGCTTCCGGCAACGTGAGATTCGTGACGTCCTTATTGAAGTAAGCACTCGCCGCTTCGCCGAAGCCGTTGATCGAGAAACCCGCCTGCTGGCCCATGTAAACCTGATTGCAATAGAGCTCGAAGATCTTCTCTTTACTCAGACGCGTCTCGAGAATGATCGACATGTAGGCTTCGCTGATCTTGCGTTGCCACGTCTGTTCCGGCGAGAGCAGGAGGTTTTTGACGAGTTGCTG
>DASTTS010000250.1:0-3347 GCA_035760085.1 Pyrinomonadaceae bacterium
TGCTTTACGTCACCGCGATTTTCGGCTTCTCTGGTTGGGCCAGATTGTGTCGATCACTGGATCGCAGATGCAGTTTGTCGCGATCAACTGGCACGTTTACCTTCTCACAAAAGACCCCTTAGCACTCGGCCTCGTCGGACTTTTCCGCGGTGTGCCGATCATCGTTTGCTCGCTTGCGGGCGGTGTTATTGCCGACGCGGTCGATCGAAAACGAGCGATGATAGTGACCCAGACGGTCATGTTGTTTGCTGCAGCACTATTAACTGCCTTTACGTTTGCAGGACTGGAGAGCGTTTGGCCCATCTACGTGCTCAGCGGAATCGGTGCGGCCGCCCAGGCATTCGACACTCCGGCACGTCAGGCATTGATGCCCACACTCGTGCCCGAAGAGGATTTCCCGAACGCAGTCAGTCTCGCCGTGATTGTTTTCAATGTCGCGATTATTGTTGGACCAGCTATCGCGGGCTTCATACTCGCCGAAACCGGACCGGCAATCATTTACGGCATCAACTCGCTCTCGTTTCTGGCTGTAATCGGCGCACTCATCGCGATGCGAACCACTGGCAAGCCTGATTTACAGCGTGGACGTCGCGAAGCATTGAGTTTTGGAGCACTCAAAGAAGGATTGCGATTCGTTTGGCAGACGCCCATCATCGTGCAGACGATGACGCTCGACTTCGCAGCAACGTTCTTTGGTTCGGCGACGTTGCTGTTGCCGATCTTCGCGCAGGAACGTTTGCACGTGGGCGCGCGTGGATACGGGTTTCTCGCGGCGGCACCTGCGATTGGATCTGTTTTGACTGCACTGGTAATGGCACGAATGGGAACACTGCGCAGGCAAGGGCGGCTCGTAGTTGCCTCAGTCGCGGTGTTCGGAGTTGCGACAGCGGCATTCGGAGTCTCGACCGTGTACTGGATCTCGTTGCTGATGCTTGCGACTTTGGGCGCGGCGGATACGGTCAGCACGGTCCTGCGCCAGACGATCCGGCAGCTCGTTACGCCTAATCATCTGCGTGGGCGAATGACGTCGATCAACATGATGTTCTTCATGGGTGGTCCGCAACTTGGCGAGTTGGAGGCGGGCGCCTTGGCAAAAGCGATCGGCGCGCCATTTTCGGTCGTAGTAGGCGGCCTTGGCGCACTGATCTGCGCGGCCATCGCGGCAGTGAAGTCAAAAAGCCTGATGGATTTTGAGATTTAGATGAGTTGGATACCGCTCGAGACAAACAAGCATCAGGATCACGTCATCGCGCACGTGATTGGCGCGACGCCGGCCGGTTACTTCATCTTCGACGAAACCGCGTACGTGCTGCTCGACATTGGCTTCGTTTGGAATATCTATCTCGACATGGAAATGGGACTCGTGCCAGAGCGCTTGGCGATGTCTGAGTTAGGTATCGATGTTGAGTGGCAGGAAGCGAATGTTGAGTGTGGACCGATCGAGTCGGTCGAGGTTTTTGAGGATGGACAAGAGAGACGTTTGGTACTGAATTGCGACCAGGGCGCGTGGGTGATTGAAACTTCACTTAACCACAGATGGACGCGGATTAATCTGCGTCCATCTGTGGTTGATTAATTTAGGCGATCACACTGATCTGATTATCGACTTCCTTCACACCCTTCACCTGCTTCACCATCCGTTCAATCCGTGTTTTCATCTCTTCCGTCTTCACGGTTCCCAACAGCATCACTTTGCCGTTGATTACTGAAGCAGTGATCCCGAGTGCCGAGATCTCAGTGTCATCTGACAGCTTCTTGTCGACTGCTGCCTGAATCGTCGAATCCATGTTCGCGGGTTCAGCCGGCACGGTCGAGGCGGTTGTTCCACCTGCCGGTGGCGTCACCACGATCGGTGCGGGCTGAGTTGCTGGTGCCGGTTGCTGAATGATCACCGGAGGTTGTTGTACTGGCGCAGGTTGCTGCACAACGGTCGGTGGCGGCGGCTGCGTTGCTGCCACGTTGTCGGTTGCCGGCTGACTGCTTATCCAGAATAGGACCAGCATTGTTATCAAGGCGATAGCTACCACAACAAGCACGCCGACCATGCCTGCGGAGATGCCGCTGTTGTCTCGCACCGACTGTGAATGTACGACCTCACGTCTTTCGTTTGGTGTTTCCACTACCACTCGGCTTCTTCTTGCTTGTTCTTCATCGTATGCCATCACTACCCTCCGTTATTCGATCAGTTTGATTACCCGGCGCTACCCGCGCTCGGTTCTGTTTTAATTAGTAACGTTTGTGATAACGCTTGCGACGCGCATGTCGCGAATAAAGATAAGAACCGGCTGCGCCCGCACCCGCGCCGATTGCTGCTGCTCGTTTGCCACCTGCGGCTGCACCGACACCCGCGCCCAATGCTGTTCCGCTAAGGACTGTGCCTGCGGTGCGCGATTTATTGCCGAAATGTCTGCGCGCAGCTTTACGATTGAATGCATACATACCGGCGCCGCCTGCGCCGATGGCTGCGCCTTTCTTGCCTGCTACCACTGCACCGACACCAGCGCCACCGGCGATGATTGCGGCGGTGCGAGCCTTGCGACCAAACTTCGATTTATGACGACGTGTTTGACCATCGGCTGATACAAGTGTTCCGGTGATGACGAGCAAGGTCCATACGAGTACTAATGCGAGTAACCTCTTCATGCCTTTCCTCCCCTTGGACTCCTCTTGATGTTCATACTGACCTTGGGTCTTCACCCTGGGGCTTTGGCAAACACCATTCCTCAGCCGTAAACCGTTGCATTGATTAAGGAGGATGGGAAACTTGAGTATTAGCTTGATTCAGCGCTCGATCTCACGCAGGCCGGCACGTTTCGATTTCGTACAGAGGTCTTTTTAGACAGGATTACAAGATTATTCAGGATTTACATGTAAGTCTTGTCCAATCCTGTAAATCCTGTGAAACGACTTGGTGGACAATGTGACGTGCAGATTGTAATTTGTATTTTCGATAACCAATGACAACAGCAATCGTTCATCATCCAGTCTTTCGCGAACACGACACCGGTCCGGGTCACCCCGAAAATCCGTCACGTTACACGGTCGTGATGGACGCGCTGCGTGGCGATACCGATCTATGGTCCAGGCTGCGCGAAGTCGAAGCACGAGAAGCGCCGCGCGGCGACATTCAAGCCGCTCACTCACCACAGCTTTATCGTCTCGTCGAGAAAGTCGTCAGCGAAGGCATCGGCTATCTCGACGGCGATACGATCGTCTCGATGCGCTCGCTCGACGCCGCGAAGCGCGCTGCCGGCGCTCCGTGCCAGGCGATCGATCTGATTATGTCCGGTGAAGTGAAGAACGCGTTCGTACCGGTGCGTCCGCCGGGACATCACGCCACGGAAGAA
>DASTTS010000251.1:0-9731 GCA_035760085.1 Pyrinomonadaceae bacterium
CGGCAAATACTTTCGTCGTTCGATTTGGACGATGAGCTGACCGTACAACATGAATCGCGGCCAGCTAACTCTTCAGTGTTGCCCTGGACCACGACGCGCGCACCAGATGATCCTTCATCGAGCCGCGGATCAGTGCTGAAGTTACTTGCGATTGGTGGCGTCGCGTTCGTGCTGGTTTCGCTCGGCGCGTTTGGACTGTTCCGTTCAGAACCGCAGACAGTTTCGGCGACAGCCGCAAATCCGGAGGCGCCGGTTTCGCAGCCCGCTTCTCAGCCCGCGCAGCCACAACCAACCGCGGCGATCACTACCGAAGTCTCGCGCAATGCGCCTGCTGAAACCACGACGCAACAAGTCACTCCGAATCCCGAAGATGAGTTGAAGAAACTGCGCGAACGAAGAATCACAGCAACTGCTTCGGATCGTTCGAAGCTTATCCAGGCGTTCGCGAAAGTTGAGAAGCAATACCCGCGCGATTACAGGTTTCCATACGAGCGGGCGAAGTTTGCGGTGAGAGGCGCGCAGTCGAGCTCGCGCTCTGAGGCTTTCAAAGCGCTGACCGTCGCCGCGCAAAGAGCCATTACGACGGGCAAAGCGAACGAGATGTTGAATGGCCTGGAGAGCGACAAGAGCGGTGACTTCAGCCGCATTTCGCAGGGACGTTTCGAGTGGAGCCGCCTCGTGGTCGCACTCAAACGCAAAGACACAAGCCTGTTAGGCGAATAAATTAACCACGGATCACACGGAAAATCCGGATTTTAATTCCGTGCAATCCGTGGTTAAGGTTTTTCCTCAGTGGCCTTTATCGCCGGCCGAGCTGCGATCAATCAACTTCGAGAAGCGGCTCTGCTTCCCATCCTTCGTTTCCTCCTGGTAGAGAAACGCGAGATTGTTCCCATCAAACCCCTCAAAGAACTCATCCCAGCTAATCGCCTCGAGCGAGTCGCCGCCGGAGAAACCCGGATAATCGATGCGCAGTAGCCCCGGGCTGTTCTTGCTCTCCGTCTCTTTAACACGGGCCGGATGCCCGCCTCGTTCTTCCACCCAACGACGAATTTCGTCGTGATTAGTCGTGACTTTTGATTCTGATGATTCAGTAGCCATATCTTTCCCTCCTATAATTTCGAATCCCCTACCGCTGGCGAAAGATCTCAAACACCGAACCCGTGTCGATCGAGACCACAAACAGGTTTCCGTTTGGCCCAGTTTGAATGTCGGTAACGGTGCCGAAGTTTCTACCAATCAGCAGGCTCTCACTTTCAGTTAAATCAAATTTGCAAAGGTTATCGGCAATGCGATCGTCGAGTCGTGGATCGTCGACACCGATCTGGCGCCTGTTGCCCGTCAGGTTGAAATGAAACAGGTGCCCGCCCTGGAGAAACGAGCGCGCGCCGCCCATAAACAGATCACCTTCATACTGCGGTCCCAGCCCGCGGCCGCGCACAAATCCAATCGCGCCCGGCGACACCTCAAACTTCCAACTAAACTCCGGCGCGCTGTAATGCGATCCCGGCAATTGGAAAAGCCGCGACAATGCCTCACTCGCCGAATCAGCAATCAACGTTGGCGACCAGCGAAGCTGTTGCAAACCGAAGTAAGGCGTGTTGAGACACGGATCGTTGTCCGGACTCGTCTCGATCGCTTTGTATTGAGCGATGCGTTCCGGTGGACCCATAATCTGCACCCAACCGGAGTTGAAGCCAGGGTCGACGCGATTCAGTTCGGAGAAGCTGTCGTCGCCATTCTCCTGTTCCCAGAGAGCTCCCGAGATCGGATCGAAGTCCATGCCGAAACCATTGCGCAGACCGTACGCGTAGATCTTTTTAATGTTCTCTCCGACTTGACCCGGCATCGCAGCGCCGGCGGCGAAGAAAGGATTGTCAGTCGGCGTCGTGCCATCCGGGTTCAGACGCAGTATCACTCCGGTGAAATGTGCATCGTCCGGTTCAGGACCGCCGAACTGATCGTCTGGTTGCGGAGGGCCAGGGCAATTAGCTGTTGGACCGCAGGGAAGATTCTGAAGTTGGCCACGCCTGCCGTTGTCACCAAAGAAAACGTAGAGCTTGCCGTCTGGACCAAACCGCAAAACACCGCCGTCGTGATTTCCGCGTGCAGGTTGTGCCTCATCACCCTGATTCGGCGGCACAGGCGCACCGTCGTTTTGAAACGCGCGCAGCATGATCAGATTGTGATCGAAAGTTAAAGTTGAACCATTCCAGACAAAGCGATCGACACGATTGCCCAGCAAAGGTACTTGCAGGATCTGGTCAGTGTCTGCCGCGAACATGTTGGCGTCCAGACAGCGCGTCTCGTCAGGAAAGAATGGATCTGCGGGCAGAGCAGTACTGCGGCAGGTCCAGTAAAGATAGACGCCGGGATTCGCTGGAAAATTCGGATGAAGCGCGATGCCTAAAAGACCACGCTCGGAAGCGAAGTTGACGCCGAGGTCGAGGACTGTTGCCTGAACGGCGCCGCCAACAATGCGCTGCACTTTTCCGGTGTTTTTCTCGAGCAGCAGAAAATCGTTGGCGCCGAGAAAGGCCATGCTTATCGGAGTGATTAGGTCAGAAACGGAAGTGCGAACACCAAGATTCGGAACGAGCATTTCGGGTGCGGACGATTGTGCTCCGACGCGACTGCGTGGATCCAGAGTGATGAGTGACAAGCCGCAGAGTAGAGCCAGAAGCAATAGAAACAGAGCCTTCCTCATTTTCCCTCCTCTAATACAAACCGGTAATAAAGGGGCATTCGGAAGGGGAACTGCCGGGAAGAAGCTACAAAAGAATGGTCATGTTTCCGAAACTCTGTTCGTTCTTTGTGTGAGAGATGTAGCAAAGATCTAACTATTGACAGGATCGCACAACTTACGTGAAAGTCTCATCCTGTTATCCTGCAAATCCTGAAATCCTGTTAAAGACTATCTATGACTTCATGGACCAAATTGCTTTTTTTAATCCCCTTTATTTCCATAACATCAAACGCCCAGCAAATTGTTCGCATCACTGCACCCGACGCCATCAATCCGGCTGAAGTCTCGATCGCCATCAACCCGAAGAATCCTGACAACATGATCGCGGCGTCGTTTCAAACCGGACGCCCGCCGAAACCGCGTGCAGGCAGTTATCACTACGTTACATTCGACGGCGGCAAGACGTGGAAGACTGTGCCCACGCCCAATCCGACGAATCTCGTTCAGGGCGACGATGTACTCGCGTTCAGCAACGACGGTGTGGCCTATCACGTGCACCTCTCGTTCGACGGCATTCGTCTCGCCCGGCCTGTTCGCGCGGAGAACGGAATGATCGTGAACGTCTCGAAAGATGGTGGTAACACCTGGTCTGACGGCACTGCCGCCATCAATCACGTCAACACTGTCATTCCCTTTGAAGATAAACCTGGTTTGATCGTCGACAATGCACCGGGCTCGCGTTTCAAGAACAATGTTTATCTCGCGTGGACGCGGTTCGATGTTTACGGCAGCGCCGATCCTGAACATCGCTCGCAGATCTATTTCACACGCTCGACCGATCAGGGACAGACTTTCTCAATGCCCTTTCGCATTTCAGATACGGGTGGCGACTGTCTCGACAGCGATAACACGGTTGAAGGCGCGGTGCCTGCGGTTGGTCCAAATGGTGAGGTTTACGTTGTGTGGGCCGGACCGCTCGGTCTCGTGTTTGATAAGTCGACTGATGGTGGTTTGACCTTTGGTAAAGACAAAGTGATTGGAGACATTCCAGGTGGGTGGGATTTCGAGATCGAGGGACTGAGCCGGGCCAACGGGATGCCGGTCACGGGAGTCGATCTGAGCAATGGACCAAACAAGGGAACGCTCTACGTCAACTGGATCGATGCGCGCAATGGCGACCCTGATGTGTTTGTGATGTCGTCACGGAATGGTGGCGAGACGTGGAGCGCGCCGGTGCGTGTGAATGATGATGCGGTGAAGAATGGCAAGGCCCAGTTTTTTACGTGGATGGCGATCGATCCGAGGGATGGATCGGTCAATATCGTGTTTTATGATCGACGTGATGGGAAGGGCACGCAGACTGGTCTGACGCTGGCGCGCAGTGTCGATGGTGGGCGGACGTTCTTGAATCACAAGATCGATGTGAAGCTGTTCAGTGCGAATGAGCGCACGTTTTTTGGTGATTACGGGAGTATCTCGGCGTATGACGGGCGCGTCGTGCCCGCGTTCATGCACTTTGTGAGTGATGGTGGAAATTTGGCGGTGTCGGTAGCATTATTTAGATTCAAGTTAGGAACACAAGACAAGTATTAGACAGTTAGACAGGATTACAGGATTTACAGAATGAACAGGATTGAATCTTGTAAATTCTGAAAATCCTGTAATCCTGTCTAAGGCTTTTATCCCAACCCATCCACGCGCCTCAATTCGATCGCGCGCCACCCCAACACACCGCACGCCTTTACGAGCGCTCCAAGCTGCGCGAACCGCGGATCTCGCGTCAATCCCTTCTGATAACGAAAATAAATCTGCTGCACGATCACCGCGATCTTCAACAATCCATACGCAAAGTAGAAAACCGGATCGTCAATCCTCCGCCCCGTGCGCCCCACATAATGTTCCAACAACTCGGTACGCGAGAAACTCCCCGAAAGCATCGTCAACCCAAACCCATAACGCTGCCACTCTTCCGGATCTGTCGCCTCAACCCAGTACCCGAGACTCGTCCCGAAATCCATCAACGGATCGCCAATCGTCGCCATTTCCCAATCGAGCACAGCGACCACGCACGCCAGATCGTCAGGAGCGAGTACGAGGTTGTCGTATTTGTAGTCGTTGTGAATCAGCGCCGGCCGCTCTGAATCAGCAGGAAGATTGTGGTGCAGCCAGTCAGCCAGACTCTCGATCGAGGCAACATCGTCTGTGCGAGCGTTGTAGTAGCGCCTGGTCCAACCTTCGACCTGACGTTGCACGTAGCCCTGCGGCGATCCGAGATCGCCAAGGCCCGCCGCCTCGTAATCGATCTCGTGTATCTCCGCGAGATTGTTGACGAAGGTTTCAGACAGACGGCGCATCAGGTGAGGCGGAAGATCGAGGCCGTGTGGTTTCTGCGCGCGCAGGATGATTCCCGTGACACGTTCCATCACGTAGAACGGCGCGCCGAGTATCGACTCATCGTCGCAGAAGAGCAACGGGCGCGGCACTTTTGGATAGACCGGGTGCAGGTGCGAGAGGATGCGATACTCGCGACTCATGTCGTGCGCTGTTTTGATCTTCGCGCCGATGGGCGGACGGCGAAGCACGAGCTCGCGATCGCCCGCGCGGATTAAGTAAGTGAGATTTGAGAAGCCTGAGGGGAATTGTTCAATGGATGTGATGTGCTCGTTTAAATATTGAGACAGACGTTCAACTGGCAATCCCTCACCCTGGCGAACTGAGGTGGGACGGTCCGTTTTAGACAGGATTACAGGATTTACATGATTGTCAGGAGACATACTTTTTCAGCACGCTGCGCGCGACGACCATCTTGTGCACTTCGTCGGGTCCATCGTAGATGCGCGCGGCGCGTTCGTGACGATACCAGTAAGACAAGAGCGTCGCATCAGTCAATCCGAGCGCGCCGTGCACCTGAATCGCGCGATCGATAACCTTCTGCAAAATGCCCGCGACGAAAAACTTGATCATCGAGATGTCTTCTCTCACTTCGCCTGCACCTTGCGTGTCGATCGCGCGCGCCGTTTTCAACACAAGCAGGCGCGCCGCATTGATTTCAGCACGACTCTCAGCAATCCACTCCTGCACGTTCTGCTTGCTCGCGAGGAACACGCCCGGCGACAGCTCACGACGCGCGGCATAGCTGCACATCAGATCAAACGCACGCTCGCAGATGCCAATCCAACGCATGCAGTGATGAATTCTTCCTGGCCCAAGTCGCTCCTGCGCAATCGCAAAACCCTCGCCTTCCCTGCCCAGCAAGTTACTCTGCGGCACGCGGCAGTTTTCGTATCTCACCTCCGCGTGACTGGCGTAATCGCTGCCCTCGTCGCCCATCACGCTGATATTTCGCACGATCTGGAATCCCGGCGTCGGTATCGAAACGATGATCTGGCTCGCACGTTTATAAGGATTCGAGTTCCCGGGATCGGTTATCGCCATCACGATCGCAAAGCTTGCGCCTTCCGCCGACGAAGTAAACCACTTGTGGCCGTTGATAACGTAATCGTCACCGTCTTTCACCGCCGTCGTGCTCATCCACGTCGGATTCGATCCGGGATGCTCGGGCTCAGTCATCGAGAAACAACTGCGCACATCGCCGCGCGCGAGTGGCGTAAAATATTTTTCTTTCTGCGCAGCGGTACCATGGGCCAACAGGATTTCCATGTTGCCAATATCGGGCGCCTGGCAGTTGAAAAGATAATGCCCGATCGGTGTGCGTCCGAGCTCTTCACTGACGAGCGCAAACTCCGAGAGCGTGAGACCGAGTCCGCCGTGTTCCTCGGGCAAATGCGGCGCCCAGAGGCCGAGTGCTTTAACTTTCTCCCGGGTTGCGTTGAGTGTGGGTGTAAGCTCGCGAAATGGACGGCGCAGAAAATCAGACTCGAGCGGGTAGACTTGTGTGCGCAGGAATTCCTTGATCCGGTCGAGCAGTCCGATCAGTTCCTCATTGTGGTGATCCGTCATGCTGACGGACTAAGGTATCACAGATTCGTATCACATCCGCGTCATCTGCGGTTAAGTGTCTCGGTCATCTGGAGCTTGAATAGATTGTTGCGCGGATATTTCTCAGATAACTGACGCGCCATCTCAGCAGCGTCCGTATAACGCTTTTCGCGCTTGTAGAGATCGATGAGCAGCATGCGTGCGGTTTCGCGGGCCCACTTACCTTCCTTCGCGACACGCTCGAGAGCTTCGAGCCCGCGCTTCTTCGAGCCGCGGACACCCATCGTTGCGACAAGCATCTTCGTCGGTAACGGAAGTGAGCCAACAACGTAGTTCATCAGACCGATCGTCAATTCCGCGTCGTGAAAATCCGGCGCGAGCTTGAGCACCGCGCGGTGATGTTCGACTGCATCCTGTCCCGAGCGGAATGCGGGCATGTATTTCTTTTCGACACCGGCCGCGTAAGCTGCTTCGAGTCCCTCTGCCGCGCCGAGAAAATACAACGCCTCGACGTCCTTCGGATTCTTGCGCAGCCGCGCTTCTGACAGTTGTTTCGCCTGGCGCGTCCAACGACGAAACTCTTCCGACTGTTTTCGATCAACGCGCGGCTTCTCATCCCTGGTTTTGTCGTCGTGGTAAAGCGTGGATTTCAGTTTCCACGCTTCGTTCAACTGCTGGATCCACAAACTCGACGCATAACACTGCGCGCCGGCGGGATGATCAGGGGCCAGGTCGATCATCTGCTTGAAACGGCTGCGTGCAGTTTCGTAGTCGAGATTGAAGAGCGCTTCGTAGCCTTCGGCGCGAAGAGTGTCAAGGCGAGCCTGGTTAGGCGCGAAAAGGAGGAAGAGACTTAAGGCGACGAGTTTCATGTTTGACAGGATTACAAGATTTACGGGATTTACAAAATAGTTCAGTGACAGTTATCAAACTGTCCCATAAAAATACGATTTCACACCTTATCACGAGCATTTTCCTCTTGGCCTCTCACTTGCTCAAACTCAAACGCGAGGAGGGTCCATGAAAGACGAACAAATACGTGAACTCTTGTACCAGGGGCTTGAAACAGAGCTGGGCGGGGTCCAGGTTTACACCACCGCACTCCGCTGTGTCGAGAACGACGATTTGAAACAAGAATGGGAAGAATATCTCGAACAGACGAAAAACCACGTGACGATTATGGAAGACGTGCTGACGAAGCTCGAGCTCGATCCGAATGAGGAAACTCCGGGTCGCAAAGTCGTGCGCAGCATAGGCGAAGCGTTGGTGCAGTCGATGGAGATGGCGTTGGCTGAAGGTCAACCAGGCGCGGCCCAACTGGTCGCTGCTGAAGCCGTCGTCCTGGCTGAGACCAAAGATCACCAGAACTGGCATTTGATCGGTGAGGTGTCGAAAAAAGTTAAAGGTGAAATCGCGAAGGTGCTCAAGGAAGCTTACGACGAAGTCGAGCACGAAGAGGACGAGCACTACTATCACACGAAAGGCTGGGCGCGCGAGTTGTGGATCGAATCGCTCGGCATGAAGGCCGTGCTACCGCCACCGGAAGAGGTGAAGAAGGTAGAGACTGCCATCGGCGCCGCGCGGGCAGAGAAAGCTCGCACCCAGATGGCGAAATAGTTTTGTCGGCGGGTCAGCCAAAAAGCAGAAGGCACAAAGACGTTAATTCTTCTTTGTGCCTTTTGTTCTTCTTGTGGCTAAGCTATCCGGAGCTGACGTGCCAGTGCAGGTGTTTTGAGTCCTGATATTTCCCGAGATTGGTCAACACGCGGCACGCACCGTGTTCCTCCAGCACTTCCTTCGCAACCTCACGCACGACTCGAATCAATTCCAGCAGTAACGCATCGTCACTTTCTTCCAACGTGAGCAGTGATGAGATGTGACGCTTCGGAATTACCACGATGTGCACGGGCCAGAACGGGCGCGTGTGGTGATAAGCGAGCACGTTGCCGGTTTCACGAACGACTTTCACCGGCGTACGCCCGCTCAATACTTCGTCGCAATAGAAGTCTTCAGTCATCGAGCACGGATTTTACGAATTTCCAGCGCTCACAAACAGCGATTCGTGTTATTTTTTGGAACTCGCGGCGGACTTGTAAGTGTGACTGCTCAACAAACCTTCTCTCCCGTGGAGTTTCCCATGTATCTGAGAACGATTCTATTCTCGACTTTAGTGTTGTTCTGCGCGGGCACAGCGCTGGCCCAGCGGCCTGGACCCGAATTCTGGCGGAAAGTAGGTTGTGAGCCACTCGAGCCGCGCACCAAACTCGAGGCGATTGAAGACCGGCACAGCACCGTCGTCATTAAAGGGTTTTCTCGCATCACGACGGTTGATGTTCGCGGTGTGCGTATTGATGCGATTGAGATGCGCGAGCTAGGGAACGTGGCGCGCGCGAAGGGCATCGTGATCGTGTTGAGAGAGCAAGGCGGCGAGCGGCCCGATGACAATCGAGCTTTCGTGGATTATGAGGAGATCGACCCGCTGCTGAATGCAATCGACGCGATTGGGCGCGTAGACGAGACCGCAACGAAGCTCGCCGGGTTTGAAGCGCGCTACAAAACGCAGGGCGATTTCGAGATTGGTGTGTTCCGGCAAACGAGTCGCGGCACGGCCGTGATACTGACAACCGGTATCTGCGACCGCGCCACTGTAACGCTCACACTTGATGATCTGGCGAAGGTGCGCGCCATGATACAGGAAGCGAAAGCGCGACTGGAGGAAATCCGGTGACAGGATTTCAGGATTGAAAGAATTTACAGGATGCATCATGCAAATTCTGTAAATCCTGTCATCCTGTCTAACTAATCCGTGACCCTCAAGCGTGTTTCGGCACCGTTGGTCCGTATCTCAGGGACGTACATCGCATGGCCCAGGACCGGAAGTGCGTGGAATTGGCCCGGCACTTCGGCGCGCATCTCGTAGCTGAGCTGCCACATGCCTTCCGGTAGTTTGTCGATGAATAGCGCCACCTTCCGATCGCGCAGCTCCTGGTAAACCCAGCGCTGCCTTCCGGTAAATCCGCCACCCGACTTCAACTCGCGTACATACAAACTCTCACCGCTGCGAATCTGCACCGCCTCCAATCCCGCCGGCTTCAGATCTTCAAAC
>DASTTS010000252.1:0-4783 GCA_035760085.1 Pyrinomonadaceae bacterium
GTCGAAGGCGAACAGATCCAACTCACAGACGAGGAACGCACAGCGCTCGATCTCTTCGTCCTCCTCGTCGCACGACCTTCGATCTTCGTGCAAGACGGACGCGTGCTGGAGCGACCCGAAAACTGGCCCGAGATCGGTGAAGACGAACAACTACTCCCGCGCGTGATCGCCGGCGTTGGCCGGATCGAAACTTCTTACAGAGCGAAGTGTGGCACCGGCTTCATAGCCGGCAAGCGACGCATCGTCACCAACAACCACGTGCTGTGCGCTTTGTTCGGATTGTTGCCCAACGACTGGCGAGAACAGCCGGCAATCTTCGCGCAGCACTGCGTTCACAAGAGTGACATGTGGTCGAGAAATCCGAACTTCAGTCCCATCTTTGAGCTTCGCGGTGAGCTCAACTCAAGCGCGTCAACGCAAGCCAGAGTGATCCGGATCCTGGGCCATCATCCCGAGGTCGACATGGCAGTGCTGGAACTCGATACCGAACCAACCGATAGTCGACAGCTTCGACTCACGGCCGCGGAGCCGTCGTCATTCCTTGAGCGTCGAATCTACGCGGTTGGTTATCCGGTGGATGATGCCCGCAATACGTTGGGCCAACGCGTAACTCCGGTGCCCATCTTCCAGCGAGTGTTTGGCACGGACGAAGCGACTCTCGGATTGAAACGCTTTTCACCAGGCATCGTGATCGGATGGCGCGACTCGAATACGTTCAAGCACGATGCTTCTACTCTCCGCGGCAGCTCCGGCTCATGCATCGTCGATTTTGAAGATCGACGCGTAGTCGGTCTCCACTTTGGTGGTGGTTATGGCCTAAAAAGCAATTACGCAGTGCCGCTGTGGAAATTCAAAGATGATCCTGTTCTCGCAGAGAACGGCGTCGAGTTCGATTGAGGTTTAAGATGAACGCACACGCAGTTGTCATCGGCATTGATTCTTATCCAAATCCCGACTGGAATCTCACCGGCGCCGTTCGCGACGCCGTCTCATTCGCGCGTTGGTGCGTGACGGCAGGAGGAGTTGATCCACAAGATCTCACGCTTCTGTTGTCAGTAACGCCTGGCGGACCTCCGGTGGCTGAGCTGCTCAAGGCAGAACAGGGTGCACCGGATCTTTCGGCCCGCGCAAAAGTTGCGGACGAAAAAAATATTCGAAATGCACTGTGGGACTATCGTACGGGCAAAGGCAAGGACGCTAGTCGTTTGTGGTTCTACTACGCCGGTCACGGACTCGCACCGCCCACCGGATCTCCTGACGATGGACCAATCGTGGTGCCCGCCGACATAGACAATCTTGAGCGGTATTTAGGTGATCAACAACCAATCAGTCTCGAAATCTTTCGCGGCGCGATGGCAGACGTCAATCCACCCAACGAGCAGTTTTTCTTCGTGGATGCCTGCCGTGATGTTCTGGAAGTGTCGGGCAATAAGTCATTGACTCAGCAACTTGTCTGGGACGTGCGCAAAATCAACGACGCGAAACTTGCAACACAGTGCGTTCTCTTCGGCACAACCGCTGGGAATAAGGCGAGGGAGATACGCGGGAACGGGTTGTTCAGTCGCGCGTTGATGGCGGCGTTACGCGGCCTTGGCCCGGAACTCAGAAACCCTCGCACACTGCCGCTGCCAGGCCAGGTCCCGCGCAAGCGTCTTCTTTTCGATGACATTGTTGAGTTTGTGACCGAGGCGGTCAAACGCGACTTGACCTCGATTCCTGGTACGCAGCCGTCCGACTTAACGGCCATCGTCCCTTACGGACGTGTCAGTAGATTAAAGGGGAATGTAGTGGTGGCCGAGTTTGCTACTAATGAACTGCCGACCGCTAAAGTATCGGCGATTCTGGATCCTAAGGACGCGCGCAAATCAGCGTTCATCGAGTTTCTTCATTTCGATGACACGGTCAACAACTGGACTGCACGAACCGCTAACCCTGCACCAGCCAGACCTCCGGTGCAGGAAGTGACAACGTTTGAGGTGCCGGGCGGACGTCACCTTTTGGAAGTTAGGGCCGATGGCTTTGAAAAACAGAATCCTGAAATTCTCGTGTACGAGGACAAGCGATTTGCGATCGAGCTGAAACCGTCTGTGCCACCGCAGGGGGTGGAGATGGAGGAGGCATTCAGAGGTAGAGGTACTGGCCAAACAGAGGCGACGATCATTGTTACTTGCCCGGATCGTCTCGCACGCGTGGCGATCCTTGACGGTCGTAGCAATGAAGTGCGCAGGGGTTACGGGTATGTGGCTGAATTAGTGCCGGCACCTGCACCTTATTATGTGAGTGCCGAGCTCACTGGCGCTGATCGCGTCCAGCAAATGCTCTATGCAGAACCGGGTCAGAGGTATGAGATTCCACTGGATGTTGCGACTGCGCCACTTGATCCCACACTGATCGAGAATCTCAAAGGAAGCGAGATCCCGGTCGAGGGTAGCTACTCCGAACCATCGCCGCATTTCGGTCCCGTCGCAAACGCACGACTCGGATCCATACTGGCTTATGCTGCGTGGGCCGCACGCTGGCCTGAGTCTCAGGGTTTCGATCGTCTACGTAGTTTAGGTGTAGATACGTTGCCTTCGTTGAGTTTGGACCAAAGCGCAGTGCAAATCCTTGTCGGTGATGTCAAAGATCCCGAAGCACCTTTTGCGCGAGATTGCCGCGTGCAGGTTGAATCGGGCGGCGCCGCACTCGTGCCGGGTAACGTCATCGAGCTTGGCAGCAGCGAACCACACACCGAATCATTAGAGTTAGAGTCGCTCACAAATTTTCCAGTCGCTCGACAGGCGTCTGCCGTGTTGCCGCCGGGTCCGATTCGCCTGCGCGTCGAGATGCCCGGGTTTGCGCCCGCTTCGTTCGCACTTACGTTGCTGCCGCGCTTTGTTACTGTGTTAGTGATTTCGCGCGAAGGAAATGGCGAAGTCGACGTGCAGCAATACTTCAATCCGATCGATCCTTCGGAGCCGGTGCATCCCGACTTTCCTCGACCGATGCCGGACGATGTTCGACTCGTCGAGCTCGGTTGGCGTGCGCTTCAGGGTCGCGAGTCGCTCGATGCTGTTGAGTACGACGGGCTGCTTTATAGGAAACGTTCAAATCCGCTCTTAGCAATCATTGCCGGATACCGGATGTTTGGAACAGAGCGCGAAGAACAGTTCCGCAGGCTCGAAGCACCGCCTCCGCCTGGTCAAATAACTTCTTCTGCCCTCTGGAACATGGTCGAGTTGTTTCCTGGTCTGCCTGATGTTCACGTGCTGGCGGGCCTGTACGATCCGGAGCGTCGTGATGAACATTTCCGTCGTGCGATGGATACCGGAACGCCGGTTCTGGTAGAAGGGTTTTGGACCCTCGTTGAATGGCTGATAGAGCACGCGATTAGCCAGCAGCAGCCGGCGCCGACACTTCGTCAGAGCGTTCTGCCGGGCATGGTTTGGACCAGCTTCACTGAAACCGAACGAGCCCAAAGAGCTGAGGGGGTTCACGTGGTAACGTCGACAGGCCACACTCGTCCGGCTGATGCCCCCGATAAATTCTTTGCGGTTGCGCGGGCGGTCGGAAGATTGGAGCTCTCAGGTGGACCAGCGGGTGAGTTCTTGTGTAGCGCTTTCCTCGTGGCCCCACGTTTACTGCTTTGCCCTTTTCACTTCGCAGAGAAGCTTGCTAATCAGCAACCGGACGGAAGTTGGACCATGCTGCATGAGGCGCGCGTGCGTTTTGATTTGGCGGATCCTGCGAGCGACCGGGTTGTGGTTAGTGCATTACGAACGTTGCGGCCGCAGGAACTCGCCGGTATCGACGGCGGGGCCCTTCCTTTCCCGACCTTGCAACAGTGCTGGCCCGTTCTGCTTGCGTTATCGGAGCCGGCCGCGGCGTCACCGTTGGTTGTGTCGCGTGAAGCACCTGAGGCTGGCCACCGGGTGGCGGTGATGGGCTTCCCGCGAAGTGACGCAAGGATTCCTAACGACGTGTTTGCCGCACACTTCGCTGGTTCTGCGGGCGAGAAACATGTGATGCCCGGCGCGGTCCTGCGTTCGCCTGGCCACACCTGGACTCTTGACTACGATTGTTTCACTGCGGACGGCACGAGCGGTGGTCCAGTAGTGGACCTTCAAACCGGCGCCGTCGTTGGCATGCACGTCGCGGCGTCTGCGGTCAGGGACGGCCGCAAACGCGGCATCGCTCTCGCAATGACGCAATTTAGTGAAGAGCAGTTGTCGTTCAATGAGGATGAACTGTTGAGACCACCGCGCCGGCACGAAGCAAGGGCAATGGAGTAAGTGTCACGCACGCGAAGATTTGGGACGTGGCCAACCGGACAATTGCAAGCCACGCTTGCGCCGCATTCGGACGTCAACAAGCTCGGCAGTGGGTGGTTCGTTCAGATCCTGTCTACAACCCCGCCTTCTGTCCCACGCGCAATCCCACCCACTGCCGTGGGTGGGATTACGGGGGCGGTGGAGGCGGCCGCCCTCGTGAACAGAATTTGGAAAGCTATCAGAAGACGATGGTCCATCCGGGGTTGGAGGCCTGTGCTTTGGTGTAAGACACGCCGTCAACCTTCAATCCCGCTTCGTCCAGTATGGAGATGATGCCACCCTTGTTCGACAGTGCGAGTGGCTTCTCCACGCGGACGGCGCGTGCCTCTCCTGACTTGAGCTTGCCGGTGAGTTTCTGTTTGTTCTTCTGACTGTCCAGCAATGACCAGCCTTGCAGATTTAGCTCTCGCGGAGACGTGTTGAGCAATGTAACGACCTCAACCTCCGGCGATTGAACAGAATTCACGAGCGCC
>DASTTS010000253.1:0-26269 GCA_035760085.1 Pyrinomonadaceae bacterium
AACGTGCCCTCGGCATACTGGTTCACGCGGATGTCGCGGCTGCCCCATAAGCGCGGCGGTCCGTAGCTGTAATCCTGCACGTTCAGCCGGTTCTTCGAGGTCACGTAATAGGCGATCACGAAGTCAGGAGTTTCCGTTTCCATCCGAAAACCGTTTGCGCGTAACTGCGTCTCAAGACCCGTGCGAATACGCCCGTCATTCAAAGTATCGCTCGCGAGCGGATCCGTTGCGGCTCGTTTTTGGACCGCGAAGCTGAACGACTTTAGGTTCGAAAACCTGAACGCACGGTCGAAGTCCGATTGCACCGATTGCGCGGCTGCTGAAACCACCAGCGCTCCCAACAACATTCCCATAACACCGATCAACTTAATCGCTTTCATCACTCTCTCCTTCATTAGTTAATAGGTTTAATTGCCGAACAAGATTTCCTGTAAATCCTGAACAATCTTGTTAATCTTGTACCTCGTCTTCCATCGCCAAATGTTCGTAGTCGAAATTCTCCACAGTCAGCGTCAGCTCGTCGTCTGGATAATTCACGACTGAGCGCGCCATGTAAGTTGGACCATTAGGCAGATCCCTGAACTCCGTCACGATCCGTACCGGTCTAGCGTCGAGACTCGTGTTGATCTCGATTCGTCGCTGCCGTCGCGTGTTTGCGTCCACCCAGACGATCATCGAATCGCCAGGCTGTAAAACATTGGCTGATTCGAGGCGCAACAGCGGCTGCTGTGCGTTCGTTTCAAGCGATGCCCTCGCGCTCGTCATAAACGCCTGCATCTTCGCCGGCGGCAGCTCTCCGTAAGACTTCGCCAGTTGCTGGAGCGCCTCGATCAGTTCTTGTGCTTCTTGTTTTTTCTTTTTGGCGACCATGCCGCGGATGCCAAACTTCGGCAGCTTTGCTGACTCCTCTTCCAGCAGAAGCTGGACCACTGTTCCGTCTGCGGCGTAGCGGCTTGAGTACAACTTCGTCGCCTTTACCTCACCTTCCTTTCTTATTTGGGTTTGTGATTTCCACGTGTACTGGCGCAGTGCCAGTGCGTTTTGCTTCATCGCGTCCTGCTGTCCGTGCGCCATGGTCCAGGCGCAAAGCACTATGCCCACACTGATTAATGTCCAAAGATTGAATCGAATTTTCATCATTGCTGTTTCCTCCTGTGTCCTGTGTCGTTTGGTGGTTACGAAGTTTTTTTTGACAGGATTTCAGGATTTTCAGGATGTGCAGAATTAATCATGTCAATTCTGAGAATCTTGTAATCCTGTCTAAACTTACTTTCGGTTCACGCTACGAAACGCTCACTTCTCCTTTCGTTTAGTTGGTCTAAAATCAAATCCACAGCGAGCGCGCTGCCGCTCTCCGACCGCACACGACTGCCAATCTCCCTGGCGCATCGCGCGTATGACGGATTGCCCAGCAGCTCTTTCAGATCGCTCGCGATTCGTTCTGCTTTGTAACTATTGCGCGGGATGGTGCGCGCCACACCGAGTCGTTCAACGCGACTACCGTTGTCGTGCTGATCGTGCGCGAACGGCACCACCAGCATTGGAATACCGGCCCGTAATCCTTGTCCTGTAGTACCAACGCCGCCCTGGTGGACCATCGCTGCCGCGCGCGGAAGAAGTTCACCAAAGGGCGCGTAGTTCACTGCGATGACGCCTTCGGGCAACGGCCCGGCTGGCCTGTTTCGCTCGCTGCCGATCAGCAACACTGCACGTCTCTTCAACAACTTCGCGGCCTTGATACTCTCGCGATAGAAATCTCCCGCGATATGCACTGCCGCCGACCCGAGCGTGAAAACAATCGGTGCCGGTCCTTTGCCGAGAAATCTCAGCAGGTCGACATCCGGCGGTGCATTGTCTTTCCGGTCGAAAAACGGAAAACCCGTGATGACAGTGTTCGCAGGCCAATCAGACTGCGGCTCGCACAAGACGTTCGAGAAAAGTGCGAGATTGAGATTGGGCGCGTACTGTCCCTCGAATAGCGGATGTTCTCCCGGCGGCAAGCCCAGCTCATCGCGGAACTCGTAAAGATCCGTGAGCCACGGCGACGTCAGCGCCTTCACAAGCTTCATATATAGGCGCGCCGCGACTGGTCCGCCGGCTTTAAGCACACGGTGAATCCACGGCATGTTGGGCGGTACGAAAGGGTCAAATGCCGACCACAACGACGCCGGCGCCAGCTCAGTTGAAACCCACGGAATGCCTGTCTTCTGTGCGACCAGTGGTCCAGCGAGAACGATCGGATGCGTGACGAGAAGATCGGCGCCTTTCACGGCCTCCTTCAAATCCGCATACATATCGCGCACGGCCGGCACGAGCAGTTTCTTGAAAAGGAATTCAGCGCCGCGCTTTGGATCGACGACGTCCTCAATCAGCTTGAGATACTCGGGCGTGTCGGGTTCCAGCGTTTCGGGTCGAATCTGGCGAAACTCGATGTTGAGCGACTCGACACGCTCGCGATACGTGTTGCTCGTGGCGATAACGGGCTCGATGTAACGTTTCCTCATTTCGAGTGCGAGGGCGATGTAGGGGTGCAGATCGCCGAGCGAACCGATCGTCGTCATCACCACTCGTCTTCTTTTGAAAATGTTCTTTTTCATTCGTTTCCTCCTGCGTTTTTCTCAACGCGGCGTGAAGATAGAGGAACGGTGGGTGTAGTCACATATCCCGAAAGATACATTTGTGAGGTGTATTTGCAGATGCGATTGATCGGCGGCGAAAAATACATCTTTCGGGCCATGACCCAACGTTCGTGCGGGCGTATTTTTGTCGGTGACATTTGATAAGGAGCTATGAACTTATGAACACGATTAATACAGACGTAATCATCATCGGCGGCGGCCCCACCGGGCTTTCGCTCGCCTGCCAGCTCATCAGGTATGGCATCGATTTCGTGTTGGTGGAGAAGAACGACACCGTTACGCGCTTTTCGAAGGCCATCGGCGTTCAGGCGCGCACGTTAGAGGTTTACGACCAGATCGGCCTGGCTCAGCCCGCCATCGAGCGCGGCACGATTGCCAGTCGTGTGAGACTGATTGAAGGCGGCGAGGTTCGCGGTGAAATGAATCTCGGAAACTTCGGCAAGGACCTGAGCCAGTATCCGTACATGCTTATGCTGGAACAGAGCAAGAACGAGGAGCTGCTTTACGAGTTTGTTCGCAATCACGGACGTGATGTGCGTTGGAACACCGAGCTCGAAAATTTTTCTCAGGACGCTACCGGCGTGACGGCGCAAGTTAAAACACCGTCAGGCGAGTCGGAAACGATCAGAGGAAAATTTTTGGTCGGTTGCGATGGCGCGAGTAGTCCTGTCAGAAAAGGTCTGGGGCTCACGTTCGCCGGTAGCACTTTTGAGCGGCTCTTTTACGTGGCCGACGCACGCGTCGACTGGGACTTTCCACACGATGCGCTGCACGTTTGCCTCGCGAAAGAAGTGTTCGTCGCGTTCTTTCCGATGCCGGGCGAGAATCGTTATCGAGTCGTCGGCACGTTTCCGGAAAGTAAAAACGCGGAACAGGGCGAAGTTGTGTACGAGGAGATCGAAAAGGAGATCAAAGAGCAGGCGAAACTGGATCTCGAGCTGTCTGATGTGCGGTGGTTCTCGCTTTATAAGGTCCATTCGCGGCGCGTGAACAAGTTTTCCGAAGGCCGTTGTTTTCTGGCCGGAGATTCGGCGCATATTCACAGTCCCGCAGGCGCGCAAGGGATGAACACGGGAATTCAGGATGCTTACAACCTCGCATGGAAACTCGCCCTGGTGGTGAAAGGCATAGCGAAAGAAGAACTGTTGGACACTTACAACGAAGAGCGACTTGCAAACGCGCAGCGACTACTCGAATCGACCGATCGCATGTTTGAGTTTGCCGCCGGATCACACTGGCTGCTGAGTTTTATTCGCACGACGATCTTTCCACCCGTGGCCGGTTTTGTGTCGAGTTTGGATTCCTTTAGCAAAAGAATTTTTCCGTTGATCTCGCAGATCGGGATCAACTATCGAAACGGCGCGTTGACCCAGCACACTGACGACGAGCCCGACGACGTCAAAGCCGGCGATCGTTTGCCGTATTTCTTAGTGGACGGCCAAAGCATTTTCGACAAGCTGAAGGAACCAAAGTTTCACCTGCTGGTATTTTCGAATCGTGATCGAAGTGAAGCGTGCGCGCAGATGTTTGAAGACTTAGTTGACTGCCACGTCATACCGCTCACTGAGCGCGTGCGCGAGATCTTCGGGAGAGAGGATGAGTTTAGTGTGTTCCTGCGTCCTGATAATTACATTGGATTTATCTCGTCGGAGGATAGGGTTGAGGAGTATTTGCAGACGAGGGTGAGATGATCAAAGAATTAGATAAGACGTTTTACGAGATCCAGGTGAAAGGGTATCTCGATGAGAGATGGAATGAGTTATTCGAAGGCATGACGATCGCGTGGCAAGACAATGTGACGACGATCTCCGGTGAGGTTGCGGACCAGGCAGCCTTGCACGGTTTGTTGGCCCGGGTGCGTGATTATGGATTAGTGCTGCTCTCAATAAAGTCTACTTAACCGCGGATATCTGTGCTTAAATGGGCCGTGATGCCTATATCTGATACGCGCCTCGTTTCCCTCGACGTTTTTCGGGGTATCACGATTGCCGGGATGGTCCTGGTAAACAATCCGGGCACGTGGGAACACATCTACTGGCCGCTCGAACACGCGCGCTGGCACGGCTGGACGCCGACCGATCTGGTGTTTCCCTTCTTCGTATTCATCATCGGCGTCGCTATACCACTCGCGTTCGCGCGGCGGCTCGAGAGTGGTGGCAGCAAGCGCGATCTTTATCTAAAGATCATCAGGCGCACGCTCATCATCTTTGCAATCGGTCTCTTTCTCAACGGCCTGCCGTACTTCGGTCTTGCTGAATACCGCATTCCGGGCGTGCTGCAGCGTCTCGCCGTCTGTTACTTCTTCGCGTCGATCATTTTTCTCAACACAAAAGTCAGGACACAGATTGCAATCACGATTGGTTTACTGATTTTTTACTGGCTGCTCGTGAGGCTTGTGCCGGCGCCAGGATTCGCAGCGGGAGATCTCACGAAGGAAGGCAGTTTGCCGTCGTTTGTCGATCGTGTTGTGTTTGGGAAACACGTGTGGGCGCAGGCGCGCGTTTACGATCCGGAAGGCTTGTTGAGCACGATTCCGGCAATCGCGACGGCGCTGATGGGTGTGTTGACAGGCACCTGGCTCCGCACCGAAAAAACGCGATACGAGAAGGCGGCGGGCATGTTTGTGGTGGGCGCGGTGTGTGTTGCGGTTGGCTGGGCGTGGAACTCGTTCTTTCCGATCAACAAAGCACTCTGGACCAGCTCGTACGTGCTGTTCACGGGTGGTCTGGCGTTACAATTTCTGTCGCTCTGTTACTGGCTGATCGATATCAAAGGCTATCGTCGCTGGGCCAAGCCGTTTGAAGTCTTTGGTCTGAATGCGATCGCGCTCTATGTCGTTGCCGACGTGATTGCGATTCTCCTGGGCACAGTTAAAGTCGGGGAAGCGACGTTGGGTGGCTGGATTTACGCTCACATCTTTGCGTCGTGGGCGTCGCCGGTCAATGCGTCACTCGCGTTTGCGATCACGTTCGTTCTTGTCTGTCTCGCGCTGATGTGGATCCTTTACAACCGCAAAATCTTCCTCAAAGTCTAATTGTAGGGGTGGCCCTCCGTGGCCACCCCTGCGTGATTCCTAACAGGGGCGGCCACGGAGGGCCGCCCCTACAGTTGCTTCTTAGATTCATCAATTAATTTGTTGTTGTTTTCATAGCTCAGCGGGACGTTTGTTTCCGGCGGATACTGGTGACGTTTGTACACCGGGTAAGCTTCGGTGCGCAGGTGGGCCAGCATGTGGTGTCCGCGGCGCGCTTCGCGCTCATGCCGCAGCGCGGAGATGTCGATTGGCGCTACGACGATTCGTTCGCCGGGTCCAGGAGAAGCTTCGGCCAACATGCGACCATCGAAGTCGACTATTTGACTGCCACCGGGCCATGAGTACGGCGGATAGTGTTTCAAGCTCGCGCCTTGATTTGCTGCAACAACGTACGCCGTGTTCTCCAGTGCACGACAGCGATTCACGATGGTCCACCACGCCATCGGCTCAGTCGCGCCCCACGGATCCATGTAGGCGGAGACGCGTATTAACACCTCCGCGCCGTTCGCGGTTAGCTGCCGCATCGCTTCGGGAAACAGCCAGTCGTAACAGATCGCGCAACCGAGTTTCCCGATCGGCGTATCGGCGACGGGAAACAGCGGCTCGTCGTAATCAGGCAGATCGTGTGGGCTTGTGTGGACCTCGTAGGGAATCCACGTGTTCACTTTTCGATATTTATAAAGCACGCCTTCCGGTCCGATGAGACACGTCGTGTTGAAAACGTGACCAGGCCATTTCGGATCGACTTCCAACATCGAGCCGCTCTGGATGTAGATGTCGTGCTCTTTTGCTTTTTGTTGGAGGCGCTCGGTGTGTTCGTTCGGAATCGAGATGGCGAGCTTGTCGATCAACTCATTTGCCGTCTCGAAGACGGGCGCTGAATGTGCGAACTCAGGAAAAACGACGAGACGCACAGGCAGAAACGGCGCTGCGCCGGCCACTGCTGAATCGATCATCGAGAGAATGCGATCCGTGTTGGACCGCATCGCGCGTCGATCGAGCGGATTAGCCAGATCTGTTTGGCAACATGCAACCGAATATCTGATGTGGTTCATCTTGAAAATCCTGCAATCCTGTCTACATACGACGTAACAACGCGCGTGTTATAAGTTTCCAAATAACGTCGCCGCCTCTCATCAAGCGGATACCGTTCCGGCCATTGATACGGATAGCGACTCATCCCATGAAACGGCAGCGGCCCAACCTGATCGGGACTCGCCGAATTAATATCCATCTCCTTACTGAAGCCATCCGCATACAACAGGAACGTGCGCGTCCATCCCCGCGGCAACGGCGGCAGCTTGTCCGCCGCGAACGACAACTCGATCTCATCACCCGGTCTCGAGATCACAAACATGTCATCCGGCGCGAGCAACAACTCGCGCACGTCGCCCTCACGCGTGTAACGCCCGGTCATCACTTTCCACGGCGATGTAAACGAGACTTGTTTGTAATCGTAAGTGAGGGGCTGACGTCCATCCGGCGAATGCTCCAGCGAGAAGCCACGCCACCGCAACTCGGCAATCGTCGGATCGAGCCGCGTCAATCGCTGCGGAAAATTTCCACCCGACGTGTCAACGAGAATCTGATCCCAATAGATGCGCATGTTCGTCACGATGCGCACATCACGACTCGCACTCAAAAACTTCCCTGCCAGATCGACGACGACCGTTTGCGGCCGCCCCACGGGAATCCCAACATTCTCCACAACCGTCTTCCAGCGACCCTGTTTATCTTTAACCTGAAGCGCCGGCAGTTGCAGACTCTTTCCACTTTGGGATGCCGCGAGGTTATCGCTGGACCACGCGTAATCGGTCCAGCCAGTCAGCAACAACTTAACTGGCGACGACGAGCCGGCATCGAGCTTCAGTGTCAACTCGTGTTCGTCGGCATAGCCTCGTATCCCATGAAGCTTGAAATCATCCGGATACTGGCGATCTACAACTGCAATGCGCGACAAGACGTCATGTCCGTGCTCATCAACCGCGGCCAGCGGCGGGCGCGCATCACGCGTCGAGTAAACCTTAAAAGGCTGCGGCGGCACGGTCAGTCCTTCATTCGGATAAACCTCAACACCTTCAGGATGTGCCACCGAGATCAATTGCACCCGATCCAGGAACAACGCTTCTTCGAGCTCGTTTGTGACGCGCAGCTCGTAGCGCCCATTCCGTTCGCGCAACTGATCGCCGCGAATACGAACGTACTCGTCAGGATCCGGCATGTTGAAAATGCCGGGCGCGTCGAGGTGGCCCATCTCGCCGCCACCCATGAAATCGGTGACGAATTCAAAACGCTCGCCGTTCCAAACGTATAGATAAGGACACGAAGATGGCTTGCGATCGAGCTCCGTGAGGGACAGCGACTTGTTTGCGATCTCTGTTTCCGCCTGAACAATCCCCGCGGGCCACAACACACGCACCGCATCAACCGCCGTTCGTTTGCCTAAACCGAAAAGAATGTCAGCGGGAGCAGGAGCGGGCGAAGCGGAGTAGGTTTCCAGTTTCTGCGCGAGACTTCCGGCGCGCACCTCGATCTTCGTTCCGACACCACTTCTATTACTGACTCGTCCTGCCAACCCGACATGCAACGAACGATTTGTGTTACCGCCGTCGTTGCGCGCGACTTTCAGTGCGCCATTAAGTTCGCTAAAGATGATATCGGTGTCGCCATCGCCGTCGATGTCCCCCGCGGCCATACGCGCGCCGACCGTGGCGATTCCGCTGGTAGCTTTAGAACTTACGTCGACCCACGCATCGGCGGTGTTACGCAACACGCGAAACCTGCCCTGGACCACTGACACGAGATCAAGGAGACCGTCGTTGTCGTAGTCGATAAATTGCGAAGCTGTAGCGCCGCCATCTGTCCGCGTCGTTTGAAAACGCTCCTTGCCGTTGCTGAGCGCAAGATACCCAACCATGTCGCCACTTGATGAGGCGAAGTAGAAATCGGTAAAGCCGTCCTTGTTTACGTCACCGGCGGCGACGGTCGTTACGCCTTTCAACGTCAGCCCCACTTCGGCCCCGACATCGCGGAATGTTCCATCGCGCATGTTGCGCCAGAGTGACACTTTTTCAGTCGAGGCAACGAGGAGATCGATGTCGCGTCTATTGTCGAAGTCGGTCGGAACAATGGCGCCGGCGTGGACTTTGTCGGTAAGTTTCGCGGCCGCGGTTTGATCAGCAAACGTGCCATCGCCGTTATTTCTCAGCAACAACAAGCCATCACCGCCGAGCAGCAGATCGAGATCGCCATCGTGATCGAAATCGACAAACGCTGCTGTTTCGCCACCCGTGAGCGCAGGGATCTTCGCCTTGTCAGTTACGTCTGAAAAACTTCCGTTGCCGTCATTGTGATAGAGCCTCGGCATTCCGTCGCGAAGAACGAACACGTCGGGACGCGTGTCGTTGTCGTAGTCGCCGGCTACGGCCGCGGCCGCCCGCGCCTTTGTCAACTTAAACAGTGCGCCGGCTTGCTCCTTAATATCGGTGAACTTGCCTTTGTCGTTACGCAGAAGGCCGTGTCCGAAGTCGCTAACGACGAGTAAATCGAGATCGCCGTCGAGATCGTAGTCAAAAAGCAAGAGTGGACCTCCGCCTGGTGGGCGATCGTTAACGGTGGCTGCACCCGCATAGGGCCACGGCAACACTGCGGTCGTTGCATCGCTGAAGACAACTTCCGGCGTTTGCTTATCAACAAGCTCCGGCTCAGCACCTGTAGAGGCAACGGCTTCAGCGTAGCGACCTTGTTCGAGATAGTTTGATCCGAGCGTCGTGCCGGTGCCGCGCTGTCGCAGCTCCTGAAACTGCGCGATTACTTTCTGACCTTCTTCTCGTTGACCAGAACGTATCAACGTGGTGCCGAGGTTATAGAGCGCGGTGGCGTTGTAAGGCTCGGCGGCAACAGCCAAACGCAGCGCCGCGATGGCTTCGGGATACTTGCGTTGCTGCGAATAGAGTTGGCCCAGGTTTACATTTGCGCCGACATCGTTCGGATCGACACTCAACACTTTCTGAAACGACGCGATCGCTTCTTCCGGTTTGTTCTGAGTCTTCGCAGCGAGGCCGAGCAGGTAATGCGGTTGCGGTGCTGAAGGCGCGGCCGCGATCGCTGTTCGCAACTCCTTTTGCGCGGCCGGCAGATCGGGAATGTTGAAGAGCGCGATGCCGAGATTGATACGCGCCAGCACCAGACCCGGATCGAGTTGCAACGCGCGCCGGAACGCGTCGGCGGCTTCTTTGTGTTTGAACTGCTCGAGCAGCGCGACGCCCAGATTATTGGCGCGATACGCTTCTTCGCGCATGTTGGGTTTCGATTGTTCGTTTTGAAGATGAGCCGTCGTCAAGAGACAAAACGCGAGCGCCAATACGAGGGGACAAGTTCTTGAAAGTCTCATTGTGTTACATTGTGCGGAGTTTCCCGCAAAGGCGCAAAGGCGCAAAGATAGATTTTGATCGCTGAAACCTTCTTTGTGCCTTTGCGCCTTTGCGGGAGAAATTCTGCATATCATGTCAAAAAGAATCCCCCTTGCGCTTGCTTTGTTGTTGCTTGCTCTGCTCGGCGCATGCCGCCCGGCCAACACTCTTCCAACAAGATCGTCTCCGCAGTACAACGAGATCGTCCGCACGTTTTACATCGGTCTCGCTGCGTTGCAAGTCGGTCACGACGTGCAGGCTGACGCGAAGCTACAGCAGCTCACGCAACTCGCTCCCATGGAGCCCGCCGGCTGGGCCAACTGGGGTCTGCTCGCCCTTCGCCAGCGCAACTACGACACCGCCGCCGACCGACTTAACAAAGCACGCGGTCTCGCGCCCGACAACAGCGACATTTTTTACCTGCTCGGACTGCTCGAAAGCAGTCGCGGCAACACGACGCAAGCAATAACCGATTTGCGCAAGTCTGTTGAGCTGGATCAAAACAACCTCATCGCCATCTACAAACTCGCAGAGGAAGTTGAACGGCAGGGTGACGACAAAGGCGCCGAAGAATTTCAACAGCTCGTACAAAAGATCCTCACGGCGCAGCCTGAGAACCTTGCTGCCCTCGTCGAGCTCAGCCGCATTGCTGCAAAACGTGGCGATGGTGAAACCGCCAAAGCAACTGTCGCGAAGATAAGCGCGCGTTCATCATCATGGCCCGATGAAGTACGCCAACAAGTCACCGCTGTTGAGAAGGCCGTCAACAGTGGCGATCTACGCGCTGCCGCAACGCAAACGACTTTCCTGCGCAATGTTCTCGTGCGTTTACCCGACTACAGGCGCAATCTCGCCGCCATCAAACCGCCGCCTGGCGAAGAAGCAGTGCCGTTTACACACTTTCTGAAAATGGAAGCGCCTGTTTTCAAAACAGCCGCACCTGATTTATCAATCACGTTCAACCCCGAGCCTTTAAATTTAACCGCAGATCACGCGGATTGGATCGGCGCGATTCCGCTCAGTGGTTCGGGAGGGCCAGTTATAACGACCGCATCTGCGCGCGAAGTCAGACTAGCGAGTGGCGCGACCCTTCCGTTTCCCGGAGGAGCAGCAAACACTCCTCCATCGATGCAAGCAATTCTGCCTGTCGATTTTAGTTACGATTTCAAAACTGACCTGGTGCTTGCGGGCGACGGCGGAGTGCGCTTATTCCGTCAGGACTCTCCCTCCGCTTTCACTGATGTCACAGGCGAAACCAAACTGCCTGCAACTGTTGTCAACGCCAGTTACACCGCAGCCTGGGCAGCGGATATCGAAGCTGATGGAGATCTCGATGTGATTCTCGGATCGGAAACGGGAGTTCCTACTGTCTTGCGAAACAACGGCGACGGCACCTTCCTGGACATTCATTCGTTCAGCGACGTCAACGGACTCGTGGATTTCGCCTGGGCAGATCTCGACGGCGATGGCGACGCAGATGCGGTGCTAATTGATGGCTCGAACAAGTTATTCGTCTTCAGCAACGAACGGCAAGGTCAGTTCACTAACCGATCCGTGCCAATCGGTTCACCGATCCGTGCAATCAGTGTTCTGGATTTAAACAGTGACGGTATCCTGGATGTAGCAGTCGTGCAAAACGACGGTCGCATCATGCGTTTGTCTGATAAAGATCACGGAGCAGGCTGGGACAGCGCCGAGATCGTAAACGCCAACGCGACATTGGGAGCGAGTGTCCTGCGCGTCGCGGATCTCGACAATAACGGCGGCCTCGATCTGTTGTTGATGCCCGCAGCGCGGATCTGGCTCAACAATGGTGATGGCAATTTCACTGAACTGAACAAGACATCATCTCCTGAGCGTGTATTTGACGTCGCCGATGTCACTAATGACGGACGTCTCGATCTGCTCGCCCTTTCGAAAGAGAACCAACCACTGGAAGGGATCAACCAAAGCACGAAAAACTATCACTGGCAAATCGTGCGTCCCCGCGCCAGCAATGCCGTCGGCGATCAACGTATCAACCCGTTCGGCGTCGGCGGCGAGATGGAGATCCGTTCCGGTCTGCTCGTGCAGAAACAACCGATCACCGGTCCGCTGCTGCACTTCGGACTTGGTGAACAAACGAGCGCCGACGTGATCCGTGTCGTTTGGCCCAATGGCACTGTGCGTGCGGAGTTTGAAGTCAAGGCCGATCAGGAAGTGCTAACCGAGCAACGTTTGAAAGCGTCGTGCCCCTGGTTGTTTGCTTATAACGGCAAGGAGATGGAGTTTATAAAAGACGCCGTACCGTGGGGCTCGGCGATCGGTTTGCGCATCAACACGCTTGGTTCCGCGAAGATTGCCGCGACCGGCGAGTGGTACAAGATCCGCCGCGATCAGCTTGTTCCACACGATGGTTATTACGACATACGCGTCACCGCCGAGCTGTGGGAAGTTTATTACTACGACTACATCGGCTTGATGCCGGTCGATCATCCGGAAGGCACTGAGATCTTCGTCGACGAGCGCTTCGTCGTGCCGCCCGCGAAGCTTGGTTTCACGACAGTCGCAACTCCAAAACCGATCAAGCAGGCGATTGACGACAACGGCAACGACGTCACGAGCCTGTTGAGCGCGCGCGACGGCAAGGCGCTAGACAACTTCGGACGCGGCCAATTTCAGGGTTTAACGCGCGATCACTTTGTCGAGGTCGATCTTGGCGATGACGCGCCAGCCACCGGACCGCTTTACCTGATCGCGCACGGCTCGATTCACGACACCGAGTCGTCAGTGAACGTCGCAATCACGCAGGGAAATCGCTGGCGCGCCAAACCGATGAGCGTTGAAGTGCCCGATGGAAACGGCGGTTGGCGGGTCGCGCAGGAAAATCTCGGCTTTCCGGCCGGCCGCAAAAAGACAGTCCTGTTCAATCTTACCGACCTCTTTAAACCGGGAATTCCGCATCGCGTGCGCATTCGCACGAACCTCGAAATCTACTGGGATCATCTCGAATGGGCGGTGGGTCTACCCGATGCGCCCGTGAAGATGGTACGCTTAGCGCCTTCGTCGGTTGACCTGCATTATCGCGGCTATTCCGTGGTAAACGGGCCTGAATTCGGTGCGGCCCCAGAAGTGCCGGATTACTACAGGCTTTTCTCAACAAAACAGGCTTGGCGCGATCTCGAGGGTTATTACACTCGATTCGGCGAAGTCAGCGAACTGTTGCAAGCGATCGACGATCGTTATGTGATCGTGGCTTCAGGTGATGAGATGTCGTTCCGTTTTCCGGAGCTACCGCCGCCCGCGGCCGGGTTTGTGCGCGATTTCATACTTATGGGTGATGGCTGGATTAAGGATGGCGATTACAATTCAACGTTCTCGAAGACGGTGCAGCCGCTGCCGCATCACGCCCAGAACGAGTATGAGACGAAGCCCGGCAAGCTGGAAGATGAAGTCGTCTACAAACGATTTCCGGAAGACTGGCAAAAGTATCACACGCGGTATGTTGCGCCTGACGTTTTCAGGAATGTATTAAGGACAATCCGTAATCATCCGTAAAAATCTGTGGTTAATAAAACTGCGAGAATTATTCTGTTACTGGTTTTCGTAGCGTTGATTGCAACGCCGCTCGTGCTCAGACGACTCTCCAGGAATCGCGAGACAACGAAGGCAGAGCCATCAAGCGCTCTGTCTCGCTACGGCTTTTATCTTCAGGAAGTCTCGCAATCGTCAAACATCAACTTCAAACACCAGGCGCCGACGCTCGACCACCGGCTCGATCACATCATGCCGCAAGTCGCGTCGATGGGCGCGGCTGTTTCCGTCGTCGATTTCAATCGTGATGGTTGGTCGGATCTTTACGTGACCAATAGCGGCGAAGGCAGTAAGAACGCGCTTTTCAAAAATAATCACGATGGATCGTTTACAGATGTTGCTGCTGAGCTCGGGATCGCTGATGTGAATCAATCGGGCACCGGCGTATCGATGGGCTCGGTTTGGGGCGACTACGACAACGACGGTTACGAAGATCTCTTCCTTTACAAATGGGGACGTCCGGAGCTCTTTCACAACGATGCGGGTCTACGGTTTACGAGCGTGAGCGAGAAGGCTGCACTGCCGCCGTGGGTCAACGCCAACACAGCCGTGTGGTTTGACTACGATCGCGACGGAAGACTCGATCTGTTTCTCGGCGGCTATTATGCGGAAGACGTCGACCTCTGGCATTTGAAGAACACGAAGATGATGCCGGAGAGTTTTGAATACGCGAAGAACGGCGGGCGCAAGTATCTCTTCCGCAATCTCGGCGACGGATCGTTCGAAGAGATCAGTCAAAGAGCGGGTATCGACACACGTCGCTGGGCACTCGCGGCGACTGTCGCTGACCTGCGCGGCACCGGCAATCAGGATCTTTTCATCGCTAACGATTACGGCATCTCGGAGCTTTACTTCAACGACGGCAAGCAGTTTCGTGAAGCCGGTAAAGACACAGGCGTCGGCTTTTCGCCGAAGAGCGGGATGAATGCGACGGCGGGAGACGTTCTCAACCAGGGACGCTATTCGATTTATGTTTCGAACATCTCCGAAGAAGGCGTGCTGATTCAGGGCAACAATCTCTGGGTGCCGCGCGAAGGAACCACGGGCGACGCGATCAAATACGACAATCTCGCGCGCGCGATGGATGTTGAGATTGGTGGCTGGAGTTTTGGCGCGCAGTTTGGTGATCTGAACAACGACGGCACGCTCGATCTTTATCTGGTGAACGGCTACGTCTCGGCGGATCGCAACCTGAATTACTGGTACGACTTCTCGAAGATCGCTGGTGGCAATTCGACGATTATTTCCGATGCGGCGCACTGGCCGGCGATGGATGGTCGCAGCCTGTCTGGTTACCAGCAGAAGAAAGTCTGGGTCAATGATGGTGCCGGGAAGTTTGTTGATGTGGCGCAGGCGGTCGGTGCGAGCGATGTGTTCGATGGACGAGCAGTGGCGCTTGTCGATCTGTGGAATCGCGGCGTGTTGGATGTTGTGGTGGCGAACCAGCGCGGACCGTTGTTGATTTATAAGAACAACGTGGCCCCTGAGAATAAGTGGATCGATTTCGATCTCGAAGGTGCGTCGAGTAATCGCAGTGCTATCGGCGCGGAAGTGCGACTGTTCTGGGACGGGCGACAGCAGGTGCAGCAGGTTTCGGGCGGCAATGGTTTCTGTTCGCAGAACCAGCGACGTTTACATTTCGGTCTCGGCAAAAACCCGCAGATCGAGAAAGCCGAGATCCGCTGGCCGTCCGGGAAAATCGATAAGATCGATAAACCAACGATTGGTCAGGTTTATAGAATTAAAGAATCGGCATGAGCGACTCAACAATCCAATCAGCGACTCTCGATGTTCCGGTCAGGAACCGCCTGCGCTTCGATAATCGCTACATCGCGCCGCTCTTCATCACGTTCATTCTTCTCGTCGGCCATCTCTTCTACGGCATCCTCGAAAGTTACGAAAGGACTGCCCTCGCGATTGTTGCCGCGATCGTTACTGAGCTCGTGCTGGGTCGGATCTTCTATGGCAAGTGGCTCAACCTCGCGAGCGCATACATCAGCGGCATCAGCGTCGGCATCCTGTTGCGCTCGCCTGCGTTCTGGCCGTATGCGCTGTGCAGCGTGCTGTCGATCATGTCGAAGTACGTGCTGCGCGTGAAAGGCCGCCATCTCTGGAATCCGTCAAACTTCGGCATTTGCGTGCTGCTTTTTCTTGCGCCGGAATTCGTGGCAGGCCTGAGTGTGCAGTGGGGCAACTTCAAATGGCCGTTGATCGTGATCTGGGTGCTCGGCTCGATCATCATCTATCGCGCGCAACGATTTCATATCAGCGCTACTTACGTCGCATCGTTTTTCGCGTTTGCGTTTTTGCGTAGTTGGATCACGGGCGATCCTTTGCAAGCAGAGATTGCGCCGATCACCGGTCCGATGTACCAGCTTTTCGTTTTCTTCATGATCACGGATCCGAAGACGACGGTGAAGTCGAAGAAGTGGCAATGCATCGTCGTGTTTTTCGTGGCGCTCGTTGAGATGTTGTTGCGGTTGAATCAGGTGGTGTGGGCGCCGTTGTACGCGCTATTCCTCGTTGGGCCAACAGCAATGCTGATCGAAATCTTTCTCTCGCAAAGGCGCAAAGGCGCAACGAAGAATGAATAAAGCCTTTGCGTCTTTCTTTGCGCCTTTGCGCCTTTGCGGGAAACTTCTTTTAATTTGTCTTCCGCTTTTAATCTGTTCATGTAAACAGTCCCCGACCGCCGCACCGGCAGCACCTGCGACAGAGACGGCCGCAGCAGTCGCGTCACCATCACCAAGCCCGACTCCACCACGGCCCTCCGGCGCGATCGAATTCACTGACGTCACCTCCGAAGCCGGCATCCGCTTCAAACACAACAGCGGCGCCTTCGGTAAAAAGTATCTCCCGGAAACAATCGGCGCGGGCGGCGCCTTCCTCGATTACGACAACGACGGCTGGCATGACGTCCTGCTCATCAACTCGATGGACTGGCCCGACAACAAGAAACGCCGATCATTCCCGGCGCTCTATCACAATAATAAAGACGGCACCTTCACGGATGTAACCCAACAAGCCGGTCTCGGCGTTGAGATGTACGGCATCGGCGTCGCTGTCGCTGACTACGACAACGACGGTAACGTCGACATCTACATCACCTGCGTCGGTCCGAATCGTCTCTTTCGAAATGTCGGTGGCGGGAAGTTCGCGGATGTAAGCGCGCGTGCAGGCGTCGGCGATCCAGGCTTCTCAACGAGTGCCGCATGGTTCGATTACGATAACGACGGCAAGCTCGACCTCTTCGTCGGCAATTACGTCGAGTGGTCAATTCAAACAGATCAATATTGCACGCTTGATAACAAGAACAAGTCATACTGCACACCGCAAACATACAAAGGCCAGAGCGCTTCGCTGTTTCACAACCGCGGCAACGGTACGTTTGAAAACGTCACGGCTAAGGCCGGCGTCAATGATCCCGCTGGTAAGACGCTCGGCGTCGCGCTGCTCGATTACGACGACGACGGTTGGATGGATCTCTTCGTCGCCAACGATACCGAGCCAAACAAGCTCTATCACAACAATCACAACGGCACGTTCACCGACAACGCGGTGATCGCGGGCGTCGCCTTCAGCGAAGCCGGCACCGCGCGCGCGGGTATGGGCGTCGACGCTGCCGACTACGACGGCTCGGGCAAACAAAGCGTCGTGATCGGAAACTTCACTAACGAAAGCATCGCGCTCTATCACAACGACGGCTCGGGACTGTTCACTGACGAAGCATCCGCTTCCGGGATCGGCAAGATGTCGGCACAGTCGTTGACGTTTGCGTGCTTCTTCTTTGACTACGATCTCGACGGCCTGGTCGACATCTTCGCCGCGAACGGACACGTGTCTGACGACATCAGCGTCGTGCAGCCGACGGTGAAGTACGCACAGCCGCCACATCTCTTCCGCAACCGCGGCAAGAAGAAGTTTGAAGAAGTGACTGCGAAACTCGGTCGCGCCTTGAACCGCGCGATCGTCGGGCGCGGCGCCGCCTATGGCGACTACGACAACGACGGCGATCTGGATCTTCTTGTTACGACGAACAACGGTCCTGCGCGTTTGCTGCGCAATGACAACGCAAATCAGAACGATTTGCTGCGCGTGAAGACTGTCGGCGCGCGCGCGAATCGTGACGGCATCGGCGCGAAAGTCGTTGTGAAGACGCAGAAAGGGAATCGCGTGTTCGGCATGGTTCGTACAGGTTCGAGTTACTGTTCGCAGTCTGAGCTGCCGTTGACCTTCGGTCTCGGCAAACCTGAAGACGGAACGACCCTGACGGTGGAAATCACCTGGCCGGGCGGGCAGAAAGACACCATTACCAACCTCAAACCCAACCAGTCAATCGTGGTTCAGGAAGGAAAAGGAGTCACATCTCAGGAGCCCGTAATCTTCGTCCGCACCCCCTCTACATCATCGCCAACACCAACACCGAGCTCCTAATCGCCGGAGGCGCGCGTAGCGGCGCACAGTACCGAGGGAGACAGTCGACCCGGAACCCCTTTAAGAAATTTAAATTTCAATTTAATTTGACATCCCTGCGCGCATTTATGTAGCATCCGGCGCAACACAACATCATTGCCGTAACTGTCACAGAATAGTGAGGCGTGACATCGTTTGGCAGTGATGGTCCCCACCGACTTATCTAAAGTATTTAAGAAATACCCCCTCTCTGAGTGATCAGGATCTGTATTTGTGTTACGGGTGAGAAGTTTTACTCACGTGCGGCGCATACGAAATCAAGAGATCTGGAGGCAAGAAATTATCGAAGCTGTGGCGATTAACAGGCACTGAGTTTCTCACTCTTGGGCTCTGCGAATCGCTGGATTTTCCAACACTCTGAATACTTCCTAAGTGCGCTTTACTCTCTGTTGGGCGTGACGTTAGCTCTTTGCCTCTCGATCCGTATATCTCCTTAATTTTCTTTCACTTACATGAAATATTTCTTTCAGATCTACCTCATGAAAATACACATATAGGTAGAAATCTGAAACGGGGATCGGTTCCATCAAGGCTCCCAGCGGGACTAATCCGGAAAGCCCAGAACCCAGATGCTGGATCAGCGCCGAGTGGCTGCACAACCAGACGAAGACCGCGAGCAGTTGTTCCGTGAACAGTTGTTCACCGAGCGCTATGCGAATCTCCGTGTCTGGGCGATTCACCTGACCAATCAGGAGTCAGCGGCTGACGATCTTGTCCAGGATGCATTTGTGCAGTGGATGCTGGTTCGCACCAGGCTCGAAGAGATTGAAAACATCGACGGCTACTTAAGAACCATGTTGCGCAACATGCACTTCGCAAGACTCAGCCGTGCGGCGCAACGCCTGCAAGAGACGACGCTCTCAATCGCCGATTACGACTCCAGCCAGCTTGGCTGGGCGGCGGTTGAACCCCCGCGTCGCATGCAGGCTTCCGAAGAGCTTCATCAGATCTGCGCTTATGTATGCTTCCGGAAAGAATCGTCGAAGGCGGCCAGCGTCCTGATCCTGAGGTTCTTCCATAATTACTTCCCAACTGAGATCGCTGGTGTTCTAAATAGCTCGCGTAATTCGGTTGACCAGTGGCAACGACTCGCACGTCGTGAAGCGAAGCTGTTTATGAACCGGCCTGGCGGGTTGCGCTTTGTAAATGGCGGGGCTCCCGCGCGACACACAGTCAGGTATCTCAGATCAGATGGTGATCTGATGCTCGACCTGCGCCAGTTGATTTTCAATTCGTGTCGCGGCGATTGCCTCTCGCAAAGCGAGTTGCATGAAGCATACACACGCAACAATGACGAGACGCTTACGACGGCTAAGCTCGCGCATATTGTTAGTTGTCCGAAGTGTCTTGACGTAGTCAACCGGATGCTCGGATTGCCGCTTTTGGCCGAGCGCCATCCCGCAGAGTCAACTGACCGCAATGAGCCGCCGGATGATGCGAAGGGTAACGGCGCGTCGGGTGGTGGCCCCGGTGCGCTCAAGAGAAAACTTGCGCACCGGTTGCGCGAAACGCATGAGCACAAGCCGCAGGAGTTGCGCATTGCCGTGAACGGCCTGCTCGTCAGTACGATTAAGATTAGCGCAGAGTTGAGTGAGCTCGATCTCAATCTGCCGGCTGAGGATCCGGTTGAGTTCGTGGAGATTTTTAGCGAGCAGGGGATCCAACTACTGTTTTTCAGTATCAATTCAAACGAGCCCAGGTATGAACAATGGGCGTGGATGGAATTGAGTGAAAGCCGGTTGCTTGAGGCTACATACAAGGATCACGGTGGGCCGCGTCTTCATGTTCTCTATAAGGAGCCTGCTGCTAATGAGGCTCGCTCGCCCATCGAATTAACCGAAATAAACGCTACGTCCTCACCCCTTAGTGTTGTGCCTGATCTCGACGTGTTACGTGAATCGAACGTGGGAGCCCCGCGTGATCTTCGCGCGCGGGTTGTGCGGTTCACGAACACGTTGAGAGCTTTGGTCACGCGATTGCCCATCGCTGACGAGGCACAACACAATTCACCGGGTAACAGAACTACGAGCGACGGATTAGTCTTTCTTAATTCGCTAGGCGAATCGCACCGGCACTCGCGATGGCGTTTTGCTTTAATCGCACTGGCATGCGTCGTAGTTGCCGCTGGTTTCCTGTTATTCAAGGCGCGTCTGTCGCGCGAGTTGAACGCAACCGATCTGCTTGAACGAGCCACACGCGCAGAAGAGCTTGTTCACAACACTCCCGATCGCATCAGCCATCGCTTTATCGATCTCGAAGAGCGTCGTAGCACTGGAGGCTCGACTGTGGCGCGGCGCAAGATCGAGATCTGGCAGCACCATGCAAATGGTGACAGCGCGCGCAGGCTCTACGACGAGTCGAGCCAACTGATCGGAGGCGCGTGGGAAAAATCGAACGGCTCTCGGACAGTCTTTCATCACGGAGCAAAACCGCGACCGGAGACAGCACTCGCCAGTCCTTCCGATCTCCTGTTCAACCTTGAAGACATCTGGCAACTGGAGCCATCCGTACGCTCGTTTAGCGCATTGATTGGTGAGCCGGCCGTTGTTGATGTCGAGGAACGTTCCACCAGCTATGTGTTGACTTTCGACAAAGAGCGCACCATCGGCGCGAGCCGGCTTTTGAAAGCCACGCTCACGCTGAGCAAGTCAGACCTTCATGCGATCGAACAGACGCTGCTCGTGCAACGCGGTAACGAATCACGCGATTACCGGTTTGTCGAGGCCGGCGCTGAGTTACTGCCAGTGCGCGCGGTGGCTCCAGGCGTCTTCGAAATTGAAACGGAATTGAACGGAGGGGCTGCGGATCCTGGCAGGCCCGGCAACTGGGCAAACCGGGACCTCACCTCTAATCATGTCCCTACTTCACTCAACACGTCGGCACCACCGGCAGCTTCCGCAGAGCTGGAAGTCGACGTTGCATACTTGCTCAATCGGGCGAAGGCCGACCGTAATGAGCAAGTCACCCTCACGCGCAGCGCAGGTGGGTCACTGCGCGTTGAGGGAATTGTCGATAGTGATGAGCGAAAGCAGGAGTTTCTGAGAGCCTTTGCGCCGGTGAGTAACAATCCGGCAGTGAAGATCGAGATCCGCACAGTCGCTGAGGCCACGAAGCGATCCGTTGCGCTTAATCCTGCCTTGGTTCAAGAGGCAGAAGAGACAGTTAATGTAGTGGCGGCAGATGATGAGTTGCGCGCCTATTATGATAAGCGCGGAATCCCTGGTCCAACTGATGATGCGATACGCAAATATTCGTCGCGTGTCGTCAGCCGTGCCTACGCTGCGTTGTTTCACGCGATCGAATTGAAACGGCTCGTGAGCCGGTTTGCGAATGTTGATATGCAAACTGTCGCTCCGGGTGCGCGTGAGAAGTGGCTCGGCATGTTGCACGAGCACGCCGCTGCATTCGAGAAAGAAACGGCGGCGTTGCGACAAGAGATTCAGCCGGTGTTTTTCCCGGGTGCGTCAGCGCCGGGAAGCGAAGGCGGTGTGATTAACAGTGATGCTGATTTAGCGCGTGCTGTGGAGCGGCTTCATAGACTCGGGCTCTCGAACAACGACGCCGTTCGCTCGGCGTTTACAACGTCGTCACAGAGCTCAGCGGTCGCCGTGAAATCCGCCGGGTTCTGGCAAGCGCTATTCAAAGCCGAAGAGTTAGCAAGAAAGATCCAGCAGTACCAGGTTGATTGATCGATTTTTGCTGCTTATTGCAGCTTAGGGATAGATCTGCCTCCCTCGTGTAGAACAGTGTAGACGCAGTTCATCGTCTGCTAGTCCAGGGCAATTGACGATGAATTGAAGCGATAACTGACCCGTAAGCTCCTCGCCCGAGCTGCGTGTCACTTCACAGGAGAAAACTCTCATGCCCAGATTAACGGACGTGTGTCCGTGTGCGTTTCCTCTGATTAAAACGAAAGTTCTGTTGTTTGTCCGATTGATTGTATTGTTCGTTTGCCTCCCGCTCTCATTCGGTTTCGTCGGTTCGCTTTCAAACAACGTTTATGCACAGAGTGCTACCGCAACTCTCAGCGGCGTAGTGATAGATGAAAATGGCGCAGTGATATCAGGGGCGGATATCGCCGTCATCAGCATCGCGCAAGGATTTCAGCGAACTGCCGACACTAACGATGAGGGCTCCTTCGTCGTCTCGCTCCTCCCTCCGGGTAACTACACGGTAAAGGCCGAGCACGAAGGCTTTAATCCCGCCGAAGTTAGAGACGTCGTCCTCAACGTAAACGATCAAAGAACCCTAAAAATCACGTTGAAGGTCGGCAAACTAGCCAGTCAAACCGTGGACGTGCTCGACAGCCTTGGTTTGATCGATGAATCCTCTGCGGTGGGTACAACAGTCGACCGGCAGTTCGTCAGCAACATGCCTCTCAATGGGCGCAGCGTACAGCCTCTAATAAACCTCTCACCAGGTGTCGTGCTGACGAAAGCGTCCAGTACAGAAGGCGGACAATTCAGTGTGAATGGGCAACGTGCTAATGCAAACTACTTCACGGTGGATGGCGTCAGCGCGAATATCGGAGTGAGCGTCGGCTCAAGTCCATTTCAGGCTGCGACAGGATCTCTGCCGGGCCTGGCGGTTTCCGGAGGCACAAACAATCTCGTATCGATTGATGCACTTGAAGAATTCAAGATCCAGACTTCGAGCTATGCAGCAGAGTTTGGACGCACACCGGGTGCCCAGGTGCAACTGATCACGCGAGCGGGCACAAACAAATTTCACGGTTCCGTTTACGAGTACTTCCGAAACGAAGCTTTCGATGCCAATGATTGGTTTAATAACGCTCGCAAGCTCGCAAAGCCTGCTACCCGCCAGAGTGATTTTGGCTTCGTCCTGGGTGGTCCAGTTCTCCTACCACGCTTTGGAGAAGGCGGCCGGCAGCCCGGGTTTAACGGCAAAAATTCAACTTTCTTTTTTTTATCGTATGAGGGATTGCGTTTACGCCTGCCGCAAAGCAGAAGCGTAGACGTGCCATCCTTACAAGCCCGCGAGGCTGCACCTGCAGGTATCAAGTCGCTTCTGAACGGCTATCCACTACCGAACGGGCCAAATCGAATTGGAGCTAATGGTCAACCTAATGGTTTCGCGGTTTTCAACGCCAGTTATTCAAATCCATTGAATCTCGACGCTACCAGTATCCGCGTCGATCATACTGCCAGTAACCGGCTCGCTTTCTTTGGGCGTTACAACTACTCACCATCATCCGTCATCGAAAGAGGACAAAGTACTTCTTTCTCAGTCAATACTCTTTCATCTTTTTCAATTACTACGGAGACGCTAACGGGTGGCGCGACCATTTCATTTACACCACATGTGATCGGCGAAGTACGCCTGAATTACAGTAAGAATACGTCACGCACCTTCTTTGATGTGGATGACTTCGGAGGGGCGGTAGTTCCGCCCGATTCCCTGTTCTTTCCGCAAGGTGCGTCACGCGATAAAGACCTTTCGCAGGTCTTCTTTGCTGGCACTCTCAACACAAGTCTTGAGGTTGGAACGGCTGCTGAGAATGTTCAGCGGCAGTTCAATGCAGTCAGCAATTTCTCAATGATTGCGAATTCCCACCAATTCAAGTTTGGGATCGATTACCGGCGGCTGAATCCAATCATTCAGCCACAAGACTACTCTCTTTTCGTGCAATTCAATGGTATAGGAACGCCGGGAGCAGCAACTCAACCGGTAGGATCAGCGCTCACAGGAAGGATTCAAGGTGGATCTATTCGGTCCTCGACCGGACCCCGGTTTCCACTCTTCACGAATCTTTCTATCTATGGTCAGGACAATTGGAACGTGAGTCGCAGGCTGACTCTCAGCTATGGCTTACGCTGGGAACTCAACCTTCCTCCGACTCAGAGCAGCGGCCAGTCTGCGGTTACCGTCGTCGGTCTGAATAATCCGGCAACGGCGAGTATCGCGCCTCCTGATACTCCGCTCTGGAACACGACTTACAGTAACTTCGCCCCACGTCTTGGTATCACTTACCAACTTTCTCAAACACCCGGGCGTGAAACAGTGATTCGTGGAGGCGGCGGCATCTTCTACGATTTGGGGTATGGCTCGATCGCGAATGCATTCGGAGATACTTTTCCCTTCACTGCACTTAAGAATCTCCCTAACGTGCCATATCCGTTGTCTGCAGCGAATTCGGCACCATTAACCACTCCAACGATCTCTCGGATATTTGTGTTTGAGCCCGACATCAAAACGCCGCGCACTTACCAGTGGAATTTTGCTGTCGAGCAATCTCTGGGAAAAAATCAAACGCTCTCTGCCTCTTACGTCGCGGCAGTAGGACGTGAATTACTACGGCTGGACACAATCTGGGGAACTGCTTTTGGAGGAACACTAAATCCGGCAGTTTTTCCTACCAATGGGCAAGTTGTAGTCGCGCGCAATACGGCTACCTCAGATTACCATGCGTTGCAGGCCCAGTTTCAGCGCCGTCTCACGAACGGCTTACAAGCACTGGCCTCATATACGTGGGGGCATTCTATCGATATAGCCTCAAATGACTCATTCAACGTCAACACACCTGCCGCCCGTATCGACCCACGGATCGATCGTGGGCCATCAGACTTCGACGTTCGGCACGCGTTCAATACTGCTATAACTTATGACATTCCTTCGTTCCTGAAACGGCAGATGGGAGACGCGATATTTCGAAACTGGTCGCTCGATGCGCTCTTCACCGCTCGCTCAGCAACGCCGGTAAACGTGATTTACAGCATCACGACGCCGGGAATCGGAGGAGTTGCCACCGTCCGGCCGGACCTCGTGGAAGGCATTCCGCTATACATAGACGACCCGACCGCGCCTGGTGGCCGTCGCTTCAACAATACTCGAGTGACAATTCCGGGCAACCCTAACCCGCAAATCGGGCCTTTCCTGCGACCATTTCCCGCAAGGCAGGGTTCTCTCGGTCGCAACGTGCTGCGAGGATTTCCTGTCTATCAATTGGACCTCGGATTTCGCAGGCAGTTTAACTTCACCGAGCGCGTGAACCTTCAGTTCAAAACAGAGTTCTTCAATATCTTCAATCACCCGAATTTCGGCGATCCGGATGGTTTGCTAGCCTCGTCAACGTTCGGCTTCTCGACTGCAATGCTGGGAAGGAGTCTGGGTAGTGGGGGTGTTCTGGGAGGATTTAACCCGTTGTACCAAGTTGGTGGTCCACGTTCGATTCAATTTTCAGTGAAGCTGGGCTTCTGAGTTTACGAATTTGAACATGAGACAAACCCTTATGACCACTCGCCGACCCATCGCCATATTCTGCCTCAATCTTGTTTATCTTTGTCTCACCCAGTCTTCGGGCCTTGGCCAAAAACAGCTCGCCCCCCTTCCCATTAAAGAAGCACTCAAGACTAAAAGCTTTGCGATGTTCACGGCGCTCGACCTCTCACCCGACGGCAAGACCGTAGCCTATGCCGTGCAGGATACGAACCGAAAGGCAGGGACGAAAGCGCCGCGTTCCGCCCGGGATCTCGAACGCATCGGAATTCCCCTTCGCTCTGAATATTGTGACATCTGGATCAGTGACACGGGCACCGGCGTAACCAGGAATCTAACGCAAGGCCGGGGAACGAACTGGGCGCCGGTCTGGTCTCCGAATGGAAAATACCTCGCGTTTTATTCGGATCGCGACGGTCTTCCCGCACTTTGGCTCTGGGAAACAGTCTCGGGAGTAATACGAAAAGCCTCAAACGCGATCGTCCGCTTACGCACCGACGCAACCGTTCCACGTTGGACCTCAGACAGTAAAAGGATTGTGATACGAGTGCTGCCAAAGGGCATGACGATCAACGATGCCCAAGCTCTCCTCAATAAGCCCGGAACTGAGAACAACACACCAACAGACGCCAACAAAGAACCCGGCTCTACTGTCGTTCTTTTCAAGTCGAAGGCCGCCAATCGGGCTCAGAACGAAAAGGAGGTGGTAAGTAACAATCCACTGGCGTACGCGGCAGATCTTGCCGCCGTTAATGTCGAAACCAATATAACCAAATACATCGCCAGCCGCGTTGTTAGTGACGGCTACTGGCTATCTCCGGATGGAACCCGGGTAGCAGTTCTCAACTTCAAACGTCGCGAGTCGAACAGCACCCTCCAATCTCTTTTTGATCTAATGGTCA
>DASTTS010000254.1:0-7160 GCA_035760085.1 Pyrinomonadaceae bacterium
TGAAGAGCAGATGCGAGAAATCGCTGAGTGGATTGTGAAGTTAAAGAAGTGACCGTTATACTCTTGCGCCACCTGTAACAACAACTCGATTCGGAGAAACCGTCTGATGAAACTCATTTCGTTTGCTCTAACGTGTGTCGCCATCGCATTGATCGCTTCTGCGTGCACTGAAACGGCTCCGCCTGTAAACACCAACACCTCGCGCACGGCTGCGTCGCCCGCGGCTCCGGCTGCGACGGCCACACCCGATCCAATGGCCACCGCCCGCGCCAATTTTGCGAAGCACTGCGAAGCCTGCCACGGCCCGAACGGTGAAGGCGGACTCGCCAAAGTCGACAACAAGCAAATCAAAGTTCCGTCGTTGAAGGCCGCACACGCGATCAAGCACACCGACGATCAAATCACGAAGATGATCACGAACGGCGAAGAAGAAATGCCGTCGTTCAAAGACAAGATGTCGCAACAGGAGATCGGCGACATGGTGAAGTTCGTCCGCAAGGAATTCCAGGGCAAATAAAACGCGGATTAACGCGAATCACAGATCGGATTGTTTTATCCGCGTAATCCGCGTTACCATCTCTCGCGTGCACCCGTAGCTCAGTTGGATAGAGCGTCTGACTTCGGATCAGAAGGTCGCAGGTTCGAGCCCTGCTGGGTGCACCACTCAAATCCCAAACACCAGGGGTCCTCATATGTCTCCCATCGAAGCAAGATATCGTCCCACCGGAGTCTGGATAGCACTAGCTTTTGCTGTGTTCTGTTTGTTTGTACTCATCTTCGTTCTGGATCGCGTTACGTTAGCCTGGTGGATCGTCGCGGTGCCAATAATCATCTATTTGGTATTTCAAGTGGACCGCGCGCAGAGTCAGGCTCCTTTGATTGTTATCAACGACGAAGGCGTTTTCGATGGCCGGCTCCGGATGGGCGTCATTAGTTGGGATGATATTCGCCGCATTAGGTCAATAACTTTTGCGAACGCTTTTCATTTCATTTCTCTCGATCTGCATAACAAGAGTACCTACCAGTCACGCAGACCACTGTGGCTCAGAGCGTGGTCGCAAGCGCGGCGCGTGTATGGCCTGACCCCCATCATGATTACAACCAACGGCCTCGACATCGATCACGACACACTGATCGGGAAGTTGCACGAAGGCTGTATGGAGGCTGCGCTCAAGAGATCAATTATTGAGCCTGGGAGGACTAGACAATGATTTACTACTCCGGCCTGGGCTGCTTCGGCGTCATTTTATTCTTTGTACCGGCGTTCGTAATCGGCCTATTCGTGCTCCCAAGATATGGCATCTACGTGTTTAGAACAGGCGATTCCTGGTGGCCGCTGCATTCATTGATGATAGTAGGAGCGCTGCTGCTCATTGTCGTCGGCCGGTTGGCAAACCGGAAGAAGGTGGTTAAAGATGTTATTTATGAAAAATCCGGTCCTGAGCTTGAGTTAACATCGCCTCACACACTCTACGGGATACCAATGGAATATTGGGGAGCGATCTTTCTCGTCATCTACTTCGCGCTGGCTGCTCTTATCGCTACTACAAGTAAACCTCGGTATAATCCGCTCGATGACTTCAACTTCAACCAACACGGGAGATCAACGTCCCAAACTCGCCCTTATCGGAATTCGTTACGACGAAAACTCGTCATTCACAAAAGGCGCGGCTGATGCGCCGCCGCAGATTCGTGCGGCCTTGCGGTCTGATGCGTGGAATTTGACGAGTGAGAATGGAACCGATCTTTCCGGGGATTCGATCTTCTTTGACGCTGGTGACATCGAGCCCGTCGCGGGCAGTGAGATGTCAGCGTTAATCGAAAACTCCGTTCACACGTTGATTGCTGATGGCTTGATGCCGATCTCCCTGGGTGGTGACCACTCCATCACACATCCGATCGTGAGGGCGTTCGCGCGCAAGTATAAAGATTTGAGCATTCTTCATTTCGACGCCCATCCGGACCTTTACGACAGCTACCAGGGCAATCGCAATTCGCACGCGTCTCCATTCGCGCGCATCATGGAAGAAGGACTTGCGAAGCGGCTGGTACAGGTTGGCATCAGAACGTTCACTGCTCACCAGCGTGAACAGGTGAGAAAGTTTAACGTTGAGTCGATCGAGATGCGCAACCTGATCGGAAATGTGCAACTGGAGTTTGATACGCCGGTTTACATCTCGTTCGATATCGACGCGCTCGATCCGGCGTTTGCGCCGGGCGTGTCGCATCGCGAGCCGGGTGGGTTATCGACGCGAGAGGCGATCGATCTGATTCAGCGCTTGAAGGGAAAGGTCGTCGGCGCAGACATCGTCGAGTTCAATCCGCGGATGGATCCGCTTCACGTCACGGGCACCGTCTGCGCCAAATTGCTCAAAGAGATCGCGGCAAAAATGCTCGAATAAACCACGGATTACTCGGATCTTTGCTCGATGGGTACGTAATCTCTGGTTCTATCACCGAGGTAGATCTGACGAGGACGCGCGATCTTTTGATCCTGATCTTCAAGCATCTCGACCCACTGCGCCAGCCAGCCTGACGTTCTCGGTATCGCAAACATCACCGGAAACATGTCGACCGGAAATCGCATCGCCTGGTAGATGATGCCTGAGTAGAAGTCGACGTTTGGATACAGCCGTCGCTTGACGAAGTAATCATCCTCGAGCGCGATTCGTTCGAGCTCGATCGCGATGTCCAGCAGCGGATCCTTCCCGGTTACTTCAAACACTTCGTAAGCAACCTGCTTAATAATGCGCGCACGTGGATCGTAGTTTTTGTAAACACGATGGCCGAAGCCCATCAGACGAAACTCACCGGCCTTCACGCGCTTGATGTATTCGGGCACGTTCGCCACCGACCCGATCTCCTTCAACATTCGCAACACCATCTCGTTCGCACCGCCATGCAGTGGTCCATAGAGCGCCGCTGCCGCACCTGCGAGCGATGAAAACGGATCTGTGTGCGCGCTGCCGATGCTGCGCATCGCATTTGTGCTGCAATTCTGTTCGTGATCGGCGTGAAGTATATAAAGCACCGTCAATGCCTTTTCGAGGACCGGATTCGGTTTGTACTTCAGTTCCGTGGTCTTGAACATCATGTTGAGAAAGTTGCCTTCGTAACTCAGATCGTTATCCGGATACGAATACTGCATACCGATACGATGTCGAAAAGCGAACGCTGCAATCGTCGGCACTTTCGCGATCAGTCGATAGATCTGTTTACAACGAAGCTCGACGTTGAAGATGTCTTTTGCATCAGGATAAAAAGTCGAGAGCGCGCCGAGAGTCGCTTCAAACATGCCCATCGGATGAGCGTTGTAGTGAAACCCATCCATGACCTTCTTGATGTTCTCGTTGATGAACGTGTGATAGGTGATGTTTTTGGTCCATCCCTCGAGCTGAGTCGCCGTTGGCAATTCACCGTTCAACAGCAGGTAAGCAACTTCGAGATAAGTGCTCTTCTCCGCGAGTTGCTCGATCGGATAACCGCGATACTCGAGAATTCCCTTGTCGCCATCGATGAACGTGATGCGACTCTTGCAGGACGCCGTGTTCATGAACGCGGGGTCGTACGTCATCAAACCAAAATCGTCGTCAGAGACTTTGATCTGACGCAGATCCATGGCCTTGATCGTGCCGTCCTGAATTGGTAGTTGGTATTGCTTCCCCGTGCGATTGTCGGTGATTGTCAGACTGTCTTCGCTCATGGTAGGAGGATGACACAGATCAAAATCCGTGTCATCCCGTCGAGCTGTAGCTTAATTATTCTTACGTGCCGCTTTGATCTCGGCTTCGGCTTGTTTGCGAGCTGCTTTCGATTCGTCACTATTCAAACCGAGATCCTGCAACGTCTGACCCAGGCTTCTTCCTGAAGCGAGGCCGCCGAGAATCGCGTCGCGAGTAACGTTCGGAAAACGCCGGTTCAAGTTCTGGCCCAACCGCGTTGCGGAAACGTAGTTGCCAAACGTCAGATCCGGATTTGTTGCGAGTGCCGACTGGTAACCCGCGCGCAGATCATTGGCATTCGTGTGCAACGCTCTGGGAACGCCTGGATGATCGTTGAGATCATCGTCGGCTTTGCGCATGTTCGAACTCGCGCGTCGCGCGCGGTCGAGTCCATCATCGGAACGACCGTTCGATTTGGTTGACGCATTGCTCAAGCCGTCGTCCGAACGACCACCTGAACGACTCGACGCATTACCCAAACCGCGATCGGCGGGTGGACCACCGCCGCTCCCGCGACCACTACCTCCACCGCCGCCACGACCTTTGCCTTGTGCGAATGCGCCCGTCGCAACGGCCAGAGTCAGAACAGTCAAAAGTATTAATTTACTCATGCACGCCTCCTTTTTGAGGAGAGTTTTAGACAGGATTTCAAGGATTTACGCGATTTACAGGATATCCTGTTCATCCTGTAAATCCTGATATCCTGTCTAACAAAGCGCTAAATCACAACGCTATCGCAACAGTTACTTAATCCCCAGCAGCTCTATCTCGAAATAGAGGTCGGAATTTGGTGGGATTGAAGGAGGCCTGCCCGCCGGACCATAGGCGAGTTTGCTCGGAATCCAGAGGCTGCGCTTACCACCGACTTTCATCGTCTGCAAGCCTTCATTCCAGCCCGGAACGACCTGGCCGAGCTTGAACTCGACGGGCCTGCCCGTGGTGAAGTTGTTGAACTCTTTCCCGTTTTCGTCGTTCAACCGGCCCAGGTAATGGACTGAAACGGTTTGTCCCATCTGCGGACTGGCGCCATCGCCCACTTTTATATCCTGATATTTCAAGCCGGAAGCAGTGGTGGTCACTGCACCGCCCGCCTTTGAGCTGCGACGACTTGTTATGACGTATACCGCCGTAAAAGCAGCAATCAATGCCGTGATGATTACCACCACAAGCACCTGCTTGTTGCGATTAGTCATCGGCGGCTTAGTGACGGCACCTGGATTCGAAGGCGCAACTCTGGGTCTCTTTCTGGCCCGTTCTATTTTTCGATGTCGACTTTGCGGCACGGAGGGAAACCTACTTTCTAATTATGATCAGCGGGAAGTCGTTATACAGTATATTCTTCCGCCATGCCACTCGTCGCCGTTATTCCTGAACCGAACACACCGGTTGAGGTTCGTGAAGTTGCCGAGCCTGATCTCGAGCCTGACTCCGCGCTCCTCGAAGTCGAGGTTTCGGAAGTTTGCGGGACGGATGTTTACCTGCAACAGGGCCGGCTCGCGGGTGTGCCGTACCCGTTAGTTCCGGGACACGTTTCGGTCGGTCGCTTGCAGAAGATCCGCGGTGAGTTACTCGACGTCGAAGGCAAACGATTCAACGAAGGCGACCGCATCACGTTTCTCGACGTTCACCGGACGTGCAACGCGTGTTGGTATTGCCTCATCGCGAAAGCAGGAACACGCTGCCCGCAGCGAAAAGTTTACGGCATCACTTACGGACTTGAAGACGGCCTCTGCGGCGGATGGTCCACTCACATCTATCTTAAACCCGGCACGCGTTGTATCAGACTCGACGCTGATCCCGTAACGTTTATGGCAGGTGGTTGTGCGTTGCCGACGTCGCTTCATGCCGTCGAGCGTGGCGACATAAAGATCGGCGACACGGTGCTGGTCCTCGGATCTGGTCCGGTTGGGATCAACGCGATCGTGCTGGCACTGATGCGCGGTGCGCTGCGTGTGCTGTGTATCGGCGCACCGCAGGCAAGGCTTGATGCGGCGCTCGCAGCCGGAGCTGACGCGACGCTCAACATCGAAACTCACGATGAAGCAAAACGATTAGAGTGGGTATTAGAACAGACTGCCGGACGCGGCGCGGATGTGACGATCGAAGCGACTGGTGTACCGGAGGCAGTCGTTCAAGCAATGACGTTTACACGCGATGCGGGAACGGTCGTCGTCGTCGGGCAGTACACCGATCACGGATCAACTCCCTTCAATCCGCATCTCGATCTAAATAAGAAACATTTGGATGTGCGTGGCTGTTGGGGATCGGAGTTTTCGCACTTTTACCGTGCTACTCAACTCGCTGCATATCGACCGGACGCGTGGACACGGATGAAGATGATTTCATACGGATTGGAACGTGCGAATGAAGCGCTCGCAGATGTTTCTGAAGAACGCGTGCTCAAGGCACTAATCCGTCCCTGATCCGTGTTATCTGCGTCCCCGGCCACGCCGACCTCGCTCTTCGCGCAGACGCTGAAACTGCTCCCACTGCTGCGGTGTCAACACGGTCTGCAAACGACCATCTGCCTGTCGTCGAATCTCTTCCATGCGCGGCTCGGTCTCGCGACGCACAGCACGCAACTGTTCGCGCGTGTCGTTGAAGATCTCCTGCACCTTAGTTTTCTGATCTGCGGTCAGTTGCAATCGCTCAGACAGCTCGTCCATGCGGTTCCCGCCGCCGGCGCCACCACGAACCACCCCGCGATACACATTAAGCGCAAGGATTCCCGCCGTGAACCCGAGCACGAAGATGATGATGGCTGCCACACGCACCTGCCATCGATTCTTAGTAACGTTATTCATGATTACCTCGCATCATCGTCATCTTCGTAAATTGTACTGAGCACTTGCTCGTAGCTCATCTGGTCGTCATCGGCCTGGTCCATGATTACTGAATAGGCCGAATAAGCGGACGCTGTTTGCTCGGGCGCCGTTGTCGTTTGCGCGGGCTGCATGAAACTGACCACTGCGAGTGCAGCGGTGGTCACGGCCATGGTCGATACGAGCGCTTTCGCCGATCTCCATAGCCGCAACATTGCCGGCACGCTTTCCACCGCCTGCTGCTCTCTCAACGCAGCCATCACACGTGTTTGAAAGAACGGCGAAGGCTCAATCGTCACCTCCGCACGGCTCTTGATAACCACTGCCGACAACCGGGCTGCCTCGTAAGCATTGCGACACGACATGCATTCCATCGCATGCACGCGAATCTCGTTCAGCTCCCTCTCAGAGAGCATCGCGATCGAAGCCTTGTCCAAAATGTCAGTGATGTGCTTGTTCATTCTAATCACCCGCTCACCCGGCCACTTTTATAACTCAGCAACTTCTCCATCGCTTCGCGAACTTTTTTTCGCGCCCGAAACGCCCTCACCTTAACCTTCGACTCCGACCAGCCAGTCGCTTCAGCCACGTCCTTGATCGACGCTTGCTCTCCATC
>DASTTS010000255.1:0-16166 GCA_035760085.1 Pyrinomonadaceae bacterium
TGTTGCCGTTGCCACTCGACGCCGCGCGCGAGGCGTTGCAAATCGGTCGTAAAGCCGAAGCTGACGCACTCCTGAGTGACGATCACGACGGTCTTGGAGTGCTTGTTTACGATCACATTCGCGGCGGCAACACTGCTGCGCACCGCTACCTCTCATGGGCGCGTCGCATTCACGGTGAAGAAGAAGGCACTCGCGCCGTGGACCAGGTCGGGTCGCTCGAAGATTACCTGGACCACGATCCCATTCATCTCTCATTTTCCGGTGGTTGTGACGAGATGGACCAGCTCGAAGAGACTCTCAAAACAGAACTGGGCGCGACAGTGAAAATTCTCGGCACGAAATATCTCGAGCAGGACTTCACGTTGATCGACATCGTCAATCCCGCTGCGTCGAAAGGCGCGGGAGTGGCCGCCGCAGCCGCTGAGCTCGGTGTAGTTCGTGAAGAGATCATGGCGATTGGCGACAACTACAACGATCTCGAAATGCTGCTCTTCGCGGGCACGGGCGTGGTGATGGCTAATGCGCCGCTGTCGCTGCGCGAAATCGCCGGCCTGCATCCGACTGCGTCGAATCGCGACGACGGCGTCGCGCTCGCGATCGAACAATTCATACTCAATACGCAATTAATCAACCAGTAAGGAGAAAACATGGCAAATCGAACGGCAGTGATCCAAACGAACAAGGGGACGATTCGAGTCGAGCTGTTGGAGTCGGACGCACCCAAGACTACCGAAAACTTCATCACCCTCGCTGAGCGTGGTTACTACGATGGGATCATCTTTCACCGCGTGATCAAAAACTTCATGATTCAGGGTGGCGATCCGACGGGCACCGGAAGCGGTGGCCAATCAGCGTGGGGCGGACGATTCGATGACGAGATCGATCCGAGATCAGAAGTGTACAAGCGTGGTTACAAAGCGGGCACGATGGCGATGGCGAATGCTGGTCCAAACACGAATGGATCGCAGTTTTTCATTATGCACGTCGATTATCCGTTGCCGCCGAGCTACACGATTTTTGGCAAAGTGATCGAGGGGCAGGATGTTGTGAATTCGATTGCAACCTCGCAGACACGTAATGATCGGCCTGTGAGCGAGGTGAAGATGGAGAAGGTGACGATAGAGTAACTGCGGATCAGAGAGGTTTGGCTCCGTGGCCGATTGAGGGTGCGGAGCGGATGGCGTCGGTCACGTATTTCTTGGCGGCTGCAATGGCGGCTTCCAGGGTTAGATCTTTTGCCAGACCGGCGGCGATGGCGGCTGAGAGCGTGCAGCCGGAACCGTGCACTTCGCCGATCTCGATGTATTCGGTTTGAAACTCGGTGAAGATTTCGTTTTCGTCTAAAAGAATGTCGAGGGCCTGGCCATTAACGCTCCGGTGGCCGCCCTTCACGAGCACCGCGCGGGCGCCGGTTAACTGAATGGCTTTTGCCGCACGTCGCATGTCAGCCTCGCTCTCAATCGAGAATCCGGCGAGCTTCTCTGCTTCGGGAATATTCGGCGTGACGACGCGCGCTAGTGGAAAAAGCTTCGTCTTCAAGATCTCGAAAGCCTCATCGTCGATCAGCACATCACCTGAAGTCGCCACCACAACCGGATCGACTACCGGCGCAGGCAGATTCTCTTCTGCAAACAGTCGTGCAACTTCAGCAACTATCTCCGCAGTCGGCAACATTCCAGTCTTCGCTCCGGCGACGTTTAGATCCTGCACGACTGGTTCAACCTGCGCTCGCAACGTCGCTGCTGATTGATGCTCAGCGCCGAACACACCCATCGTGTTTTGAAAAGTGATCGACGTGAGCGCCGCCGCCGGAAAACAACCCAAAGCAGCGATCGTCTTGATATCCGCAACGATCCCCGCACCTCCCGAAGGATCGAGTCCTGCAATACTGAGTACAACTGGCCTGCTCATCTTGAAAAATCCTGTAAATCCTGTTCAAAACTTACGTCGAATAGCACGCACGATAGATGACAATTGTTCCGCATCATTCAGCAACCGGATCGCCGCGACACCACGCGCGCCCGCTTCAAAACACGCGCCAACATTCTCGAGCGTAACCCCACCAATCGCCACAACCGGAAACTCCCCGAGCTCACGCGCTACCGCAGCAAGCTTAAGCAACCCCTGCGGCTCGCCGTAAGCGCGCTTCGACTCGGTTTCGAATACTGGTCCAAAAACAACAAAGTCAGCACCCGCGGCTTGAGCGACTCGTGCCTCTTCAAGCGAGTGAGTTGAGACTCCAATTAAAAACTCCGCGCCGCAAATATTCCTCACCACCTCAACCGGCAAGGACTGCGTCGTCAAATGCACGCCATCAGCACCCGCTGCCAGAGCAATATCCGATCGATCGTTTACGAGCAAACGTGTTTTGCTGCCACGCGTAATCTCCGCCGCACGCGCCACTAGCTCAAACAGCACACGCCCACTCAACGACTTCTCACGAATTTGAAAGAGGGGAACTTCTGCGTCTACCGCAGCACGAACCAACCGGAGGATGTCGTCAGTAGGTGTTTGGCCGCTCGTTATCGGATAGATGATCGGGAGTGGAAACTTCAGCGGCATTGTCGGTCAAACTCTTCCTCGCGCTCGTCTCGTTTTGCAAAGCAGTGACGGTGCGTTTGAAGTTGAAGATCTCCCAGAACGCGATGCCGAGATTCAGAAGTCCGACACCACTCACCGCGCCGCGCACCCAACCGGACGCGACCACTGCCTGCAAACTCTGAATGCCTGTCGTGCGCGCAGCATACAGCAGAAAGTAGTTGTTACCCCAATCGCTGATTCCCCACATTCCGTGCGGCCACCACGGCGCCACCGTGAGAAAAATGCCAATCTCGAGGCAAAGGATAATGTAAAAAATAACGCTTAACTTCGCTGACAACTTCTAACCCTCTTTTAGCCGCGGATTCACGCGGATTAACGCAGATCAGCGTTTATCTGCGAAAATCCGCGGCTAAAACTATTCTTGTTTCCTTAACTGGCTCAGTTTCTCCGCGACCTCGCGGTAAGAAACATCAACGCCGTAAACCTCTGTATAAAACTCACGCGCCTGTTTCAAGTCGCCGAGCTGCTCGTACGCCGAACCCAGCTCGTAACGCAGCGCCTGGTACTCATCCTCGCTGTGTCCCGGCGCCTGCAAACCCTTCTTGAACCAAAGCACCGCCGCCTCTGGCATGCCCTTCTGGATAAAACAATGTCCGAGCATGTTGCAACACTGCAAAAACCGCGATGTACCGTCTCCCGCCTTCACCAAACTCACCGAAGTTTGAAACTCCTGGATGGCCTCATCCATGAGATCCATCTCCTTATACGCGGTCCCCATATTGTAATGCGTTTCGTAGTCTTCGCGAACCTCGTCGCCCTCTTCAGCGGCACGAAACTCTTCGAACAGCTCCGCGAGGCCGGCATCGATTCCCTTAACGACCGGCTTCGCAGCACTGGCATTGTTGCCGCCATCGTCAACGAGTGATGCATACGCGCTATCACTATCGAAGGTTATCGTCTCCGCCTGCACCGGCGTTGCGGGCGCGACATCTTCCGCGCCGCCAAACTCAAACACAGGCGAGGCTTCAACGGGCTGCTCAGTTCGTTGCGCAAGTTTCTCGCGTCGCGACAGGATCTCAGGATGCGACCCAAACTGTCGTTCGAGCATCTCGAGCGTGTCGAGGGCGATGTCCGAGTAACCCTGCGCGATGTAAAAGTCGACGCTCTCGAGCTCCTGGCGCATGACGTTCTCGTGGCGCTCTTCATCGACCGGGCTCGCTTCGTCAGTAGCAACTGGTGTGTCGGGAGTCGTAACGATGCTGAAGTCGACTTCCTGAAAGTCTGTCGCTGAAGTTGCGAACGCTTCATCATCATTGAGATCTGCAAACGATGCGGTCGGATCTGAGAACGTCGGACCAGGCGCAGCATTCGTTTCGAACTCATCCGCGACAACGGGCGCGATCGGCGCCGCCTGATCCTCATCTTCGACAACTGCAAACGTTTCAAACTGCGGAACTTCCGTTTCCGACTCCTGCACTGGCGAGAAGTCTTCCGACGTCTCTTCCTGCAAGCCACCGAGGAGATTGAGTCGATCGAGATAACGTTGTTCGTCAGGCGCGAGCCGGACAAGCTGTGTCAACGCGTAACGTTCTTCGTCCACGAGTTCCGACGCTTCCGCAGACTCGGCGAGACGCTCAAGTGACAACCGCAGCGCGTCCATATCCCGTTGCCACCAGTGAATGCGAACCAGCATTCGCAAACCAGCGACGTGATCCGGATTGCGCTCCAAAACCTGGTTGACGATCTCCAGCAGCTCTCTCTCTTCGCGTCCCGCAAGCATGCGCTCGATGATCGTCGAGAGAATGCGAATTACTTCGTCTACTTCACCGGCCTTCAGATAAAGACGTGTGACTGGAAGAAACTGCGTGTAGTTTGACGCATCCTGCGCCATCAGCAGCGACGTCGCACGCTCAGCACCCCTGGCATCTTCAGCTTCGAGGTAAGCGCGTGCGAGCATCGACACGAGCTCTTTGTCATCTTCGTGAATCTCGACGACGCGCTCCAGCACTTCGGCCGCTTCATCGGCAGTGCCACGCGCGATGTGCGTTTCGAGCATGCCGCGGAGTGCTTCGCGATCGTCGCGAACTAATTGCAGCGATTTGTTGTAAGCGTCGAGTGCCTGATCCTGTGATCCGATCTGGTGAAAACGATTTGCGGCCTGCACGAACGCCGCCGCCGACTCGCGTCGCATGTTCTCTTTGAGATAACCGTCAGCGAGTTTCAGACGAATCTCGGTGTTGTTTGGATCGAGATCGGCAATCTTGTGAAGAATCTCAAGCGCGCGCTTGTTGTCGCCCGACTTTGTGTAAGCATCGGCGACTACGAGATACTGCGCGCGTGAATCATGGACCAGGCCCTGGTTGGCGTAGAGGTCGGCGAGTTTCAGGGCGATGACGGGATCGCGCGGGCGTAGCCGCTCGATCTTCTTGTACATCGCGATCGCTTTGAGATTGAACTCCTGCGTGCTGTAGTGATCGGCGATACGCTCGAAGCAGGAAATGGCTTCCTGATTTTTGTTCGAGCGCACGTAAAGATCTCCCAGCATGTTCAAGGTAGTGAGATCGTCAGCGTCGTTATCGACGATTTGCCGATACTCCTTGATTGCTGCGTTGATCTTCCCTTGTGAAAGGAATTTCTCAGCGGCTTTTAGGACCTTAGCTTTATCGAAAGCCATCTGGGAATCTTATTTCGTGTAATAGATTGTCGGCGGCTTTAGTCTTAGCAGCGGGCGGGCAAATGCTATTTCGGTCAAGCGCGCAAGTCTCAACTCACTTAGCAACTCCGGCAAACAGCCGCGAGATACGCTAACATGCGTAAATAAAGCGTGTCAACGCAAGCATTTCTGAACGATGACGATGATCACAGACGAGCAAAGTGTGCGTGGAGAAGCAGGACAGCGCCTGGCTCTCGCGGGGTTGGGAATCTACGTCGCGTTTGCACCACACTCCGTAGCTGTGAGCGTGATTGGAGTCGCCCTTGCGGGCATCGGCTGGGTGCTCAGGACGCTGCAAACGCGCCGTCTGGGTCTGCGTTGGTCTAAATTCGACCTGATCATCGTCTTATCGCTGCTCTGGACAGTCGTTTCTGCCTTACTTTCGGAAGAACCGCGCATCAGTATCGCGAAGCTTCAGGCGTCGTGGTGCGTTTTCATTTTTTACCTCGCGCGCGCTACGCTCACGAGGAAATCAGCATTGGTGCTGGTGGTGTTGTTGATTGTTTCGGGATCGGCGGGCGCGCTTTACAGTGCCTTCGATCTGTTGCGCGGGCGCGGCGTCGTCGTGAAGTCGATTGAGCCTGGCAGCCCGCTTCATCAGGTTGGAATCAGGCCCGGCGACACGATCTGGCAGATCAATCGCCGGCGCGTCTATTCGACAACCGACATCGATCAACGACTGGCTCAGACGACGCCAAACACACCGGTAACCGTGGGCATCATCACGCAGGGCGAACAGGTCGAGCGATCTTTCATGCTCACGCGGTCTTCAGCTTCCGGCATTACCGCCACTGAACACAATCATCGCTTTCGCGCATCCGGTTTTACTCGTCACTACGTGACGTTCGCCGAGCTGATGCAGATGATTGCACAGCTCGCGCTCGGTCTCGCGCTCGCTCACCTCAGAAATCACGGTCCAAACCGGATCTTCAGACTCGCGATCGCTGCTGCTGCTCTGCTGACTGCGGGACTTGTCTTCACGGCGATGAGAACGGTGATCGTTGCGTTTGTGATCGGCGCGAGCGTGATTGCGTTGCGCTCGCTGCGCGCCACGATGCGAGTCGTTTTCACGTTTGCGCTGTTTGCCGTCCTTGCTTTTGCGGCAGTCATAGTTTGGCAAACACGCGACAGAGACGCGTTATTACTGGGTGATCCGAGCTCGTCGCTGCGTTTACAGGTGGCACGTGTCGGTTTGTCGCGAATCCCGATTCATCCACTCTTCGGGCATGGCATGGACGCGATGCAGTTGCACTGGAACGAGTGGGGCTTTCCCGGCAAAGACATGCTGCACCTGCATTCGACGCCGCTACAACTTGCTTTCGATCGCGGCTTGCCGATGCTCGCGCTCTGGCTGTGGATGATGATCTTGTTCTGGTGGACGATCGCGCGAGAGGAAAGACGCGCAGCAGATTTGAGTGATACTAACTTTTACGGGATCTTGCTGGGGATACTCGGCGCGCTGACGGGTTTTCTAATGAGCTCGCTGGTGAACTACAACTACGGCGATGCCGAGGTGACGATGATGTTTTGGTTCCTGATGGGAATTGGGGCCATCACCTCCATAAACCAACGGGCGGCGTCTTAAATTGAACGATTTTCTCTGCGTCCTCGGCGTATCTCAGTGTTCTCTGCGTGAACGGCAACTCAAACGCAGAGGGCGCAGAGATACGCCGAGGACGCAGAGAAGATTTTCAAATTAAGACACCGCCCGCCCGTGCGTTGATTACCGCGGTTCTGAACCTTCGACCCGCAGGTTGTTCTTCACTGAGAACACACCGGGCACACGATTCGCCGCGAGGTACGCGAGGTTACGGTCGTTGCTGTTGGAAACTACGCCCTCGAGCGCCACGTGACCACGATCGACCACGATGTGCAGCGACGGGTTTGTACCTTGCAGGTAACGATAAAGACCGCCCATGCGTGCGATCGATCGGAAAGTCGCGCGCCGGATGTCGTCGTCAAAACCTGACAACGGCAACACGTTAATGTTGTTTACCACGCGCGTCACACCGGGAAGCCGTTTCACTCGACCTTCCGCATCAGAGCGCGTTGACGAACGCACCACGTCGCCGTAAAGAGTGACCGTACCGTCATTGATCTGGTATGCGAGATTGTCGAATACACCGTAATACGGCAGTGTTACCAGCTCGCGCCGTACGCGTCGCGCCAGTTGCGGATTCGTGTCAACTCGACCCTGAGCCAGCACGGCAGCCGGCGCAACAGCCAGAATCAACACCGCGAAAAACCCAATTACAATTTGCGAAATCTTCGTTTTCATAACCTTCAAACTCCCCTATTCTTATAAGCGTTAGATAGACACCGGAGGGTGCGGGTTGGTTACGAAATTGCTCGATTTTTGTTAGGATTTCCAGCCAAATGACACGACCACAAACATCTGAAGCAGCGGACTACTATTTCAAATACATTGACCTGGTAACCAGCGACGACATCGTGCCCGTTTTCGAGCAACAGATGGGCGAGATGCTCCAGTTTTTCAGCGGAATCAGCGAGGAACAGAGCCTTCATTCGTACGAGCCGGGAAAGTGGACCATTCGCGAGCTTTTGAACCACGTTAACGACGGTGAGCGGGTCTTTGCGGGCCGCGCGTTCTGGTTTGCGCGTGGATTTAGTGATCCTCTGCCGAGTTTCGAGCAGGACATCGCGGTCCAGATGGCTCATGCAAACAACACTTCGTGGGCTGATCTCGTTGAGGAGTTCAAGCACCTGCGGCTAAGTACCATCGCCCTTTTCAAGACCCTACCGGAGGAAGCGTGGGACCGGTCGGGCGTCGCGAGCGATAATCCCGTTTCCGTGCGTGCGCTTGCTTACATCATGGCCGGGCACGTCGCACACCATAAGCGCGTCCTTCAAGAGAAGTATTTATAGACCGGATTACAGGATTTCGCAGGATTTACAGGACAAATTCTGTGAGTCCTGAAAAATCTTGTAAATCCTCTCTAAAAAACACTGTTGAAACCCGAGCCCGTAAGGGTGTACTCTGGACACCTGCGGAGAGCACTCACTCCAGCTTCCACCATCCGCAGGCCCCATCGACACAGTCCCATTCCAGGAGACTCGCATGAAAAAGTGCCCGAAGTGTGAATTTATTTACGAGGACGACCAGAGTCTGTGCGACATGGACGGCGTGCTGCTCGTCTTGGACTCTCGGACACTGCCCAATCACCATGCACTTCAGACTGTGCCGGCCAAAACTCCACCCAAACGAAACCGCGCCGTTCCGGCTTTCGCGACCTTGATCCTGGCTCTCGTTCTGGGTCTGGTTTACTACGTCTCCGTCCAACGCAGAGCGACGCAAAATGACGATATACCACCACTGCCGAGCGCTGCTACGACATCGAATCCCGCTCCGGCAGTAATCCCAACTCCGGAAGCAGAGCCAGTCGCTGAAGAACCAAAACCAGAACCACCCAAACCCGAACATGCTGCCGCCGCCGTGCCGGCGAAGAAAGTCGCTGCTAAACCAGCGCCGACGCCGACGCCAGCCAAAGCGAAAGTCGAAGAAAAGAAAGACGAGTCAAAGGTCGGCAACATCCTGAAAAAGACCGGCCGCATTCTCAAGAAACCGTTTAAATTCTGACGTCATGTAAGTCCCCGATGAAGCGCTGCCCCCAATGCCTCTTCCTCTTTCCCGACTCAGACTCGAAGTGTGATTTCGATCAAACTCCACTCGAGCACGTCGATGACTCGGCGGTCGAAAGCGCCGCTCGCCCACCAAAACGCCGTCCGCTCCCAATCGCCGCAGCGATTGGACTCATACTCGGTGTGCTCGTGTTCGCGGTCTACTACGGTCTCAGTCGTCAACAACAAAAAGCCTCCGCTGCCACTGAACCGCAAGTCACAATCGAACCTGCAGCTCAACCTTCGGTAACATCATCACCATCACCCGAAGTCTCGCCATCACCTTCGCCATCGATCTCACCATCTCCACGACCATCAGAAAAGCTGGCCACATCACACACACGCTCCACCAGCGATCCAGTCTCGACCAGTGGACCAGGAATCGGAACCCGGCAGGGTGGTAAACCCGTAATAATGCTGACGAGCGGTGGAAAAATCGAAGCTGACGAGGTCTGGCGAACGAAAGATGGTGTATGGTATCGCCGCAACGGCATGGTCACACTGCTCAAGCGCAACCAGGTGAAAACGGTCGTCACGCGTTAAGCAACCGAATTGAAACGGATCTCTAGGGTGCTCTGCGTATCTTTCCGTTCTCTGCGTTAAAGGGCTATTTCGACGCAAAGGTCGCAGAGATGATCGCAGAGAAATCTCAAATGGAGGCAAGTATGAAAGTATCGGCTTCCCTTCTGGCATTAGCTTTAATTCTGGGCGTGGCTATTTCATGCAAGCTCTCGGAAAGACTTGCAGGCGACAAGAACGCGGGTACCGTCAGTGAGCTTTGGCCCGACGTGCCACCGTTTCAGGGCGCCACCAAAGCCGAAATCGAAATCCCGTTGGGAATGCGTTTGTTGATTCGCGGCATGACGCAGGGAAAGGTTAACTTCATCTCCTTCCGCACCGACAAGCCTGCGCAGGAAGTAAAAGACTTCTATTCCGTCGCGCGCATGAAAGCCGCCGGCTGGATCGCAAACGACAAAGGCTGTACCGGCGACACCGACGACACGAAGAACCACGGCGCCGTCTGCCTGTTCTCACGACGCGACGGAGGCAAGGAAGAAGGTCTGGCAATCCTCATCGCCCAGGACGAAAAACTTCCCGAGACCAACATCTTCTACGCGCGTATTGATACGACGAATACGAAGTAGCAGTGATAGAATTGCGTGCGCGCCCCGTCTCACATAAGGAAGGAAGAATTCCTGCCATGAAAACTCTCCGCACGCGATCGTTCATGCTGTTGATACTGCTCATCATGACTCTGAGTGTGGTGCCAGCTTCGGCTCAACGCACCACCAGCACCAGGAGGGTAAAACGAGAGCCCTTGCCAGAGTACGTGCAAAAGAGTTGGGACCAGCAACAAGCAATAGAAACCGTAGAAAAGGTACTGTCGGCATCAGGGCTCAAATATACGACCCCGGGTGCGGGAGTATGGATAATCAGGCAACGTGGGGAGAACCTCAAGTTCTTTCAACTCGTGCTGTACACAGAGGGTGGCTCACTGTTCACAGAGGTCATTGTTGCAAGAGGAAAATCGTTAAGAGTGGACGGAGCAAAAGCTGCTATACCTCGATTGGCAAAAGAGTTGGATCCCGTCAAGGTGGGTTTCGATAAGGATGACGATCTGTTTGTAAGAAACGAGGTGCCCCTCAAATCGTTAAATATTGAGGAATTAAAAATCAACCTCGACAAAGTTGCCAAAGCCGCAGATAAGGCCTATCTGGAGGTGCAGCAATTTCGAAGTTTTATTATGGATTAGGACGTCCGTTACGTTTCTCCAATGCTGCCCTAACACGGTCGATGGCCCGGCCGCTGCGGAACTCTTCCAGCAATTCCTCTTTCCTGAATATCTCATCTGCTTCCTGAAAGGATTTCAGCGCTTCCTCTAACTGTCCTGTTTCTTCTTGTATTGTTCCGATGCTGAAACGCAAAGCTGCTCGTTGCTGGCCGTCCTTCTCTGTGTAAAGCTCGTACGCCTTCTGAAAATCAGCGAGGGCCTCCGCTTTATTTATTTGGAGATTAATCGTGCCCCGATCAGTCAGCGTTTCTGCTTGCCTTTTATTTACCTCGGGTGTTGCCGGTACTGTTTGATAACGGGTGAGTGCTTGTGTGTAGTACTCAACGGCTTGCTTCGGTTCCAAATCGTGTCCCGGCCGTGAGGTAGGACCAACTGACCATCGCTTTTGAACTTTATTACCGACGTACCTTAGCGTATTCCCCTCTGCGAGAGGATCCTGCGTCCCCCTGACTACCGCAAGTCCCTGCTCAGTGTATTTTTTAATGTCCTCGTCCCCGCCTAACACATATCCAATATCGACATACGTTCTGGCTTCACCTTCTTTGGCTTCCTTGTCTCCGAAGTTTCGATAAACCTTCAGGGCGTTTTCAAAAGCTTCCTTTGCCAAATCAGAAGCTTTGAGACGATTTTGAGCTTCGCCGAGTTTGAGATACAGCGAAACTCGCTCCTGAGCAACTTGTTTTTCAGTGTAGTGAGGCAGCAGATCATTGTAGATATCAATCAGTATCTGCAGATCTTCAGGCTCGGTTGAAATGCGATGAAAATTGGTAAGCTTGTCCGCCGTCGCGGTGAGTCCTCCAAGATTGTTCGCCTTCTTGTATGAGTCGAAAGCTTCGTGATACATCAACGATGCCAGGGAGCGATGACTGGATATCTCCTCGTCAGTGGCATCATCGAGAAGTGTATCCGACATGTAAAAGTCACCAATTTTAATGAAGTTGGCGGCGATACCGTTATTATCCTTAATCTCCTCATAAATATCTCCGGCCTGACCGAGGTACTTCATTCCCTCTTTGACTATCTTCGAATCCTCCGACTTGAGATACAGGTCTGCTAGTTCCATGTAGGCGATTGCCTGCCCGTTACGCTCGTCAGGTAAGTATTGAAATTCCTCTGCTGCCTTCTTGTACTTCTCGGCCGCGGCCTTCGGGTTGTTTGTTCTCGCAAGCGTCAACCCTTCCCTAAAGTTCTGATTGGCCAACTGCATACCGACTGCCTTAGCTTCAGCCTGACGCGCTTTGCGGGCGTTGTCGGCTGCTTCGTTAGCGGCGAGTTCTGTACGCCGGTTGGCTGTTTGCAAACCTATCAACGCCGCTCTCTCTCGCTGAGCAGCGGCAAGAGCTTTACGCGCCAGTTGATTAGCGCGCGCGGCCGCTAATTCCGCGAGCTTCTGGAGCTTCACGGCCTCTACTTTAGCTGCCTTTTCCGACCGCTGTAGCAGTTGCTCATGAGCAAGGCTTGCGTCTAGATCGTTTACCTTATGCGCTAGTTCGACGGACAACGTCGCCGCAAGCTTTTCAGCCTGCGCGGCCTGGTTTTTTTGGTGCTCAGCATTACTCCTGGCTTTAAACGCATAGACGGTGGTTGCGACTGCGAGTGCTAGTAGAATTCCCAGGCCCAGTATCGCCCGGCGTTGCCAGCGCGCCGCAGTTTCTCTTTGCGTCGCCAGCAACAGCGCTGCGTCCAACTCTTTTTTCTGTGCCGCTGCCTCTGCTTCAGCGAACCGTTGTTTTTCTTCGGCAAGCAGTTGAGCCTGCTCCAAATCCCGTCGCTGGCGTTCTAATTCCTCCTTGCTGCGTTGCTCAGCTTCCGCTATGTCGTGATCACGCCGCGCTTTGCTTTCTTCGAGAAACCTGAGCGCCTGGGCCAACGCGGGATGGTAACGATTAGCCCACGTCTGGTTCGGATTGCGCTTCTCTTTCCAGTCCAGGGCAAACTGAAGTGCCGGCCCGCTCAGCAGCACGTCCTCACGCACGGGCTGGTAGTAACGATTAGCCATTCCCACCAGTCGTAAATAGAGATCTTTGTAACGCGATTCCTCCGTAACCCATTCACGCAGCCTGGTCCATTGCCTGATCAGACTTTCGTGTGAAATATCGACGAGCGGATCGACCGGATCCTGAGACAAATGTAGAAACGATCGACCATGACTAACGAAATGCGAGATGATCTCCAACAGCTTCTCACGCGGCGCTCCGGTGATCGTTTGTATCTCAAGCAGGTGCGTCGGCCGGCGAATGCGGCGACCACGCGGATCGTTGTCGGTCAGCGTTTGAAACAGTCGTTTGGTTAATTCCACATCCTCCTTGCTCATCCCCGACAACGCTTCCTCAGCGTCGTTCGAGAGAGCCTGCTTCATCGTGCCTGCGGCTTCGTAATGTTGCAGATCCAGAGCCGGATCGTCGGACGCTTTCCACTTGTCCCACGTACGCATCATCGCGTGCTGCATTACGGGAAGCTGATCTGCTTCCTCACCGGCGTCGTTAAGCACGCGGTCCAACAACCGCTGAGAGATTGTTTGCCGGTACAACCGGATCGGATTCTCAATCGCTTCCTGACGCTGTGGCCGGATCAGGCGTGGAACCAGATACTGGCTGCTGTTCATCGCCTCCGGCAGTCCGTAAAACACATCACAGTCGCCGAGAAAATCCGAACGCATGGTCATCACCACATAGACGGGCAGATCAGTTTGCGCCAGGCCAAGCATGATCGAAACGTAATCAGCCGCCTCTTCGCGACGTCGTTCTCGCTCAAGTTTTTCCAGCAGTTGCACATCCTTGTCGCGCGTGTCCTCGGTGTCAGTGATCTCTTTTTCACCGTATCGTCCGAAGTTAAACACTTCTTCAAACTGATCGATCATGAGCAGCAGGTTGGCGTCCGAGTCTTTGAGTCGCTCAGTGAGGAACTCCACTACTGCCTGTGTACACGTCATCCGCATTGCCTCGGCCAGCGTCATCACAGCCGCACTACCAGACTCCTCCGGGAATGCTTCAACCAGCGCTTGAGCGAGATTATCGACGGGCGCATCACCCGGCTTCGCAGTTGCAACCCGCCATTGGTCGCGCTGCTCGACGAGAAACCCGGCCTTGAGTTTGGGAATCAATCCCGCGCGTATCAGCGAAGACTTACCGCAACCGGAACTGCCTACGATTGAAAGAAAGCGCGACTGCTTAAGTTGGTGTAGGAGTTCAAGAGTCTGCTCGCGTCGCCCGAAAAAGAGTAGCCCTTCATTGCTCTTGAAAGGTCGCAAGCCCACAAAGGGATTTTCCGGAAAGGCATCGGGCCGTGAGCCATGTTGGTCGTGTGAAAAACCCTGATTGAGCGAACCGGTTGTAGGGAGATTCGTTTCCATGCTCGTGCTCCTAAGCTGCATTCAGCATTGGACCAAGATTCTGAGGGTTGCTGATGTCTCGGTTGTCAAACTCATGGACGGTAGTCCACGGCAACTTGAAAATACCCTCCGGCCCACGTTGGCGTGGCGGTGCAAAATAAACGCCGAACGCTTTCAAATCGACTCGCGCGTCGATCGCGAGATGCATCGCAACTCTAAGGCGTTCTTGCACCCAGTCCTCCGCCACATCACCGTAGATCACGATCAATTTGTTGACCTGCTTCAGACGTTCTTCGAGGAACTTCATATTCTGCTTCGGGTCATCCTCTTCGGGATTGATTAAGGGCTTAATAGATTTCTCCCTGAGAAATTCGCCTAAGTGGGCAGCGTGCAATTGATCCTTCCAGTGCGTGTCAACCAGTGCCGCAGCGGAGGTGGAAGGTTTACCGTTTTGTCCAGGCGCCGGCTTGCGTTCGAGCATCTCTGTGACTTCGCGACTGAGCGAATTTGCGGCACCTTTAATAAAACAATAGTCCGCCTCACCCCGATTGCCGCTCTGCAATTTATTAATAAAATTCTTGTAGCCCTCGTCATCAATCGTCGCCAGTTCGAGAGTGTTCGGTACCCAGATAAACTGCGACTTCGCATATTGCATTCCTAACTCAACCTGCTTTTGCGGGTACGATTTGCCCGCTTCTCCCTCGATTTCACGGCCCGGCCAAACGTCCAGCAGATGCACAGACAGATCTACCGTCTTCATCGCCTCGACCACTTTCTCCTGATGCGACTCGGCGTCATACGGTGGCGGGATCCTGCTGACGATCCGGACCTTGTTGCCCAGCTCAAGCCGTAGACGCTCGCGATGCTTGACTAACGAATCGGCGGTGTCGGCGAGGTAAATAGTCTTGGTGACAGTCCTGGGCGGTGCTGCGGGAGCCACAACGTTTTTAATGGCCGTCAAAGTTTTATAGATCGCGTCGACAAGCTTGCGCAGTTGCGGCTCGAACGCTTCGCCGGTGCATCTGATCGGATAACCAGGGTCTTCCTCGTTGTCCGAAGCGAAGAAAGGATACCCGCTGGTTTTGCCGAAGTATTGGGTCCAACGCTGATACGGAATGTTGTTGAGTAGAACGTTCAACACCCGCATGCGATCGCCTACGCTAACACCCAGATTGTTAGTCGCGTTCTGATGAAACCATTCCAATTCTTGCCGGCAATAGTCTGAGCTGAGATAGCCCGTTGAAGTAAACGCGAGGAAGAGTGCCGACTGGTTGATTCTGTTCTGAATGGTTGTATCGAAGAGTTGACTACCATCGAGCGACGGGTCACGCCAGATCTTGACGACTCTCATGTCCCCTACTCGCTGCGAAAGGCGTACTTTCAGGCACTCTTCAAAAGTATCAATCCAACCCATACTTTCCGTAGGTGTTGTCAGATTGTCGACGTGGGAATAACTGATGAAAATGTCATATTCGAAGTTGGGGACGTAGGCCATGATGTTCTTCCCGGCTGGATTACCTTGCTTAGAGACAAGGTACTGGGTTCATAACGGGCGCAGGGCGGAGGATCGTGCGGTCGACGGTCTTGCGCTGCGGGCTTGGCAATGAAGACCATGAGGCCGGCTTAGCAGCCGGTGACATGTCAAATACGCCAAAAATATAGTAGTAACCCAGTGAAATTGCAATGGATTAGGGCAGAGATCACCGATCGTTTATAGAATCTGTGTAATCTGTGGATAAAGGAAGCGAAGACGTGAATACAGGATGGACAGTTCACAAATTTGGTGGCACCAGTCTCGCCGATGCCGATCGTTATCGAGCGGCCGGTGAAATCGTTCTGTCGCAAGCATCTGAGGAGCGTGTGGCGGTAGTGGTTTCGGCTATGAGTGGCGTAACCAACGCACTCATCGAGTCGGTGAGTCTCGCCGCTACTCAAGACGACTCATACTTACAGAAACTCGACGCCCTTGAACGCCGTCACCTCGAGACTATCGCTGCATTCCAGCTTCTCGACGATAAAACTCTCAACGAGGTTGTAGTCTCCGATTTCAACGCTATCAAAGAAGTGTTGAGAGGTGTTTGGATCACCAGACTTGCTTCCGAGCGCATCATTGAATTTGTCTCGGGCCATGGCGAGTTGTGGTCGGCCCA
>DASTTS010000256.1:0-3928 GCA_035760085.1 Pyrinomonadaceae bacterium
AACGCCACACCAACCGTGGCTACAGTCAAAGAACCCGAGCCGGCACCTGCTGCCGCAGCACCCGCTGAGCAGCAAACACCGACGATCGAACAGCGCCTCGCGAAAGTCGAAGGTCAGGCTTTGAAAATCGGTCCCGTGAGACTCAGCGGCGATTTTCGTCTACGCTTTGACGGCACGTTTCGCAGCGCGACAGAGCCACCCGATCCGCCGCTCGGAAATGTGCAAAACGCGCGCGCGCGATATCGCTTCCGCTTGAATCTCGACACAGATCTTTATCCAAACCTGAGCTTCCACGCCCAGCTCGCCACCGGCCCGTTGAACAACCAACTCTCGACAAATCAAGACTTCACCTCGATAGCAGTTCGCGCCCCCTTCGCGCTGAGTGAAGCGTGGATCGAGTATCGACCCACGAAGTCATGGCAACTACAAGGCGGCCGCGTGCTGGACATTTTCGCCGACAACTCGCGCTTCCTTTTCGATGACGACCTGCGCTTCAACGGCTTCAACGAACGATACACACACGCGTTCAAATCAAACGGCGCTTACGTTTCGAGTCTCGAGTTCCGCGCCGGGCAGTACATTCTTTCGACTCCGAACGTCGCCGTGATCGCGCCGAATAGCCCACTCGCCCGCGCTGGTGAGGTTGTCGGAACATCCGGACGATCGGCGACGCTCTTCCACCAGGGACTGCTCGTCAATCAGAAGTTCAACGAGCGCTGGAACAGCCAGATCGGCGGCGACATTCAGCTCTACAATCATCCGAATCAGATTCAACTTGCGTCAACGCAGGATGGTCTCGTGCTGCTGGTCCAGCCCGGAATCGGCATCGCGCTCTCAGGACCACTACCAGGCACCGGCAACGCGACTACGACTCCGGGCGGCGTTGTTTACACTGCGCCGGGATTCCAGGTTGCACGTTTGACGTATCGTTTGAACTACGCAGGCTTCACGCGCGGCGACCATGCATTTCCGGTCACTTTCAATCTTCAGCTCGCGCGCAATGTGGCGACCGGATTGAATGAACGTGATGCGATGCTGGCGGCGTTGCAGGTAGGAAGGATCACGAAACGCGGCGACACGTCGTTCATGTATGTGTTTGCGATCAAGGGTGCGAATTCAATGATCTCGCAGGTGACGGACGACGATTTAGGAACGGGAACGGGCGTGAACATCCGCACGAGTCATCTCCGGTTTGAGTACGGAATCAGCAAGAAGGTGACGTTCCAGAGTTTGTTGTTTATTCAGAACTCGTTGCGCCGCAGCGGGCAGTTTCCAAACTTCTTTGTCCCGCTTGGCGATTTCGCACCGACGACGTATCGCGTACAGCAGCAGTTAGTCTTCGCGTTTTAATGCAGGATTTTTTCTTTGAGAGTTTTGAGTTTTGATTCCTTGGGCGGCGGAGCGTGGTTGATGTTGCAGTAAGCGCTGGGCTGGCTGCCGCTCGGATATGTCATGCGACTGCGCACAGGACAGCCTGGTTTCGCGAGCATTCCGCTCTCGGGATCGATTAGGACGGTGACGGTGGCGAGTGCCGGTGTCGGGGCTGAGGAGGTAGTTGTGTCGCTTGCTACTGCGGGCTCTTCGACAGTCGAGTCAGGGCGAGTCGGCTTGTGATTCGTTTCGGCTCGCGTCGCCGGCTCCGTGCGCGTTGTAGCTTCGACTTGAACAGGCTCAGATTCCTGTAGTGGCTGTGCGTGGCTGCGTCGATCGAGCAAGACCTTCATCGTGACGGCGAAGACCGCCAGAAAGATCAACACGACCGCACCCGACTTCCAACTGCCTCCACGCGGAGCTGAACGTCTCTCGACTGCAGTGAACGGAGCGGTGTAAACCGTCTCGGCAGCACGCGGCGGCGGAGGCGGCGCAGGTCGCGGAGTCTTACCCGAGCTTATCAGCTCGTACGCCTCGTTGATTTCCTTAAGCTTTTCCTGCGCCTTTTCCTGCAAGCGCGGATCGTGCCCAAAGCGATCCGGATGCCAAACTTTGGCAAGGTCACGATGCGCTGCTTTCAGTTCCCCGCTCGAAACGCCGGGCTTCACCCCCAGCAGTTCGTAAGCCTTACTCAAGTCTGTAATCAATTTTTCCTCAGGACAGAACGTGAGCCAGTCTCGATACTCCTCTCAGCAGGTCATCACCGCTGGGCACAGGCACGCCCATGTAGTGCATGATTGAGACGACCACAACTCCCAGAATGATGCTGGTTAACGCAGCTTTCAGGAGAGCGGCGCCCAACTGGGTCAGAAAAGACGAGAAAGCTCTCAAATATCGCCGGATTCTCATAGTTGATCCCCCCAGACCATCGTCTGTCGGTTAAGCATTTCTAGTGAGTAACCGGGGCACCAGCGCCTCAGCGCGGGCGGTGGAGGACTACGGGGCTGTCGGGGACGATCGAGGCCAAAAACCTCATGTGCGGGATTATCGCAAAGGCCGAGCCGATTGACAACATTGTTTTACAAAGTTGGCGTGTGGCGTTATTCCCGAAGTGGCGAACAAGCCGCCCCACTTCAGTTTCACTTTTATAAATTCCGCATCTGTACCGCACGATTCGAGAACGGCGCCTCGAGAAACTCGTTATCAACTGCGACTGCACAATTTCGTGAGATCACAGACACGATGCCGCCAGCGCGCAGTGTGATTACTGGACTATCTTGTTAATCTTATAATCCTGTAATCCTATCCAACGAGGAGTCTGATCCTATGCGTGCCGGAATAATCGTGAGTCTCGTGATCGCAATCTCATTGCTGGGCGCCTGCAATCGCGATCGTGGTAGCCGCTTTGCGCTGGAGTCCAGCGGAAATCCCAATAATCCAGGGGGTGGAAGCGCCGTGCCGCCCAGTAATCCCGCCGTCGTGCCGGTTGCGTCATACGCTGACATCGTCAGCAAAGCCACACCCGCGGTGGTGACGATTCACTCGCGCATGCGTTCGCGGCAACCGCAGCAGTTTCCGTTCATGGACGATCCTTTCTTCCGGCGCTTCTTCGGTGAACGCGGACAACAAGCTCCGAACCAGCCAGAACGCCAGGGTCTCGGTTCAGGCGTTATCGTCAGAGAAGACGGTTACATCCTGACGAATCATCACGTGATCGACGGCGCGGATCAGATCGAAGTTGACTTGAACGACAATCGCAGTCTTCAGGCGCAGCTGGTTGGTTCCGATCCGCCCAGCGATCTTGCAGTGTTGAAAGTGAATGCGGGTGGTTTGCCAACGCTGGTCCTGGGTGATTCGGATCGTACGCGCGTTGGTGATGTGGTGCTTGCGATCGGCAATCCACTCGGGGTCGGACAAACTGTGACGATGGGAATCATCAGCGCGAAGGGCCGGCAGACGGGTTTGAGTAACGGAAGTTTTGAAGACTTTCTGCAAACCGACGCGCCGATCAATCGCGGCAACTCGGGTGGCGCTCTGGTGAGTACTAACGGTGAGTTGATCGGCATTAATTCACAAATACTCTCGCCGTCCGGAGGCAGCATCGGCCTGGGTTTCTCGATTCCGTCAAACATGGCGCGTAATGTATTGGACCAGTTGATCAATACGGGCAAAGTCAGGCGCGGGCAGCTTGGGATCGTGGTGCTGCCTATCCCGTCTCAGGAAGCTTCGAAGTTGGGAGTTACGCAGGGACCGGGTGTGGTTGTTTACCAGGTTCAGGGCGGGAGCGGTGCGGATCGTGCGGGGCTGAAAGCGGGCGATGTGATAACGGCACTCAACGGTCAACCGGTTACGGATCCTAACTCATTCCGCAACGCGATCGCGTCGACACAACCGGGGACGGAAATCACGCTCACAGTCAGGCGCGACGGCAACGAGCGACAGGTGCGTGCGACCCTCGGCGAATTCACACCCGAAGCCGAACGCCCCCGCGACGACCAGGAGTGACAAAAAACAACTGTAGGGGTGGCCCTCCGTGGCCGCCCCAGCGTTGGAGTTT
>DASTTS010000257.1:0-6803 GCA_035760085.1 Pyrinomonadaceae bacterium
CACGGGCAAGGTCGTTTGGACGAAGAACGTGCTGAAGGAATTTGGTGGTGAGAATATCACGTGGGGAATCAGCGAGTCGCCACTCGTGCTCGGGAACAAAGTGCTCGTAAATCCGGGCGGGCCAAACGCGTCGATCGTAGCACTTAACAAGGCTGATGGATCGGTCATCTGGAAGAGCCAGAGCGACAAGGCAGGTTACTCGTCAGCTATTCCGGTTGAAATAAACGGCGCCACGCAGGTGGTGTTCTTCACGAGTGAGCGAGCGGTCGGACTCGACGCGAAGGATGGCCGGTTGTTGTGGGAGTACGCGCGGCCGGCAAACAACGTCGCAAATGTCGCGACGCCGATCGCACGAGCGAACCGCGTGTTTATCTCATCCGACTACGGCACTGGCGGTGGTGTAGTGGAGATCAAGCCTGACAACAAAGCGCAGGAGATCTGGTTCACGAAGGACATGCGGAATCATCACAGCAGCTCGGTGTTGATTGGCGATTACTTGTACGGGTTCTCGAGTGCGATTCTGACGGCGATCAAGTTTGATACCGGCGAGATTGCGTGGCGCGATCGGAGTGTTGGGAAGGGAGCGCTGGTCTACGCCGACGGAAATTTGTACTGCTTCAGTGAGAATGGCGTAGTAGGTCTGGTTGAGGCGACGCCGACTGGTTACAAGGAGAAGGGACGCTTCCGGATCCCGCAGGACTCGTTGCCGACGTGGACGCACCCGGTGGTTGCAGGCGGAAGGTTGTATCTACGCGATCAGGATACGATCTACGCGTTTGACGTACGCGAGAAAAGATAAAAATTTCTCCCGCAAAGGCGCAAAGGCGCAAAGGCGCCAAGAAGACCCAAGGGCTTCGGGAGCGCTTCGCGTCTTCTTGGCGCCTTTGCGCCTTTGCGGGAGAAATTCACTTAACGCCTTGCTTGTTTGAGATAATCGCGGGCTTCGCGCAGCTCGACGATATTGCTGTCTGCCTGTTTCCACTGTTCGAGCAATGCGGTGTAGGCGGTCAGGGCGCCGGATTGGTTTCCGGTCTGCGCGGCGGCGCGGGCGGCGCCGAGTAACGAACGCGCGCGGTTAGGTTGTCGTTGCAGTGACACCTTGAATTGCTCCGTCGCTTCCGCGGGTTTGCCGGCCTTCAACAGGATCTCACCGTAGAGCTCGTGTGAAGGCTTGATGAGTCCCGGCGGACCGTACGGCGCGTTCATCGCTTCTTCCAAAGCAGTCGCTTTCTTCATCAACTCGATCGCCTTCGCATAGTCCTTCTTCGTCGACGCACTCAGCGCCTCGATCTCGAGCTTCAGAATTTCATTACTCAATCCAGCGATGTTTTGCGCCGCTACATCCGAGCCATTAACGGCAGAGGCAAGACCGCGAATAAATAACGGCAAGGTTACGCTTGCTGACGACGTACGCAATGTGGCGCCTGAACCAGGCATCGCGTTATGACTTCCGTGACTGCCGGAGATCGTCGCTTGCTCGGAAGCGCTTGCCGGTTTGTTTTCAGGAAACAATTCAGTCGCGAGGTTCCAGCGCTCTGTCTCGACCACAAACGCTGCCGCCATGTTCGCGTAGTTGTTCTCGTAATAACCGGGCCGCAGCTTGTTATCGTACGTGGACTCCGACATCACCTTCTTCATCAGGCTGAGCAACTTCTCCGCATCGTTGTAACGACCTTGTTGGAGGTATGCGTAGAGCAGCCAGTGCAGGCTGTGATAATCACGCACGCTGAGCGAAAGGTTCTTGCGCTTCATCCATGCGTCTGACGACTCCCATGCGGCTTCATTCGACGCCGCAGCTTCGGGCCACATTCCGAGTTGCAGAAAAATATGCGACGGCATGTGACGCGCGTGATGTGCTTCGGGTGCGATACTGGCGTAACGACGCGCGGCCGGAAGCGCAAGGATTGCGTGATCCGGATCGTCAAACGCGTGAATAATGTAATGCGCCGCGCCGGGATGGTTTGGGTTCTTCTGGTAGACTTCGAGTGCGATCGCGCCCGCCCTGGCCTGCAAACGATAACCTTTTGCGCCACCTGCCATTCCCAATAGTGACAACGAGTAGAATGCCGCTGCATCCAGATCTTCCGGATACGCGACATAGACCTTTTCCATCGCTGCCGAATACGCTGCGTCACGCGCGCGTTTGTCACCTTCACCGTAGAGCAATCGCACAGCGGCGATGTAAGCGCGTTCTCGATCGGTCAGCTTCGGCGTTTCTTTGATCTTCGTCAGCACCTGTCGCGCTGCGGCAATATCTTGTTCGGACCAGAGCGGGTGATTGTAAGTCATCGCTTCGCCCCAGTAACCCATCGCGAAATCGGGATCGACTTTCGTCGCCTCACGAAACGCCTCGAGCGCTTCCTCGTACCAGAACGAATGCAACGCCGCGAGCCCACGCAGAAAATGCGCCTGTGCCGCCTTCGATCCGGACGTCGGAAACTCCACCCTTCCGAGCTGTGACTCTTGTGCTCTCGCACTCACCACAGCTAAAACCAGAATCCCTACGAGAACTAAGAACCTCTTCATAATTAACCTCAATCCGTATATGAAATCCGTAAAATCTGTCGTCACTTCTTCCCGATTGCATACAGATGCTGAGCGGTACGAATGAAGATCTGCCCGTCCGAGATTGCCGGTGAGCTGAGCACATACTCACCATTCAAAGCATTCTCGGCCAGCACTTCAAACTTCGGTCCAGCCGCAATCACTGTCGTCAATCCCTCTTCGTTCGTGATGTAAATCTTCCCGTCAGCAAGCACTGGCGAGCTGCTGTAAGTACTCGGCTTGATGCGTTGGTTCGCATAAACCTCAGCGCCAGTCTTCGCATCGAGACAAAACATGATCCCGCGATCGTTCACGATATAGAAATACTTGCCATCGGTGACGGGCGTCGGCACATCAGGCCCGTTGCCCGTAGACCACAACACATGCGAGCTCGTGATATCGCCACGCCCGCCGGCTTTCAATGCCAGCAACGGCTTGATGCGCGTCGGCGCATAGATGATGCTGTCAAAAATGATCGGCGACGCGACGATGCGGTACGACGGATTGTTGTCGGGATTCAAACCATTCGCACGCCACAGTTCTTTACCGTTTGCCGGGTCGTGACCAGTTACGCAATCGCCGCCGGTGATCACGATCTCCGTGGTCTTGCCGTAACGCAGCAGCGCCGGCGTGGTGTACGAATCAGGTGACTCGCGAATCGCATTCGTCGGGCGATCAACTTTCCACAACGTCTTCCCGTTCTTCTTGTCGATGCGCATCACGTACGACGCATCGTCAGTCTTCATGCCGTGCAGCACCTGAACGTAAAGCGAGTCTTCGTGCAGGAGCGGTGAAGAGGCGTAGCCCCATTGCAAGCCAAACTGGCCGTATTCCTTCTGAATGTCGCGACTCCAAAGCTCCTTGCCGTTGAAGTCGAAGCCTTTGAGTATCCCCGTGCCCGTCATCACGTAGACGCTGCGGCCGTCGGTGACTGGCGAGGGCGAGGACATGTTCTGCTTGCGCATCTTCATGTTGCCGCCGCCGAGTGGTTGTTTCCACAGCACTGCGCCGTTTGTTTTGTTGAGACACCAAAGGGAAAGATTGTCGCCGTCGGCGACGTTCAGGAAGATACGATCGCGCCAGATGATCGGGGTCGAGCCGCTGTAGCCCGGCATCGGCACTTTCCAGGAGACGTTCTCTTCAGTGGTCCATTTAACGGGCAGGTTCTTTTCGTTGCTGACGCCGTTGAGACTTGGACCACGCCACTGCGGCCAGTTATCGGCCCGAGCGACGACAAACAGGACGAGCATAAGAGAGACGACTCCGAAACCTCGCATCATTATTGTTCCTCCGGTTTATTAACCGCGGATCACGCGGATTTTTAACTAAGATCGAGTGCTGTGATCGTGCGCCGATCGCGCAAGTACAGCTTCGTTCCAACAAGTGTCGGCACAGTCCAGGCAAGGTTTTTCAAAACACTCACCTTCGAGATCACTTTCAGCTCAGTTGGTGTCGCGGTTGCGAGAGCAAGATTGCCGTCTTCGTCCAAAATAATCAACTTCCCCTCGGCGAGGACGAAATTGCTTTTCGGAAACGTGCGATCCTGGTAGGCGATCTCGCCAGTCTTCACGTTCACTGCCGCAAAGAATGCTGGTCCAAAGTCGCCGCTCGATCCGTAGACGTAATCGCCGATGCGGATCGCAGTGCCGTGATGCAGGCGCATGCGCCGGTGAAACCAGATCTCTTCAGCCGTCGTCTTTCCATCTTTTTGCGTCAGCTTCAGTACGCGACTGCCGCCGCTGTAAGCCGACGAGATGAAGAGCAGGTTGTCGCTGCCCCAAACGGGGTTACTGATGTTCAGTCCCCATTCGGTGACGTGCGGGTGACTCCACAGCAAATTGCCGTTATTCGGATCGAGACCCGCGACGACTTTGCCGAGGAACGCGATCAGTTGGTCCTGCCCGTCGACATTAATGAGAATGGGTGACGATGGCGACATGTCGAGCGACTGATTCTTCCACGCGACTGTTCCATCTTTTTGATTGAAGGCGATGAGCGTTTGGTTTTGTCCGCCGAGGGTAAGGATGATCGTGTTTTTGTAAGCGAGCGGACTGCACGAGTAACCACGATCCATCTTTTTGCCGCCGAAGTCTTTCCAGAGATCGTGTGACCACGCGACCTTTCCGGTTTTCTTATCGAGCGCGAAGAGTTTTCCGATGGCACCGACGGTGTAGAGCATGTCGCCGATGAGCAGTGGCGTCGAGTGTGGTCCAAGCCCCGCCTCGTAATTCATGCCCGTCTGGGGCGCGTCGTATTTATGTTCCCAGATCGTTTTGCCTGTGTCGGCTGCGAGCGCGATGACGATCTCCTGATCGCCTTCGCTGTACATCGTGTACAGCGTGTTGCCGCTCACGAGGATCGCTGAGTGACCGGCGCCGAGTGGTCGTGACCAGAGTTGTTTTGGTCCGGTTGCGGGCCAGGTGGCGGCGAGCCCTTTTGAGCTCGTGGTGAAGTCGCGGCGTGGTCCACCCCACTGTGACCAGTCAGACTGCGATTGGGCATTCACGAACGTTGTGGAGAGGAGAAGGGGAGTCAAAATCCACTTAGTGATTCGCATGGTTGCTCCTTTAACCGCGGATTAGACGGATTATTCGGCCCGTAATGACGGCAGCAGGGGCGAGCGCAGCGCGGCGAGTGTAGCCACGAGCGATGCGGTCGCGCCCGAAAGCAAAACCGCCAGCAGCAACAGACCGAGCGAAATGTTCGGCAGCCGGCCCCCACGCTCGAAAAGCACGGGCGCAATCGCGAGCAATGCGCAAACAAAGCCCACTGCCAAACCGCATACAAGCATCAGCACATTTTCAGTGATCACCATTGCCGCGAAGTGTGAAGAGTTATACCCCACCGCACGCAGCAGGGCCAGTTCTTTTCGTCGTTCGAAGACGTTGCGCAGCAGCACTGCGGCCATTCCGAGCGTGCCGAGGGCGAGACCGAGACCGCCGAGCATCTGGAATGTCGAGAGATATGTGTTTTCGACGCGATGGAAGTTTGCGAGTCGTTCTTCGGTCGAGACTGCGTCGAAGCCGAAGTCTGACAGGCGCTCTTCGAGCACAGTCGAGACTGCCGCAGCTTGTTGCCTGTTTGTAACGTCGACGAGGAACATGCGATAGCCTTCTTCCGACGGAAACAGGCGCAGAAAGTTTTTCTCAGACATTAACAACTCGCTCTGGAAGATGCTGTCAGAGAGAGCGCCGACGATGCGCAGCTTCAATGGGCCGTTGGCGTGGTCCACCGTCATTACGTCACCGACCTTCAAATGCAGTACGTACGTTAAAGAGTTGGCGTCGCCGATCACGGGCACCGCGCCGTCGTCGAGTTGGCGATCGAGCAGCAGCCACGGGTTGTTTTTCTCTTCAGCGGTGCCGGCGAGCGAGTTTGCAAACGTGAAGCGGTTGTCGCGAATGAATGATTCCGGTGGCGCAACGATCTTCGGGTTGCGTGGTTGGTAGAGGTTGAGGCAACTCGTGTCGTCGCCGGGGCGGACGCGAAGATTCACGAAGCTGAGATCTTTCAATGGCAGTTCACTAGTGTTCAGATTGAGTGACTCACGGCCGTCTGCGGTGTTTGGATCGTGCACCACGGGCAGTAGCGACTCGGCGAGGAGCGGGTAACCGCCGGTGCCGGACTTGCGATCGGCAGCAGAGACACCGGACCGACGGAATGAGTCGACAGCAACGATGATGAAAGCCGCGGAAGCGATCAGGGTGATGCAAAAAACAGTTCGACCCGGGCGGTAAGTGGCGTTACGAAAGCCGAGGCGCGCGATGGTCCACCAGCCCGCGCCGTGAATGTGTGATCGACTCGGTCGCTTCAGCCACCGCGAGATCAACATCACCGCCGCGATGAGAAGGACGACGCCACCGCCGAAGAAACCCGCGGCCTGCGGGATCACTTGCAGTCCGCCGAGCACGAGCAGTGCGATTCCCGCAATACTAAAGAATATCTCACGCAAAGGCGCGAAGACGCCAAGGAGACGCAAACTCCCGAAGCCCCTGGATCTTCTTTGCGTCTTTGCGCCTTTGCGTGAGAAATCCTCTTCGAAAATCGATCCCGCTAATAAACCCCGCGTCGACGATCTCCCAAGTCTTCTCAGTGTAAAGAAGATGCACACAACGGCCGCCAACACTCCACCAACGGCCCCAACCACCAACCAAACCCACGACACATGCAACCGCAAATCAGTCGTCCCAACGGCACCAACCCACCACGTCCGCAGCCCGTACATCAACAACGCCGCATAGGCGATCGCACCGATCAAT
>DASTTS010000258.1:0-4545 GCA_035760085.1 Pyrinomonadaceae bacterium
GCAAACGCGCGTCGCCAAACTCTTCACCATCGGCATTACGCGCCTCGGTGACACCATCGGTGAACAGCAACAACTTGTCGCCTACGTAAAGCTGAATTTCTTGTTGTGTGTAAGTTGAATCGCAAAAAGCACCGATCACGCGGCCGCCCTCTTCGAGCCGGACGCATGCCCCATCGCGATGTACCAGCATCGGCGGATTGTGTCCCGCATTCGTGAACGTCAGTTTGCGTGTGGCAAGGTCGAGCTCGCCGTAGAAGCAAGTGATGAACTTTCGCAGCGGCGTGTTACCGCACATCAGCTTGTTCAACTTCCCGCAAAGCTCACTCGGCGAGATGCTTTCGGAAGCGAGTGACTTCAGCGCCGCTTGCATGTTCGACATCAACAACGCTGCCGGAAAACCTTTGCCCGCTACATCAGCAACACACAGCGCCGCATGCGCGTCGTCAAACTTGAACGCCGCGAGATAGTCACCGCTCACACCACGCGCGGGCTGCCACGCGTTCGCGATACTAAAGCCGTGCAGGTGCGGCATCTTGCGAGGCATCAACCCACGTTGAATCTCGCGCGCTTCCTCGAGATCGAGCTTGAGCTGGCGCTCACGACGCTGTGTCGCGGCTTCGCGATCGCGCTGGCGCCTGCCGTAGTCGATCTGGGTCTTCAGCTTTCGCAGCAGGCGGGAGTTTTCCCAGGGCTTCTGCACGAAGTCGCGCACGCCGAGTCGCATCGATTCCACAGCGAGATCGACAGTGGCCCACGCAGTCATCACCACGATCGGCAAGTCGGAATCGAGCGCGTGGATTCGCTCGATGAGATCCAGACCTTCTTTTCCTGACGTGGTGTCGCGCGCGTAGTTGAGATCCATCAGGACGAGATCAAACTTCTCGTGCCTGATCGCATCGAGCACCGCCGCCGGTGAATCGGCGGCTTCAGTCTGATAACCGGCGCCCTTGAGCAGCAGCCGCAGCGCCGCCAGGACATCGGGCTGATCATCAGCGATGAGGGTGCGGGGAACCTGTGCTGTTGCTACCGTATTCATCTTGGTTATCCTGTAAGAATCGTGTAAATCTTGTTCTACAACTGCGCACACACTTCTGACGTCAACGTAGAACTACTCCACGCTCGCGTTAACAATCTTTCTTGTGAGCAACTACAGGGAAACTAAACCAGGTTCGACACCCGAAGCAGTTAGCCTACTGCGGTCTTCTGCTCCCGTTCCGGATTTACGATCCATCCATCCTCAAGCCGCACGATGCGATTGCCATACGTGGCATTCGTCTCCGAGTGCGTTACCTGAATAATGGTGGTGCCCTCTTCATTCAACCGCTTGAACATGTCCATGATTTCCTTGCCCTGAGCCGAATGAAGATTCCCAGTCGGCTCGTCGGCGAGGATGATTCGCGGACTCGCAACCACCGCGCGGGCAATGCCCACGAGTTGTTGCTGGCCACCTGAAAGCTGAGTTGGGAAGAGATCTTTCTTGCCTACCATCTGAAAACGATCGAGCGTGTCGCAAACGATCGACTGCCGGTCTTTCTTACTCACATCGCGATAGGAAAGCGGCAGCTCGAGGTTCTCGAAAACGGTCTGATCGTCAAGCAGGTGATAGCTTTGAAAAACAAACCCGATGTTTTGGTTCCGCAGCGCAGCGCGTTTCTTCCCGTCCAGTTTGTGAACCGGAACGTCTTCGAAGTAATACTCACCGGTCCACGACTGATCGTGCATGCCAAGGATGTGCAGCAGTGTCGACTTCCCTGCTCCCGATGGGCCCATGATCGACACAAACTCACCCGGCCTGATGTCCAGATCGATCCGTCGCAGCACGTAAGTCCTCGTGGGACCGTGCGGAAACGACTTCTCAACGCCGCGCAAACTGATCATTGAATCGCTCCAAAGCCGCTCTCGGCCAATTCGCGTTTCGCTTCCTGAATCTCACGACGATCGGCGCCTGCTTCTTCTTCGACAATCAAACCGTCGAATAAGTGCACGATGCGATCTGCGTGCTGCGCGTAGCGCGGGTCGTGCGTAACCATGCAGATGGTCGCGCCGGCGCGGTGCAATTCGCGCATTAACTCCATCACTGCTTCGCCGTTAGTCGAGTCGAGGTTTCCGGTCGGCTCGTCGGCTAGCAGGATGCTCGGCTGTCCACCGACCGCACGTGCGACTGCGACGCGCTGTTGTTGACCGCCGGACAACTGGCTGGGAAGGTGTTTCGCGCGATGGGCCATACCGACGCGTTCGAGCGCTTCCGTGACGCGCTTCTTGCGTTCGCCGGAGCTCATGCCGCGATAGGTCAACGGAAGCTCAACGTTCTCGTAAACCGTCAGGTCGCCGATAAGGTTGAAGCTCTGGAAGATGAAACCCACTTCACGGTTGCGAATTCTGGCGCGTTCCGAAAGTGAAAGATTCTCTACCGGATGGTTGTTCAGGACGTACTTACCGTCAGTCGGTGTATCCAACAGGCCGAGAATCGAGAGCAGAGTGGATTTGCCGCAGCCCGAAGGTCCGGCGATGGAAACGTATTCACCTTGTTTGATGTCGAGATGAATACCGGAGAGTGCGTGTGTCTCAACCTCGTCTGTGTAGAAGACCTTCTTCACATCAGCAAGGTGGATCAGGGGCTCGGAAGAACTCATCATTCGCTCCTTAACGATTTTGTGTACTAGATCTTTTTAACTGAACACCGCAGACCGGGCTTTTAATGGCTTTTTTTACCGGACCCGGATGCGATTGTAACTATCCAATGCCGAAGTATCCGAAATAATGACCTGGTCGCCTTCCTTCAAGCCTTCGAGAATCTCGATCTGGCTGACGGAATTGCGCCCGAGTTTCACTGTGCGGCGTTCTGCCTCAGTACCGTCAGGACTCAGCACAAACATTCCGATGGTTTGTTGTGCTTGACCGAAGGCGGGCCGGCCGACTTTCAAGACATCATTGAGTCGTTCCAACTCAATTGTTCCGTCCACGCTCAAATCGGGACGCGCACTTGGCGGCAACGGGCCAATCAGAGTTGCGTCAATTTCAAACGTACCTTCGCGAGCGGCCGGGTCGATGCGCGAGACTGTTCCCTGGATCAAACCGTTGCGGGTGTCGACGATAACCGGCTGGCCGACGCGGACGCCCGAGATCTGTGTTTCAGCGACTCTCAAAACGGCTTTCAGTGAAGCCGGATCGGCAACGCGCGCCATAACGGTTCCAGGCGTCACCTGCTGGCCTTCCGTCACCATAACTTGCTGAAGAACGCCGCCGCTGCCGGCGCGGACTTTCAACTCATCAACTTGCTGGCGGCGCAACGCTGCCAGCGCGCGTAATTGATCTAAGCGTGATGAGGCAGCATTCAATTGTGCCTTTGTCGACCTGGCGGCGACCGCCAGTCGTTCCTGCTCGACTTTGAGCCGGTTCGCAAGGTCCTGAACAGTCACACGGGAGATCTTCAGGGTGATGTCCGCCACCAGTCCTTCTTTCCCAAGCTTTTCATCGGCGTCGAGCTGTATTTTTGCCTGACTGTATTGGGCGTTGATGGTGGCGATCGCGGACTTTTGCGTCATCGTGTCGCTCTCGAGCTTCACCTTCAGGTTCTCCTGATCGGCCTCTGCCGCTTTGACCTGAAGCTCGGTGTCGGATGCTTGCTGCTCGAGTTGGGGGTTTGAAAGCTCGGCGATGACCGTGGATGGATCAACCTCGACACCCGCTTTCAGAAGAACTCGCTCAACACGTCCATCCGCCGGCGCCGGCACCATACGAGTTACCTCCGGCACAAGCGTGCCGTTGCCGCGCACGTCGCGGACCATCTCACCGCGTTTGACTGTTTCGATGACTGCTGTGGAGCGGTCAAGCGTCGGTGCGGCCGGCTTCAGCTTCGTGAGGCCGTAGGTGATGCCGCCGATCGCGGCGATTCCGACCACGATCATGACGATGTTGCGAATCTTCTTTTTGATCTTCGATTTAGGGGGTCGTTTGATATCCATAGTGCTTTACTTCAAAGAAATTTTTGGAGAGCTGTAATAGCCATTGTTGAGAGAGCGGCGATGCGCGCGCGAAGAATGAATTGAACGAGCTAGATAACAAACTTCACGCACAACTATACAGTTCTCCGCTCTGGCGCATGTCAAAGCCCGTGCCATGAGTGGAATGGCCCCTAGTTTGAGCCTGATCTGTTCGAAAAACAAGGGATTTCGGGGAGTCTCGGCGTGCCGGGTGGTCGCAAACTCGGATACACGTTCAAAAAACCGTAAACCAACGTTTCGCTAGCGGGACATCCAAATCCCACTTTCGAAATCGCGTTGAGTCCGGTAGGGCCGGGGTCGACTTATTTTGGCCAGAATTGCACGTCTCCCTGCGCCTACAACCACGTCAGCCAGTTGGGTAGGGTCTTAAATTGAGCGATTTTCTCTGCGTCCTCGGCGAATCTCAGTGTTCTCTGCGTTAAAGGGTAACTCAAACGCAGAGAGCGCAGAGATACGCCGAGAACCGCAGAGAAGATTTCAAATTAAGACAGCACCGCCAGTGGCAAGAGATTGCTCTTTTTCGAACTCTCCGTTTGGACCT
>DASTTS010000259.1:0-5130 GCA_035760085.1 Pyrinomonadaceae bacterium
GTATGAGCTGATCTGCCTGCCGTTGCGTCTAAGGACCAGCAAAGGCGACGGCGGCCCGGCGCGAGTTGTTTTGCGAACATCCGTTTAATCTGTGGCTAAAGAAAACCCAAAGTATCGCGAGCGCGTATATGCACTCGTGCGTCGCATTCCGGCGGGCCGCGTGATGACCTACGGGCAGATCGCGGAATTACTCGGCGACGGCTACACACCACGCACCGTTGGTTTCTGTATGCACTCGTCACCAGAAGGCACACCGTGGCATCGCGTACTCAACGCGCAGGGTAAAACTTCCACCGGCAGGATCGTTCTGCCACACGACAAACAACAACGCATGCTCGAACAGGAAGGCGTCGTGTTCGATAAAAACGCACGCTGCGATCTTGAAAAATTTCTATACATTCCAAAAGTCAGATCTCAGAACGCCAGTCTATATAGCCGCAAAAAGGCAGGAAAAAGATGAGTGACTCAATGCAACAACGCGTTCCTTATGCTGTCAGCCCGCCGCGTTATTCCGTGTCGCATCAGATGGTGACCACCACTTTCGAGCTGCCGAACTTTCGCGTGGTCCAAAACCTCGGCGTGGTGCGCGGCATCGTCGTGCGCTCGCGAAACGTTTTCGCCACGATCGGCGCGACCCTGCAAACGATCGTCGGCGGCAACATCACCGTTTGGACCACACTCTGCGAACAAACGCGCAACGACGCTTTCGAAATCATGATTCAACATGCGACGGAGATCGGCGCGAATGCCGTTATCGGTGCGCGCTACGATACGACGGAGCTGGCGCAGGGCGTGACGGAAGTTCTCGCTTACGGCACTGCCGTCATCGTCGAGCCGGCGAACCCGGGAGAGAGTTATCGTTCATGACGCTCGATCACGTTCCGTTTGCGAAGTTGTTGGGGATTGAGGTTGATTCAGTCGAGCCCGGCCACGCTGTGCTCTCAATGAAACTCCGGCATGAGCACATGCGAAACGATGCAATCGCACACGGAGGCGTGATTGCAACTCTCATCGACTCATCGATGGCGATTGCAATCATGGCTATGTTGGAAGAAGGCCAACGCACCGTCACGGTGGATCTCACGATTCATTATCTACGAGCAGTTCCCGAGGGTGTGGCGCGGTCGTCAGCGCGAGTCGTGCGTGCGGGACGAAGAGTGATCACCGTTTCCGCGGAGCTTTTCGACGCTGACGGAAAGCTCGCGGCGACCGCAATCAGCACGTATCTCAGGGCTTAAGCGATGCTTTACGCGGATTGACCGGAGATAAAGTATTATCCTCACGTGGAAGATTTAAAGAAGTTTGCGCTTTATTTTCGGAAATACAAAGCTCAACTGATCCTCGGTATCGCCTGTATCTTCGGCAGTGTTACTGTCGGCCTGCTCATTCCTCTCTTCGTCGGCCGCGCAATTGACGCGAACTGGGCGCAGGTTAACTGGACGAATCTCACGATCGCCGCGGGCAAGGTGATCGCCGCCAGTATAATCAGCGGTCTCTTTCTCTTCCTCCAACGCCGCATTCTGATCGGCATGTCGCGCAACGTCGAATACGACATGCGACAGGAGTTCTATCGACACCTTGTCGATCAGCCGCTCTCTTTTTATCACGAACATCGCACCGGCGATCTGATGGCGCGCGCCACAAACGATCTCTCGGCGGTGAGACAACTCGCCGGACCGATGATCATGTACACGTTGCAGACCGTGTTCGTAGTTGTACTCGTGCTGCCGCTGATGTTCATGTTGAACTGGTGGCTGACGCTTTTGCTTTTCGTAACGATGCCGCTCGTTTCGCTGACTGTTAAGTTCTTCGGCCAACAAGTCCACACGCGCTTCGAAAAGATTCAGGACTTCTTCGGACAGATCACGGCGCGCGCGCAGGAGAACTTCAGCGGCGTGCGGGTTGTGCGAGCGTACGCACAGGAAGAAGCCGAGATGGCGGCCTTCAACACTCTCAACCGGCAGTATGCGGAGCGCAATCTCGGGCTCGTAAAAGTCGAAGCGTTGATGCGCCCGTTGATGACGTTTCTGATCGGGTTTGGTTACGTGCTGATCATCTGGGCGGGCGTGCCGCTCGCGGTGCGTGGAGAGATCACGGTTGGTGAGTTCACGATGTTCAATCTGTATCTCACGCGACTGATCTGGCCGCTGATCGCGCTCGGGTACGTCGTGAATCTTTACCAGCGCGGTACGGCGAGCTTGAAGCGACTCAATGCGATTTTCCGCATCGAGCCTTCGATTGCCGATCGGCCTGGCGTGGTTGAGCGACCGCCGATCAAGGGAAAGATCGAGTTTCGCGATCTGACGTTTCGTTATCATCCGAATGACGAGCCGGTGCTCAGGGATCTAACGCTCACGATTCCGGAAGGTCACACTGTTGCTTTCGTCGGACGCACGGGCAGTGGAAAGTCGACGATTGCCAATCTGATTCCGCGTTTGATTGAGGCGCCGCCGGCGACGGTGTTCATCGATGATGTCGACATTCGTGATTATCCGCTCGCACAACTGCGCGAGAGTATTGGTTACGTGCCGCAGGAGACGTTTTTGTTCAGCGACACGGTGAAGGGAAATATCGCGTTTGGAGTCGAGAAGGCGGAGACAGCGGACATTGAGTGGGCGGCGGAGATCGCGGGTTTATCTGAGGATATCGCGGGATTTCCGGATCGGTTCGAGGCGCTCGTTGGTGAACGCGGAATCACGTTGTCCGGCGGGCAGAAGCAGCGTACGGCGATTGCGCGTGCCGTGTTGCGCGAGCCGAAGATATTGATTCTCGATGATGCGTTGTCGTCAGTCGATACGTACACGGAAGAGAAGATCCTCGGGCAGCTTCGCGGCGTCATGCGCGATCGCACGAGTGTGATCATCTCGCATCGTGTGTCGACCGTGCGCGAAGCAGACATGATCTGCGTGCTGGATGAAGGCCGCTTGATCGAGCAGGGAACTCATGACGAGTTACTTGCGTTGGGTGGTGAGTATGCTGATTTACACGAACGACAGTTGCTCGAAGAGGAATTGGATGCGGCGTGAGGCAATGCAACGGGTGGCCACGGAGGGCCACCCCTACAGTTGTAGTCAATCACGCAACTTCATAGAACGCGCCCGGTGAGTAACAACTGTAGGGGCGGCCCTCCGTGGCCGCCCGTGCCGAAACAAAATAGATGTCCACAGCGGTAAAGCAATATCACGAGGAAGAGGCGATCGGGAAGACTTACGATCTTCAGGTGGCGCGAAGGCTGCTGCGTTATCTGAAGCCCTACCTGCGCCTGTTGCTCGCGGCGTTAGGGCTCACGCTCATGCTGAACCTGCTTGGTGTGTTGCAGCCGAAGTTCACCGAGTACGCGATCGACTGGTACATCCTGCCCAAAAAGACTGATGGGCTGATGTTGCTCGTCGGACTGTACCTCGCCACACAACTGCTGCGACTGATCTTCTCCTACTTCCAGTCGATTTTCGTCAACAGCATCGGACAGTACGTGATGTTCGATATCCGCAAGGAGCTTTACAGCAAACTTCAGAACCAGGAAGTTGCTTACTACGATCGTAATCCCGTCGGCCGCATCATGACGCGCCTCACCACCGACGTCGACTCACTCAACCAGTTATTCACTGAAGGCGTCACCGATCTGCTCGGCGATCTCGTGATGATCGCCGCGATCATCACCGTGATGGCGTGGACCGACCCGAAGCTCACGCTCGTGAGTTTGTTAACGGTGCCGATGCTGTTTGCCGCGACTACGTGGTTTCGACGCGGCGCACGCAAAGGCTACGACCTCGTGCGCACACGCATCGCACGTATCAACGCATTCCTACAGGAACATTTCGCGGGCGCGCAGACGGTCCAGATCTTCAATGCGGAAACGAAGTCGCTCAGCAAGTTTGACCATATCAACGAGGAATACCGCAAAGCGAACATCGACACGATCTTCTATTACGCCGTTTTCTTCCCACTCGTCGATCTGATCGGCGCGATCGGCATCGCGCTGATCATCTGGTACGGCGGTTATCGCGTGATGCAAAACACGCCCGGCCACACGGTGCTCACGCTCGGCGCGCTCGTAGCGTTCATCCAGTATTCACAGGCGCTGTTCCAGCCGATTCGCGACATCTCTGACAAGTACAACGTGCTGCAAGCCGCAGTCGTCGCGTCGCATCGTATCTTCAAAACACTCGACCAGCCGGTTGCGATCCTGCCGCCGGAGAAGCCGCTCAAAGCCGAGCGTGCGCGCGGCCGCATCGAGTTTCAGAACGTTTGGTTTGCTTACAAAGATGAAGACTGGGTGTTGAAAGACGTGTCGTTCACGGTCGAGCCGGGGCAATCGATCGCCCTCGTCGGACACACCGGTTCAGGCAAGACGACGATCACAAACTTGTTGATGCGCTTTTATGACATCCAGCGCGGGCGCATTCTGCTCGATGGTGTCGATCTGCGCGACTGGGACTTACATCAGTTGCGCAAGAACTTTGCCGTCGTGCTTCAGGAAGTGTTTTTGTTCAGTGGCACGATTGAAGGCAACATTCGTCTGGGCCGCGAAGATATCAACGAGGAGCGCGTGCGCTGGGCGGCGCAGGAAGTTCATGCAGATAGTTTTATTCGCCGGTTGAAGAGTGGATACGAGGCTGAAGTGCGTGAGCGCGGCGCGGGTTTGTCGGTCGGGCAGAAGCAGTTGATCTCGTTCGCGCGCGCGTTAGCATTTGATCCGGCGATTCTGATTCTCGACGAAGCGACGAGCTCGATCGATACGGAAACGGAGCAGTTGATCCAGCGCGCGATCGAGCGCGTGATGCGCGATCGCACATCGATCGTCGTCGCACACAGGCTCTCAACGATTCAAAATGCAGACCGGATCATCGTCCTGCATCATGGTGAGATTCGCGAGCAGGGCACGCACCAGGAGTTGCTGGCTGAGCGCGGGCTTTACTGGAAGCTCTACAAACTACAGTACGCGGACTCGCGATCAGTATTAGCCACAGATTAAACGGATTTTTAAATACAGATCAGCGCAGATCAGTCTTCAAATCAGTCTTATCCGTGGCCCGGTTTTGCATGGGAACAAGACCTTCGAATGATTTGTAGATCTGCAAGTACATCTGCGTCTCGCGCGGGATGAGGGTGCGCCAGCCGTCGCCGCCA
>DASTTS010000260.1:0-4277 GCA_035760085.1 Pyrinomonadaceae bacterium
ACGCGAGACTGTTCCGCCAAACAAGATCTCAGGATGCAACGGATCGGGTGCGGTGTAACCCGCTTCACCGCCGGCACACAAACCTTCCCAATCGCGATTCGAGATATCCGAATGAATACTGCGTGAAGGTGTACCGACGGCACCGCTGTCCTGTTGCGCGCCCGTGATCCAGTAAGGAAAACGATAGTCAGCGGCGACGTGATAAATCTGCGCGGTCGGCTGGTTGTACCACGAGCTCCACGTTGCAGCGCCGTCGACAGTAACGATCGCACCCTGATCGCTCGCAACGATCATTCGTTTCGGATCATCAGGATTGATCCAGAGCTGGTGATAATCGTCGCCGCCGGGCGCGCCTTTGATCGGCGTCCATGTTTTACCGGCATCAGTCGATCGGTACATCGACGTGTTCATCACGTAAACAATGTCTGCATTTTTCGGATCGACGCTGACCTTTTCGAAGTACCAGCCGCGGTCCCAGAATCGCTTGTCACTCGACAGTCTGGTCCAGCTAGTGCCGGCATCGTTTGAAGTAAACACGCCGCCATCTTTTGCATCTACTACGGCGTAAAGGCGATTGCGATTCGCAGGCGCGACTGCGATACCGATGTGCCCGCGACCCTCGAGCGGAATTCCTTCCGAGATCTCTTTCCACGTCGTACCGCCATCGACCGACTTGAAAATTCCGGCGCCTGGCCCATTCGCCGGCGTGTAGATGAACCACGGTGGACGACGCACGTTCCAGAGCGTTGCGTAGACGATTTTGGAATCTACCGGATCGAATGCGAGATCGATCGCGCCGACGTCGTCATTCTTAAAAAGGACTTTCTGCCAAGTGACGCCGCCATCGCGCGAACGATAGACGCCGCGATCGGGATTCGGCGCGTAAACATTGCCGAGCGCAGCAACGAAGACAGTGTTTGGATTCTTCGGATCGACGATGATGCGACCGATCTGCTTCGTGTTCTCGAGTCCCAGATGTTTCCAGTTTTTACCCGCGTCGGTAGATTTGTAGACACCGTTACCGAAAGCGATCGAGTCGCGCATGTCTGCTTCGCCAGTGCCGACGTAAATTACATTTGCGTCGGACGGCGCGACACCGATGGCGCCAATTGAAGCCACGTTTGTGGCGTCGAAAATCGGTGTCCACGTGCGGCCGGCATTCGCTGACTTCCACACGCCGCCGCCTACCGAGCCGAAGTAAAAAGTATCCGGTTGGCCCACGACGCCGCTGACTGCGTTCACACGCCCGGCGCGAAACGGCCCGATCATTCGCCAACGCAATCCAGAATAGAGACCGGGGTCAGGTTGCTGCGCGTCAATGTTCGACACGCTCGACAACACAATGATTACAAAGGTTAAAAACCAGCGAATCTCGCGCATCAATGTGATCTCCGGAGAAAGGTTCTGAACAATCCACCAGCTGCCGCTGGTGGGATTCATTCGGTAAATAATAGCCTGACGAGGGTCATCGCGAATGCAAAAAGAAATCCGTATGCAAACGTTTCGAGCCGTATAGTCCAGTCCGGGGTGCGGACGCGCAGCCAGGCAATGAATGACAGCAAGATTCCACCCAGCACCGGCGTGATTACGAGACTCATGCCGGGTAGTGTGGAACTGCGTGCGAATGCTTTTGGAAAGATCAACAGGCTAAAAAAACCGGCCAACAGACCGACACCGAAATACATGATCGCGGTGAGCACGACACGTGCCGTCTCATGCTTCGACACAATGCGGTTGACGTTGTGCAGAGCCGCGTCTGCAAATATTTCGGCAATTAGTGGCAGAACGAATTCTAAAAGGATCTCGAAGAGAAATTCCATGGTCTAAAAGAATAGCCGCAACGAAGCACAAAAAACACAAAATAATATCTTGTGCTTTTTGTGCCTTTGTGCCTTCTTGTGGCTTAATATGATGAATCATGAGTAAAAATAGATTTGAACCTCGTCCCGAACACAAATTTACTTTCGGGCTTTGGACTGTTGGTAATCGCGGTCGCGATCCGTTTGGCGACGCCGTGCGTCCCACGCTGAGTCCGGTCGATGCGGTGCAGTTGTTGGCGGAATGTGGCGCGATGGGTGTCAACCTGCACGACAACGATCTGGTTCCAATTGATGCAACAACAAGCGAGCGCGATCGGATAGTGCGCGAGTTCAAGGCAGCCTGCGAAACGCACAACTTGAAAGTGCCGATGGCGACCGTGAATTTGTTTTACGACCCGGTGTTTCGCGACGGTGCGTTTACGGCAAACGATCGAAACGTTCGTTCGTATGCGTTGCAGAAAACGATGCGCGCGATGGATCTTGGTCACGAGCTCGGCTCGAAGATCTTTGTGCTGTGGGGTGGACGCGAGGGCGTCGAAACGGACGCGTGCCGGCGTGCTGACGAGGCGATCAAGCGCTTCCGTGAAGCAGTGAATTACCTGATCGACTATTCCGAAGGGCAGGGTTACGAATACCGTTTTGCGCTCGAAGCGAAGCCGAATGAGCCGCGCGCCGATATCTATTTCCCGACGACCGGAGCTTATCTCGCGTTTATCGAGACACTCGATCGATCCGAGCTTGTCGGTGTGAATCCGGAGGTGGCCCACGAACACATGGCCGGATTGAACATGTCGCATTCGGTGGCGCAGGCGTGGGAAGCAGGGAAGCTTTTTCACATCGATCTGAACGACCAGGTTCCCGGTCGTTACGATCAGGACTTGCGTTTCGGTTCGGCGAATCCGAAAGCAGCGTTCTGGCTGGTGAAGTTTCTCGAAGACGTTGGTTACGATGGACCACGACACTTCGATGCGCACGCTTATCGCACGGAAGACTACGAAGGTGTGAAGGATTTTGCGCGTGGCTGCATGCGCACTTACCTGATATTAAAGCACAAGGCCGAACAGTGGAATTCAGATTCCGAGATCAAGGCACTCCTTGCTGAGATCGAGGAGACAAACAGCGGCGACTCGCCTGATGATGCTGAGAAACTCCTGGCTCGAACATTCGATCGCGCGGCGTTGGCGTCGAAGGGCCTGAAGTATGAGCGGCTCGATCAGCTAACGACCGACATTCTATTGGGCGTCCGTTAATTATGTGAGTCGTTGGACAGAATTGCAGGATTTTCAAGACTTACAAGATGCTTCTTGGGATTGATCTGTCGACAACAGGCGCGAAAGCGCTGCTCATCGATCGTGACGGGCACGTCGTCAGCAGTGCCACGACGCCGCTGAATCTCTCGATACCTCACCCGCTCTGGTCAGAACAAGATCCTCGCGATTGGTGGACCGCCACCACCAACAGCATCGCCCAGGCACTCGCCACCGCAAATGCATCCGGCGCGGATGTTGCCGCGATCGGGTTAACAGGACAGATGCACGGCCTTGTTTTGCTCAATGATCGAGGCGAAGTACTGCGGCCGGCGATCCTCTGGAACGATCAACGCTGCGGCGCCGAGTGCGACGAGATTCGCGCGCGCATCGGTCGCGCGGAACTGGTCCAGATCACCGGCAACGATGCGCTCACCGGTTTTACCGCGCCCAAGATCCTCTGGGTCGAGAGACACGAGCCGGAAATCTATCGCCGCATTCGTCACGTACTGCTGCCGAAAGACTACATTCGTTACAAACTCACCGGCACGCTCGCGATGGACAAAGCAGACGGTTCAGGCACGATGATGTTCGATCTTCGCAAACGCAACTGGTCGTCTCAAATCGTGAACGCACTCAACATCTCGTCCGACTGGCTGCCACAAACATTCGAAGGTCATGAAACCACCGGCGAAGTAACACGCGAAGCAGCAACGTTGACGGGGTTAAGAGCCGGAACGCCCGTTGTCGCAGGCGGAGGCGATCAGTCAGCACAGGCAGTAGGCACCGGCGTCGTGCATCCCGGTACGATCGCGGTGACGCTCGGAACTTCCGGTGTTGTTTTTGCCGCGACTGAATCGGCGTTAATCGAGCCGGAAGGGCGCCTGCACGCGTTTTGTCATGCTGTCGCAGGCCGGTGGCATTTAATGGGCGTCATGCTCAGCGCCGCCGGAAGCTTGCAGTGGTATCGTGACAAGCATGCGTGTGATCGAAGTTTTGCGGAACTGGTTGAAGAAGCTGCCACGGTTCCCGCCGGAAGTGAAGGACTGATTTTTTTGCCGTATCTCAGCGGCGAGCGCACGCCGCATCCCGATCCGCTCGCGCGCGGCGCGTGGATTGGATTAACGATGCGTCATGGCCAGGCGCATTTGACGCGATCGATACTCGAGGGCGTCGCGTTTGGAATCAAAGACATGTTTTGTTTGATGCG
>DASTTS010000261.1:0-7447 GCA_035760085.1 Pyrinomonadaceae bacterium
AAGGCAAGACGCTTGATGCGACAACCTTGATGGAGGCCGTGCGGGCAGGACACTGCTTCATCGGATTTGATTTTCTCGGCGACGCGTCGGGGTTTGTGTTTGAAGCCGGGAACGGCAAGATTCAGGGCGATGAGATTTCCCTCACAGCAGATACGCGTCTCCACGTGCGCACCCCTGTTCCGGCGCGGATCGTGGTTTATAAGGATGGCGTGGCTTGGATTGACGAAACTGGGATCACAAGCAAAGAGACTGTGGTTACCGAGCGAGGGATTTACCGGGCCGAGGTCTACCTGCCTCAGGTTGGGAACCTACCCTGGATAATCTCAAATCCCGTATATGTCAGGTAAAACAGTAACCACGGATTAAACGGATCAATCAGCGGAGATCTCCGCCGATGATCCGTTAAATCTAGAAACGGTTTCGCCCCACGGGGTGCCCTGCTAGCTGCCCTGTGGGGCGACGAACCCGCCGGAAAGCTCCGGCTTCACTTGTTTTCGGAAGCGGTGCGTACGTTCACCGGAGTACTGCTGGAGGTCGAGTAGTTGACCTCACTCTCCTCTTAAGCTCCAAGTGTTAGGAACTGAGGAGTGCAGCCTTCCACACACTGTTTTTTCAAGTCCGCTCAGTCTATATGTGCGCTTCCGAACTGTCAAGATTCAGCTTGACCGAACGTGAACAATACAAGGCTGCAAATTGCTAGAATGCCCCACGAAATGGAACTCAAGATACCAACACCCCGAAATTTCAGCTTCCGCCGCACCGTCGCCAGCCACGGCTGGTACCAACTGCCACCGTTTGCCCTCGACACCGGCAAATGGGAACTGTCGCGCGTCATCGACGTGGGTCAAAAGCCTCCCGTCACGATCTTCCTGACCGAGCGGAAAACCCATGTCCGCGTAAACACGTCGCGAGCGTTGACGAAATCGGAGGCCGCCATCGTCCTCCGTGACGCCCGCCACATCCTCAGGCTCGACGACGATCTGAACCCCTTCTACCTCGCTATCACAAACGATCCCGAGTTTTCCTGGATCGGCGAACAGGGCGCCGGACGGCTGCTTCGTTCCCCGACCGTTTTCGAGGATCTCGTGAAAATGATCTGCACGACAAACTGTTCGTGGGCGCTCACGCTGAAGATGGTTCACGGTTTCGTTGATAACCTCGGGCGAGAGAGCAATGACGGTCGCAAGTCATTTCCGAACGCCGCGGGGATGGCGGCAATGCCGCTGAAGTTTTTCGTTGACGAAGTGCGCGCAGGTTATCGTGCGCCTTATTTGAAGGAACTGGCGGACCGGGTTGCTTCAGGCGAGTTGAATGTGGAGGAGTGGCTCTCAAGCGAGCTGCCCACGCGCGATCTCTTGAAGCAAATGAAGGGCGTGAAAGGCGTCGGCGATTACGCTGCGGAGAACCTATTGAAGCTGCTGGGACGTTACGATGGACTGGCTTTGGACTCGTGGACGCGGGCGCGATTCTTCGAGCTCAGGAACAAGGGCCGAAAGGCAAACGACAAGAAGATCGCGCGGTATTATGCGAGGTTCAACGAGTGGCGCGGCCTCGCGCTCTGGTGCGACGTGACCCGCGATTGGCTATAGGTCCTATAGGCCTTATATCCGACCTATAGGACCTATAAAAAGCTATTTATTAAAGACGAGGGTTGAATCCTGCGCGCCCCGCGGTGATTCAGAGTGACGAACGATCGTCAACGATTTGCCGTCCGCTGAAAGCGAAAGCTTGTCGGTCGAAGTCGTCGTGACTTCGTTGCCATCCGGCGTCTGGAACGTCACCTTCGACACGAGCTCCAGCGTCTTGCCATCGCTCGAAAGCGTCGCCTTACGCACGAACTTTCCACGTCCCATTTCGCCCGAGGTCTCGCTGCCGTCGAGGTTAAATGTTCGGGGACCGCCTCCCATCATGCCACCACGTCCGGGGCCTATACCAGTACCTTGACCACCGCTCGGAGGAGGGCCACCTGCCGCCGGAGCGCCACCTGCCGCCGGAGCGCCACCCGAAGGAGGACCACCCGGACCGCCACCGGGACCACCGCCAGTTACCTTTTCTTCAAGAGTGATCTCTTTATCGGTCTGGGTGATGTTCAGGGTGACGCTGTCGGCGTTCTGCATACGTTGATTGAGACCCTGGCTCTTGCTCTTATCAAGCGTCCAGGTTCCGGCGAAGTTTGGCGCAGCAGCATGCGCAGCCAGAGCAAACACCAGCGCGCTTGTCAGGCCAAAAGCATAAAGCAACTTTCTCATTCAAGATCTCCTTCAAAAATTTGAGATTTCGTACAGGATTGGCAGAGTCTACCAAAACACCCGTGTGAAAACTGTCAGGGAATGCAAAGATTTGTAAAGAGAAGGTAAAGAGGGAACCTTTCGCTTTGGGGTGGCGTACCAAGCCAGGTGGTTGCACAAAACTCGATGCGACGCGACCAAAAATATGAACGTGTTAATGATTATTGTGAGGCAGCGTTAATTGAGTAGAAGTTTTTGTCATAAGGCAACTGCGAGTGGTGTTTAGTCGCAGAGAGAGCAATCAACGATAACGATACAGAATCTACCCAAATCAAGGAGAGCAGTGATGAAGTCAATGGTAAGCAAGGTGATGGCAGTTCTAATGGTCGGCGCGCTCACAAGCGTGGTTGCGTTCGCCAAAGTGCACAAAGAGAAAGTGACCTTCGACAGTGACATCAAAGTGAATGGCACAGTCGTGAAGAAGGGCACCTACGACATCAAGTTTGACGACGAGAGTGGTCAACTTTCGATCGCAAAGAATGGCAAAGTCGTGGCCCAGGCAATGACGAAGATCGAGCAGCGCGAAACCAAGGCCAACGATTTTCAGCTAAGATCGACGACCACCGGCGATGAGACAAATTTGATCGGTGTCACGTTTGGTGGCTCTGACAAGAACGTCGTGATCACCAGCGGCGGTTCGTCAACAACCGGCGCGAACTAAATTCAGCGACATTGTTCCCCCTGCGCCTCGAGACCCAATGTGGGTTTCGAGGCGTAGTCGTTTTTTTATCCGTGTAATCTGTGGTTAATATAGGAGCATGAGATACAGGCGCTTTGGTCGCACTGGCTGGGAAGTCAGTGAAATTGGTTATGGCATGTGGGGAATGGCCAGTTGGTCCAACTCCAATGACGATGAGTCGCTACAATCGTTGCAAGCCGCAGTCGATCGGGGCTGCAATTTTTTCGACACCGCTTATGCTTACGGCAATGGGCGCAGCGAAAATTTGTTGGGCCAGATCGTAAGAGCGAATCCCGGCAAGCGTCTCTACACGGCGACCAAGATCCCGCCGAAGAATCTCAAGTGGCCCGCGACCTCTGAATACACTCTCGCGGACTCCTATCCACCGGATCACGTCGAAGAGTATGTGCATCGCAGTCTCGAAAACTCCGGACTCGGACAATTTGACTTGATGCAGTTTCATACCTGGAGTGACGACTGGATGCGCGACGATCGCTGGTTCTACCGGCTCGACGACATGCGCAGTCAGAAACTGATCAACGCGATCGGGATCAGTATCAATCGTTGGGAGCCATGGAACGGCATACGCGCCGTGCGCAGCGGACAGATCGATGCCGTGCAGGTGATCTACAACATCTTCGATCAGAATCCGGAAGACGAGTTGTTTCCGGCGTGTCGCGAGCTCGGCGTTGCAGTGATCGCGCGCGTGCCGTTTGATGAAGGCACGTTGACGGGAACGTTGACGAAAGATAGCACGTGGCCTGAGGGCGACTGGCGTAACTCTTACTTCGTTCCTGAGAATTTGATTCCAAGTGTGGAGCGGGCAGATCAGGTGAAGAAGACGCTCGCAGAGTGGAACCGCGAGCGCTCGACAAACATCACGATGCCCGAGCTCGCGCTACGTTTCATCCTCGGCAATCAGGATGTGAGCACGATCATTCCGGGGATGCGAAAGCTGCGCCACGTTGAATCGAATATCGAAGCGAGCGATGCGGGGCCACTGCCCTCAGAGCTTCAGGAAAAGATGCGAGGCTTCCGCTGGGTCCGCAAGCCCGCCCCGTGGTCGCAGTGAAACGAAATATAGGTCCTATAGGACCGATAGGACCTATTCTGAGTCACTCTTCATCTCGAGCGTCTTCACTAAAAACGCCCAGCGGTCGGCGATGTCTTCGATGATCTTTGTGGTTGGTTTGCCCGCACCGTGGCCGGCCTTCGTCTCGATCCGGATCAGCACCGGCGCACTGCCTGCCTGCGCCGCCTGAAGTGCTGCGGCGAACTTGAAACTGTGTCCCGGCCAAACGCGGTCATCGTGATCCGCGGTGGTGACCATCGTGGGCGGATACGACGTGCCGGGCTTGATGTTGTGCACCGGCGAGTACGCGTACAGCGCTTTGAACTCCTCCGCATTGTCCGACGATCCATAATCCGAAACCCAGGCCCAACCGATCGTGAACTTCTGAAACCGCAGCATGTCCATCACGCCAACTTGCGGCAGCGCGGCGCCAAACAGATCCGGTCGCTGCGTTAACGCAGCACCAACCAGCAAACCGCCGTTACTACCGCCTCCGATCGCAAGCTTCGGTGTCGAGGTGTACTTGTTATCGATCAGCCACTGCGCCGCCGCGATGAAATCGTCAAACACATTCTGCTTCTTCAACTTCATTCCCTGCTGGTGCCACTCTTCGCCATACTCGCCGCCACCGCGCAGGTTCGGTTGCGCGTAGACGCCGCCCATCTCCATCCAAACAAGATTGCCGGGGGAGAAAGCCGGCGAGAGCGAGACGTTGAAGCCGCCGTAGCCGTAAAGATATGTCGGGTTGTTGCCGTCGAGCTTCACGCCTTTCTTGTGCGTGATGAACATCGGCACCTTCGTGCCGTCTTTGCTCTTATAGAAGATCTGCTTCGTCTCGTAATCAGCAGGATTGAAGTCGACCTTCGGCTGACGGAACACAGTGCTCTTGCCGGTCGTCATGTCGTAACGATAGATCGTGCTCGGCGTCGTGAAACCGGTGAACGAGTAAAACGTCTCTTTGTCAGTGGCCTTGCCGCCGAAACCTTCGGCTGAGCCAATTCCCGGAAACGCGACTTCATTCACGAGCTTGCCCGCCGTGTCGTAAACCTTAACCTGCGTGTACGCGTCTTTGAGGTAGTTGGCGACGAATTTGTTGTTGACGAACGTAGTCGCTTGCAGCGTTTCTTTGCCTTCCGGAACGACCACTCGCCAGTTGTTGCGCGCCGGCTTGCTGACATCAACCTCGATCACTTTACCGCGCGACGCTTGCAGATCAGTCTGGAACCAGAATCGTGACCCTTCATTGCCGACGAAGTAGTAAGCAGCATCGAAATCGTCGAGCAGCTTCACCACTGGAGTTTCTTTCGCTTTGAGATCTTTGTAGTAGACACGACTCTTCACGTCGGTGCCCTGGTAGATCGTGATGACCAGGTAGTTGCCGTCTTCAGTAACCGTGCCGCCAAACAACCAGTCCTTCTGATCGGGACGCTCGTAGACGAGAACGTCTTCAGACTGCGGCGTACCGAGTTTGTGGTAGTAGACTTTTTGAAAGTAGTTTGTGGCCTTGAGCGCATCGGCTTTGGGCTCGTCGTAGCGGCTGTAAAAGAAGCCCTTGCCGTCGCGTGTCCAGGAAACTCCGGAAAATTTCACCCATTTCAAATCATCCGAAAGGTCTTTGCTCGTCGCGACATCGCGAACTTTCCACTCCTGCCAATCAGAGCCAGACGCCGACAAACTGTAAGCCAGCAGTTTTCCGTCCGGACTGACTTGCAGCCCCGATACAGCGACAGTGCCATCGGCCGAAAGCGTATTCGGATCGAGCACCATTTGCGGCTCAGCATCGAGCGCCGTCACCGTGTAGAGCACGGCCTGGTTCTGCAAGCCGGTGTTGCGGGTATAGAAGTAGCGATTGCCTTCCTTGAACGGAATGCCGTACTTCTCGAAATTCCAAATCTTAGTCAGGCGATCTTTGATCGCAGTGCGCGCGGGAATCGACTCCAGGAAACCAAATGTCAACTTGTTTTCAGCCTCAACCCAGGCACGAGTTTCGGCCGAGTCGAGATCTTCGAGCCAACGGTAAGGATCGGCGACTTTAACGCCGTGATAATCGTCTGTCTGATCGCTTTTACGAGCGACGGGGTAATTATTTGTTTTAATCATCTGCTGCGCGGTACCTGCCAATAAACACACAATGAGAGCAAAGCGAATCGGTGGGTGAAAAGACATGACAGATGCTCCGTTACTAAAATCGAACGCCTAAGTATACGCAGATACCGCCGATCCGCGTAATCCGCGGGTTAAAAAGAGTTGACAACCGGCACGGGTCTGCGCGAATCTAACCCCACGCAGTCGCCCCCCGACGCGTGAAGGCTGTAATCCTTGTAAGTCTCCAGAGAAATCTATGAAAATACGTGCCCGTCTCGCTCTATTTGTCGTTGCCGTTCTTTTTGCTGCCGTCGAGATGAAGGCACAGGAAGGTGCAGTTCGCCCCCGCGTCGTTACCCCTGGTGCGCAGGCTCAGCAAACGCCTACGCTACCAACAGCGCCGCAGGCCCAGCCGGCTGATCTCGCACCCGCGTTGCCGTCGGTCGAGATGGACGCGCAGAAAAAGACCGCCGGTCCGATCACGCACCTGACGCCGTCATTGATTCAGGCACGCATCACCGAAGCGCAGCGCATGTTCAAAACGCGCCCCAAGCCAACGGCGATGGCTATCGGGCAGATCGATTTCGTCACGATCGCGGCGCTCGATCGCGATACCGCACGCACGCACTTCATCACCGTCTTGAAGAAAACTTTTCTGACCAAAGGCTCTGTAATCAATACGTCGACTTCCGAAGGCACAAACGTCACCGTCAACATCGTCCGCGCGAACGGCGTCAACACGGCGATGACGATCTTTACGACTGAGGGCAAGACGCTGACGCCGCTCACGATCGAATATCCGATTGAGCGTGGTGGAAAGTTTCTCGAAACGGCTTATTACACGTCGGCTCATCCGGCACTGCTTTCAACGGATCTAGTGCGATCAGGACAAGGGTACGTACGCAACATGCTCGACCTCGCGGCGAAGCGCCTGCGCGACAAGGGTGTCGCGATCTCACCCATGCTCGTCGATGTAGCTGAGCGTTTGTGCGTGGTCGAACACGTCGATCACCAACGCTTCCGCGATGAGAACCGGCTCGCGCTTTACGATGAGATCTATTCGTTGTTTGCTCTTAACCAGATCGATACGTATCGATTTTCAGTGAGCTCAGCGGGCGCGGGTGGCATGGTGCAGATGATTCCGTGGGCTTACAACCTCGAGCGTACGCGCCATCCTGGTGTCGGTTTGATTCCCGACTTTGTTACCGGCATGCGCAATCACAACAATGCGCTCCAGGCGATGCTGCTCTACATGCACGACACCTGGAACGAGATGACTGCGAGCGATGAAGTGAAGTACGCGCTCGGCGCGAAGATCGCGAC
>DASTTS010000262.1:0-21661 GCA_035760085.1 Pyrinomonadaceae bacterium
GATTACAGGATTAACATGATTCACAGGATATCATGTTCATCGTGTAAATCCTGAAATCCTGTCCAAGGCTTTGCCTGAAACGGCGCTTCTTGCTAGTATCCGCGCACATGGATTTTGTCGAGAAAGCCCGCATCATGGATGGCCCGCGCATCAACAGGGCATTGGCGCGCCTGTCGTCCGAAGTTGTCGAAGAAAATCACGGCGCCGGCGATTTGTTCCTCGTGGGAATCAGACGTCGCGGCGTCCCACTCGCCGAACGCATGGCGCAGAAGATCGCCGACCTCGAAGGTTATCGCCCGCCAGTTGGCGTACTCGACATCACGCTTTATCGCGACGATCTCTCGACCGTCGGCGCCAAGCCAGTCGTCAATCGCACGGATCTTCCCGGCGACATCGAAAACCGCAATATCGTTTTAATTGACGACGTGCTTTACACCGGTCGCACGATTCGCGCGGCACTCGATCAACTGATCGACTTCGGTCGCCCGCGCCGCGTGCAGCTCGCCGTGCTGATCGATCGCGGCAAAGAACATCGCGAGCTGCCGATTCAGGCGGATTACATCGGCAAACTCGTGCCAACAAAGAAGAGCGAGATCATCAAGGTGATGCTTCAGGAGTTTGACGAGGAAGAAGGAGTGGTAATCGTTGAGCGGCCGTCAGAGACGGCGTAACGAAGCGGCCTCGGGCCGCTTTTTTTGTGTCAGGTAAACATGCAGACAACTTTTAATCGCCGCCACCTGCTTGGTATTCGCGAGCTTGACGCCGGTGAAATTGTCCACCTGCTCGATACCGCCGAGAGTTTTCGCGAAGTCTCCAAACGCGAGATCAAAAAAGTTCCCGCCCTCCGCGGCCGCACCGTAATCAACCTCTTCTTCGAACCTTCAACGCGCACACGAACCTCTTTCGAAATCGCCGCCAAACGCTTGTCAGCGGACGCCGTCAACGTCAGTGTCTCAACTTCGAGCGTCACGAAAGGCGAGACTCTGCTCGACACCGCGCGCAATCTCGAAGCGATGGCGCCTGATTGCATCGTTATTCGTCACTCGATGGCCGGAGCGCCGCAGCATCTCGCAAAAATGACTAACGCGCCGATTGTAAACGCCGGCGACGGCGCTCATGAGCATCCCACCCAGGCGCTGTTAGACGCGCTTACAATTCGTGAGTACAAAGGTCGCATTGAAGGGTTGAAAGTCGCGATCATAGGCGACATCCTGCATTCGCGCGTCGCGCGCTCGAACATTTACCTGCTGACAAAACTCGGCGCGCAGGTGAGTGTCGGTGGTCCAGGCACACTCGTGCCGGACGAATTTGCCGAACTCGTCGAAAGCGGTTTGCGGATCGAGAAACACTTCGAGGACGCTATCGAGGGCGCGGATGTGGTGATGATCCTGCGCATCCAGCGCGAACGACAGGACGCGGCGTTCTTTCCATCGATGCGTGAATATGCCGTTCACTACGGCTTGCAGCCGCGACATCTCGAGCGCGCTGCGCCCGAGGCGATCGTGATGCATCCCGGTCCAATGAATCGCGGCGTTGAGATCTCATCGGAGATTGCGGACGGCAGTCGCTCGCTGATTCTCGATCAAGTGACGAACGGCGTCGCGGTGCGCATGGCAGTGCTGTACTTGCTGGCCGGCGGCAGTCACGCCGAAGCTGAGGAAGAGAAATGAAGCTGCTGATTGCAAATGGTTATCTGATCGATCCCGCGCAGCAATTAAACACCGGCGGGCGCGGCCTGCTGATCGAAGACGGACGTATCACCGGTATCCTCGATCGCGGCGAGCAGGTTCCCGAAACGACGCATGTGATCGACGCCACTGGTTTGATCGTCGCGCCAGGCTTCATCGATATGCACACGCACCTTCGCGAGCCGGGCCAGGAGTACAAAGAAACGGTGGCGACAGGGGCGTCAGCGGCAGTCGCGGGTGGTTGGACCAGCATTTGTGCGATGCCGAATACGGACCCCGTGAACGACAATCCCGCGGTGACGCGCTTCATCATCGAACAAGGCCAGGCTGCGAAGCTCGCAAACGTTTTCCCGATCGGCGCAGTCACGAAAGGCAGCCAGGGCAAAGAGCTCGCGGAAATGGGTGAGATGAAGAACGCGGGCATCGTTGCTGTTTCTGACGACGGAAGATCGGTGCCAACTGCCGCGATGATGCGACGCGCGCTGGAATACGCGCGTGGATTCGATCTCACGATCGTGGATCACTGTCAGGATCAGTCGCTGAGCGTAGGCGGCGTGATGCATGAAGGACGCTGGTCGCTAATTCTTGGTATGCGTGGAATGCCTGCGGCGGCGGAAGATGTGGATGTCGTACGCGATTGTGTGCTCGCGAAACTAACGAAAGCCAGGGTTCACATTGCACACGTCTCGACTCGCGGCGCGCTCGAGGCCGTGCGCAGAGCAAAGCATGAAGGGGTGAATGTGACGTGCGAAGTGACGCCGCATCACTGGACGCTGACTGACGAAGCGGTCGCGGAGTACGACACGAACACGAAAATGGCGCCGCCGTTGCGGAGCAGGGAACACGTTGACGCGATTCTCGAAGGAATGAAAGACGGGACGATCGACGCCATCGCGACGGATCACGCGCCGCATCATCTCGATGAAAAGGCGCTGGAATTCGATCAGGCGCCGTTCGGGATCACCGGGCTCGAGACGGCGGTGGGGTTAGCGTTCGATCTCGTACATGCCGGATTGATTGATCTCGAACGTGTCGTGCAGATGTGTTCGACAAATCCGGCGCGGATCTTCGGACTCGCGGATCGTGGATCACTGAAGCAGAACGCGCACGCGGACGTGACGCTTCTGGATCCAAACCTCGAGTGGGTATTCGATGTGAATCGATCGAAGTCGAAGAGCCGTAACACGCCGTTTCATGGGCGCGCGATGCATGGCGCGGCAGTCGCGACGATCGTTGGCGGGCGGTTGGTTTATCTTCATCCAGACTACACACGCATCAACGCACCGAAGCAGAAGACCGCTTCTGTTGGTCCTTAAGAGAGTTTCTCCCGCAAAGGCGCAAAGGCGCAAAGAAGACCGCAAAGAGGCATTTGAGTTTTTCTTTGCGCCTTTGGGGGAGAAATTCTGAACAATTCCGAAATCGCTGACGCAAAATCATTGCCTATTCTCACCCTGAGCCCTAAAATGCTCCGGTCTTTGTTCCCGAGCAATTCTTTCTAGTCCAAAAACAATTAGTTTCCTTCGTCTATCCACTCGCAGACGAAGTCGCCAAACTTTAGAACCTGAACGGAGGTCAACGATGAAGAGTAAGCTTTGCAGCCTTACCTGTATGGCCGCCATTCTTCTGCTTGCACCTGTATGTGTGGCTGACAGCAATAAGAATCAGACCAGGCTGCTTAAGCAACAGGAGCGGTATACATTGTCGCTGGAGTTGGAGTTCTCGAAAAAAGAGCAAAACCCATTGGAAACGGCGATTTCAGTTCTGTTCGATGTCGGACCCAATGGCTATGCGACCGGTTTCCTGGTAGGCAACGGCCTGGTGATGACTGCCTATCACGTAATCTCCGGCAATCTCAGTACCACCAAGAAAGTGATGCTGGGGTTTAAAGCGACTGATGAGCTTGCTGTAAAAGTTTTCGTTGACGGCTGTCGGGCCAAAGTGATCAAGGTCGACAAAGAAGCAGATCTGGCGCTGCTTGAGATGTGCCGCAGCTCAAAATCAGCCAAAGCCCCGAAGTTCCAAACGGCGCCGAACAAAGACGACAAGTTGTTTCTAATCGCGCGGCCGCACGGCGATAAAGTCGTGAGTCACGGCAGCTTTTACGGCAACTACATGCTCGGCAACCAGGAATACTGGTCAGTCAAGATCGACAGCCGCGACGGTTTTTCAGGAAGTCCGGTTTACAACTCGGATGCTGAGGTGGTGGGAGTTTTCAGTGGCTACGACTGGTCGCAGAAGCTGGCATTGATCAGTCCGAGTATTCGCGCGCAGAAGTTGCTTGAAGAATACAACGCCACAACGAAACCTTAATGGTGATTGTTGCTGAGCGCGCGCTTCAAGTGCTCGCGATGCATCTCGCGGATAACCTGTAACTCGGGATGCTGGATCCCCAGCAGCTTGCGGCCGGTGATCTGAACCGTTACCACCATGTAATTTGCGAGTTGATTTGCAGCCAGACGCCAGCGCGGCAACACCTCGTGTTCGAAGTTGAATCCGGCGCGCAGTCTCACCCGAATCTGATCCGCTGGTGACCAACGTTTCCCGGAGCTTTGCGCGCCGTGATGGAGCAGCAGGGCTTCGGGAACAAACATCAAACGCCAGTTTGATTTCGTGATGCGCCAGCACCACTCGTTGTCTTCCGCGTACATGTGAAAGCGCTCGTTGAAGCCGCCCACCTGTTCGATCATCTCGCGTCGCGCGAGAATCGCCGCACCACCGAGCATCGGCACGGAACGTTCGCGATCGTGGTTCCAGTGCCAGCCCAGTAACAACTCACCGCGAAGACGCCGCGGCAGCAAACGATAAAGCCAGAGCTGTGAAAGCACTGTGTGCCAGACGGACGGTGGATTGAAGAACACGCTGACCTGCAATGAGCCGTCCGTATTCAACATCTTCGGCCCACACGCTCCAATCTTCGGATCCGATTTGACTTTCTCGATCAGTGTGTCGATCGTGCCGGGAGGAACTTCGGTGTCGAGGTTGAGTAGAAAAACGTAAGGAGACTCTACCACTTTAAAGGCCTGATTGTTGGCGGCACCGAAGCCGCGATTCTCAGTATTCCGAATGATCCGGATCTGTTCGCTATCGAACATAGGAGCGATGACTTCGTTCGCGCGCAACTGGTCGAGGCTATCGTCTGTCGAGGCGTTGTCGACGATTACGATCTCGTAAGTGGCTTTTGGATTTGAGGTGACGACAGTTTCGATGCAGCGAGTTAGAAGTCGACCGCCATTCCAATTAACAATAACTATCGAGAGGTCGTACGGCATCAGATCAGTTTTTGCGGCTTCTCGTGGCTACGATACCAGATCCTTTGCCGCACTCTTAAATCCGTTCGCATATTCGTGATAACGCAAGCTCAAAAGCTCACGCAAAATGCGCGGCACGCGGTTCAGTCGACGTTGCGGCAGATTTGCGCGAACGTTCAGATGAAACGCGTAATCACTGACAAATGAAAGTGCTTTGCGCGTGTCGAAATCACCTGCCGGGTCATTTGCATAGCCCAACAATCGCGCTTCGAGCGTCTGAAGAATCTTGTGCAAATCAGCGCTGCTGTTGCGACGACGAAAAGCGGTCTCGATTGCCTGCCTGCCGCGCAGTTCGGGAGCTGCATCTTTGCGGGCGGGTGCGCCAATCTGTTGCTGTGCATGTTGGCGGTATTGGATCAGCGGCTCGTCGAGAGCGACAACATCGGCGACAGCACCAATAGTAAGCGCGATCCAGCCGTCGTGAATCATCGCTAATTCATCAGGAATAGGTAGCGATAGTTTCACGAAACGCGAGCGAAAGGCCATCGTCGCGCCAGTGACGGTCCAACCGGTGATCAATACTTCGAGCGCGCGGCCTGTTCTCAGCAGTTTGCGTTTGTGCGCGTCGAAACCGACCTCGTCCCACATACGGCGGTGAAGTGGGGTGAGATTTTCATCGACTATAGCTGCATCGGAAAACACGAGCCCCGCCGTTGGCGAGCTGTTAAGTACGCTTTCGAACAGTTGAAGCTTATCGCTGCGCCAAACGTCGTCCTGATCGCTAAGCGCGATGACGTCGCCGGTGCAGAGAGAGATGGCCCGCTCGAAGTTCTTAACGCTGCCGAGGTTTTGATCGTTGAAATGTAGCGCGACGGGAACGGGAGACTGGTTTTTGAAGTTCTCCAACAAGGTTCGCGTGCCGTCCGTTGAACGATCATCACAGATAACGATCTCATCTGGCGGCCGCGATTGCATGACGATACTCTGCAACTGCGCCGGGAGAAATTCCGCGCCGTTATAAGTACACATCGCAATCGAAATCTTCATCCGCCTTAATCCGTGTCTAATATACCTGTCGTTGCTGGACGCGCTCCTTGGTCGCGAGCTTAAACCGCCTCTCCTCGATTCCATTCCCTGCAATCATCGCCGCCACATACTCCCCAACCACCGGCCCATGCTTAAACCCGTGCCCCGATCCACCACCCACGATCCAAACATTCTCAATCAGCGGATGCCTATCAATCAGGAAATCGCCATTCGACGTATTCTCATACTGGCAAACGCGCGTCTCCATCACCGGCGCATTCGCCAGGCGCGGCACTCGTCTCGCGAGATACTCACGCACCGCCCGCAACCCATCAACACTGACAACCCGCTCACCAGTATCAGGATCAAACTCCTCCCCATGCGCATCAATCGCCATCTTCAACCCACGCCCATCAAGATTCGGCAACGCATAAACCAGATCGTTAAAATCAACCCAGGCCGGCATCACACCACGATTGAAACTATCGTCTCCCGGCGGCACGCCGAAAAAGACCACCTCCTGCCTCGTCACATGAATCAACTCGTCCAGCAAGTCAGGAAAAATCTTCGGCAGCCATGGACCACAGGCAAACACAAACTGCCCCGCTGTAATTTTCTTACCTGAAATCGTTTGTATCGACTCGAGTTTCCCTCGTCCAGCGATCGGCGGCGCAATCGCTTCCTGAACATACTCAACACCGTTCACCTTCGCCTGCGATGCAACAGCCTGCACTGCCCGTCGCGCCAGCAGCACACCCGAATCCGGCTCGAGTAGTCCCCACGTCGTTGGCCCAGGTTCGAGTTGCGGAAATCGCCGGACTAGTTCATCTTCGTCCAGCCGTTCAATGTTGGCATCGAGACGTTGTAAGGTCGCGAACGTCGCTTCACAGTAAGCGTCGTGCTCGCGCGCGAGCCAGAGCACGCCTGTTTTCTGGAACAACTGCTGCTCCGTCTTTTCAAACAGTTGCTGCCAGAGCGTAAACGACCGTTGTGACGAGCGCGAGTAAATCTCATCTGGCCCATAGCCGAGACGAATAATGCGCGACTCGCCGCCCGAGCTGGCGCGACTGTTTCCTGGTCCGTAAGCGTCGAGCAGCAGTACAGTCGCACCGGCAAGCTTGAGTTGATAAGCGCTCCACGCGCCAAAAACGCCTGCGCCGACAACAGCAATGTCATAAAACATGCACACAATTGTATCCGCAGATAACACAGATTACACAGATCGGTTTATAAAATCCGTGTAATCTGTGGTTAAGATGTATTTCCTGGAGGTTAGTGCCGTGCGTTTTCTTATATACGTTGTCATCCTGATGAGTCTTGCGGCCGTGGTCCAGGCGCAGACGAGCATGTCGACCGACCAGCGCGTCCTGACTGGATCCGAGTGGCGACTGGTTTCACTCGGACCAGCCGGCGCGGAGACCAGTGTGGTTGCCGGAACAACCGTGACGCTGAGATTCGGTGAAGACGGCCGCGCGAACGGATCGACAGGCTGCAACTCCTACGGCGGTACGTATCAAGTGCGTGGTGACAACATCTTGTTCAGCCGCATAGTCAGCACGAGACGCGCGTGCGTGGACCAGAACGCAAACGAGCAGGAGCACCGGTTCCTTTCCGCTATCGAAACAGCAAATCGCTTTCGTCTCTCATCGAATCGCCTCACGATCCTCTCCGATCGCGGGCGCAGCGTCCTGAATTTTGTTAACAACTCAGCGCCAGAGCCCGACAATGGACCCGTTGATGATCGTAGCAATCCGTTAACAACACTGGTTTCTTACTACAACGCTATCAACGCGCGTGATTATCGGCGCGCTTTTCGTTTCTGGGATTCCCCGCCTTCGTCGTACGAGCAGTTCGCGCGCGGTTTTGCTGACACGGATCGCGTTCGTCTGCTGGTTGACCCGGCTACTCGAGTCGAAGGAGCAGCAGGTAGCGTCTACGCTGAGATTCCGACCGTAGTTGTCTCCACTTCACGCGGTGGCAGCGAACGTCTTTTTGCCGGTTGTTACGTGATGCGCAGGTCCAATGTGCAGGATCGCGGCTGGCAGATTTATCGTGCTGATGTATCGCAGGTTCCATGGAACACCAGAGTTTCACAAATACTATCGCAGGGTTGTCGCCATTAAATTTTTCTGTATAACAAAGGAGGAAATGCACGATGCGCCGAACGTTAGCGATTACCATTCTCTCAGGGTTGATATTTTTCACCGCTTGCAACGATCCCGCGTCCGACGCCACGAAGGCGCGGACGGGTGAAGCAGCGCAAGTGGCCTCGCCGGCGCCGGCGCAGGGCCAGAAGTACGTAATCACACCGCAGAATTCCAAGATCGAGTTTGTTGGATCGAAAGTGACCGGCAAGCACAACGGCTCGTTTGGAGATTTCTCCGGGCAAATCGATTACGCGGGCAGTCCTGAGAATAGTCGAGTGAATATCACGATCAAGGTTGATTCAATTACGACGGACACGCCTGATTTAACGAAGCATTTGAAGACGGCTGACTTTTTCGATGTAGCGAAGTATCCAGAAGCGAGTTTCGTCTCCACCGCGATCAAGGCTGGCGGTGAAAACGGCGCGAGTCATACCGTCACCGGTAACCTGACGCTGCACGGTGTAACGAAGGCGGTCACTTTTCCGGCCACGATCAATGTGACGCCGGATGCAGCGACAGTTGAGAGTAGTTTTTCTATCAACCGGAAAGACTTTGGAATCAACTACGCGGGTGCTGCTGACAATCTGATCCGCGACAACGTGGTGCTGACCTTGCACGTTCGCGCCACGAAGAGTTAGTTAGACAGGATTACAAGATTGACAGGATGTACAGGTGATCATGTGAATCATGAAAATCCTGTAATCCTGTCTCTCTTTCTTTAGCAGAACGCCGGGGAGACGCTCTCAACTCTTTGTCGTGCTTTCGGTGTCAACGACTCCAACGTCTCGAGCACTTTCTCGTGCGTCATGCCGGTGCCGAGATAAGTCCAACGATTCGCACGCAGTTGCACACGCCGGAACTCTTTCGCCTCAGTCTCGCTCAACCTGCGACCACTCGCCTGCTCGAAACTGGTGAGATCGAATTCCACTTGCTGCTGTAGTCCACCATCGAGAAATGCTCCAATCTCGAGGTACTCTTCCACCGCACTCATGATCTGCTCTTCACTGCGCCCTTCCGCAAGTGCTTCAACCATCAGCGTGTCGAGTTTTGCGTGCTGCACTTCTTCAACCCAGTGATGTTTAAGCAGGCTCTTGAACTGCGCGTCGAGTTTCTGATCGTCCTTGATGCTGTCGATGTAATGACTCTGGACCATCCACTCGATGTGCAGCGTCGTGATCGCCACGGCGAGCGGATCGTGGGCCAGTATCGCTGCCGCAATCGCCTCGGGTGGACCAATCACGTTGCAGATTGTTCCAAATCCATCTTCAAACTCCATGCGAAAACGCTTAAAAAGTTGAATGTGTTTGGCTTCTTCACTCGCAAACCTCAGCAACGCTCGCACGCGGTAATCGTCACCGCGTAATTGTGGACGAGCATGGTCCAGTACGAATGGCAGTATGAATTCTTCGACAAGGCCAAAAATACAGAGATACGCATTACCTCTGATCTGATTAAGAATTCGCTTCTCTTGTTTTAAGAGAAACGTGAGCGGCTCTGTTTGCGCCAGCGATTCAGGCATGAAAGGCTGCGTGAAGTTGAGACGTTTGTCACCGCCGATGATATCTTCCACGCGCCAATGAATGCTTTCCGACGCCGCCAGCGCCGCCTGGTATGAATAACGATTTAACATGCCGGAACACCTCCTACAGTTCCTATACGTTACCTAACGCGTAAAATTGGTCGTTGAAGGAGCGCGCGATTATCCTGTTCATCCTGTAAAATCCTGTAAATCCTGTGAACGACTGCCCTTATGACTGAAGATCTCTCCCGGTATCACCACCCGCTTACCAACCTCTTTCCTAAAGATGATTGGGAAAAATATCGACTGACTGTCGCTCAAGTTAACTTCTACCGGGAGCACGGCTACCTCGCCGGCATCAAAATGCTCGACGACACCCAACTCGACACGCTCCGAGATGAAGTGTCTGAACTGGTTAATCCATCACACCCCGGTCACCATCTTTTCTACGAGTTCAACGCGAACGAATCCGCCGATCCGGATCAAATACTCTTTCACGCTCTCGGCGCCTGGCGTATCACGCCGGGCTTACACGATCTGTTATGGCATCCTGCTTTCGTCGTAGCGGCCGCGCAGTTGCTTGGTGACTCCGTGCGCTTCTGGCACGATCAGATCTTCTACAAGCCTGCGCACCACGGCGGCGTGGTTATCTGGCACCAGGACTACTCGTATTGGACCAGGACTACTCCGGTGGCCCACATCTCATGTTGGATCGGGCTCGACGATTCAACTCGCGAGAATGGTTGTGTGCACTACGTTCCCGGCAGTCACCGCTGGCAACTTCTGCCGCGAACGAGCTTCGCCAACAAGATGGACATTGTGCTTGATTCGCTCACCCCTGAGCGGCGCGACGAGTTCAAGCCGGTAGCAATCGAGTTGAAGGCGGGTGAATGCTCGTTTCATCATCCGTTGATGGTGCACGGTTCCTATGCGAATCAAACGGCGCGGCCGCGGCGTGCAGTCGTCATCAATGCTTTTCGAGATGGCGTTGTGTCTGCTTCCGATGCGCCATTGCTGGAAGGTGTTCCTCCGATTCCCACAGGACAGAAAATTGAGGGGCAATTCTTCCCACTACTGTCCGATTTTGGACGCCATTAAAAAGTAACAACGAAGTCTGAGAACTGCGACACGCTTGTAAGTCGAAGTGTGTTTAATAGATCGCATATTACTGAAAGGGGAATTTGTATGAGTGCAAAAGCGGCTTCATCGCCAGGCCGAAAGAAGGCGTCAAACATGTTCAAGGAAGCGGAGTGCTTCTCGAGTTTTTCTGTTAACGATTTGCAAAAGGCAAAAGAGTTTTACAGTCAAACGCTTGGACTCGACGTTAAGGAAACACCGGAAGGGCTTGAGCTTCAGACCGCCAGCAACACAGTGTTCCTGTATCCCAAGCCAAACCATACCCCGGCCTCTTTCACCGTCCTAAATTTTCACGTGGACGACATCGAAGCAGCAGTGGACGAGCTCAACGGAATGGGTGTGAAACTCGAACACTACGATTTGCCTGACATCAAGACGAACGAACGCGGCATCGCCCGTGGACCACATGGGCCAACAATCGCGTGGTTCAAAGATCCGGCAGGAAACATTCTGTCAGTGCTCGAAGAAAGATAGAACCTTGGACAGGATTACAGGATTTGCAAATCCTGTAATCCTGTCAAAAACTTTCGGTGGCCTGTCCCAAAAGATACCCGTATCAGACACATACAGCCCGCGCCTTCAACTCCTAAATTCCTTAACAAAATTGCCGTGGCAATGAACTTGCTCACGGTAAATCTCTACGCTCTAACACGGGGGATCTTAATGACCGTAAAACTTAAAAAACTGTCCGACCAGGTAGTCGTCATTACTGGTGCGTCGTCGGGTATCGGGCTTGTCACTGCTCGTCTCGCGGCCAAACGTGGTGCGCGGGTGGTGCTGAATGCGAGGAATGAGGAGGCGCTGAGACAGGTCACGGACGAGATTAACGCGCAGGGCGGGGACGCGACTTACGTTGTTGGCGATGTTGGCAAATATGAGGATGTGCAGAGGATCGCTGATGAAGCCATGCGACGTTTTGGTGGTTTTGACACATGGGTCAACAACGCGGGCGTTTCCATCTATGGACCGATCCTCGAGCAATCACTTGCCGATCAGCGCCGATTATTCGAAACGAACTATTGGGGCGTGGTCCATGGGTCGATGGTCGCTTGCGCATACTTGAAACAACGCGGCGGCGCGCTCATCAACGTCGGCAGCGTTCTCTCAGACGTCGCCATTCCGATTCAGGGCACCTACTGCGCCACAAAGCACGCAATGAAAGGCTACACTGACGCCCTTCGTCTCGAGCTCGAGGAAGCGCGGGCACCAATCTCAGTAACACTAATCAAGCCGAGTACGATCGACACGCCTTACACTCGTCACGCAAAAAATCTGATGCCTGTCGAACCGCAGAACCCGCCACCGGTTTACGCACCCGATCTCGTCGCCGAAGCAATCCTGCACTGCGCTGAACATCCTGAGCGTGACATGTTCGTCGGTGGCGGTGGCAAAATGCTGGCTGAAGCGGGCCACGTCGTACCACGTCTGACAGACAAGGTGATTGAAGCGACGATGTTCGACATGCAGAAGTCTGAACGACCGAAGCCGCCCGCCAGACCAGACAGCCTGTATGCACCAATAGAAGATGGAGAAGAGCGTGGCGGCTATCCGGGGCACGTCGCTGAATCGAGTGTCTACACGAAGGCGTCAAAGCACCCGCTGATCACCGGTTCAGTGATCGCGGGCCTCGGCCTCGCCGCCTTTGCAGCGTGGCGCTCGCTTTCCGCCAACCATTCAGATCTTGGTCGCTCGAAAGTGCTCCTTGATCGATTAAGATGAAAGGTGGTTAATCATGCAGAATCATGACGCAAGCATTTGGAAAGGTATGGTAGCGGGACTCGCTGCCGGCCTCGTCGCTTCATGGACCATGAACCAGTTTCAAGCTGCGTGGACTCGCATTGCTGAAGGCACCGAGAAGGCACACGGCGCGCAGTCGATGCAGCCGAGCGAAGGTTCGCACGGTGATCAAGCCCAGGACACAGGCCAGCAGGACGACGCCACAGTGGAAACTGCCAAGGTGATCTCGAAAAAGGTGTTTGGTCACGAGTTACAGGAGAGTGAAAAAGAACCAGCCGGCACGGCTGTGCATTACGCTTTCGGCACCGTGACTGGCGGACTGTATGGCGCACTCGCCGAAGTCACTCCGCAGGTGACCACTGCGGCTGGTCTACCATTTGGCGCTGGTTTCTGGCTACTCGCGGATGAGATCTCCGTGCCTTTGCTCGGTCTCTCGAAAGGACCAAAGGAGTACCCGGTTTCGACACACGCCTATTCGCTCGCTTCACATCTCGTGTATGGAGTGACCGCGGAGCTCAGTCGCCGCGCGGTACGACAGATTCTGTGAGTAGACTGACTTTCTTCTGTAATCTGGCAGAAGCAACGACGCCGCTCCCGCACTTTTGGGAACACACAGTCGGCAGCGATCACGCACGCATGGCGTTGCGTGACGACTGGCGGCGCCAGCTCAAACGCGCTCACGACGAACTAGGATTTCGGTACGTTCGTTTCCACGGTCTACTGTCTGACGATATCGACTCCGATCAGATCTTCGACTTCCTGCTCTCGATCGATATGAAGCCGTTTGTTGAGTTGAGCTTCATGCCAGGTGAATTGGCTTCCGGCAACAAAACAGTCTTCAGTTATAAAGCGAATGTCACGCCGCCGCGTGATTACAAACAATGGGCCAAGCTCATTGACCGTCTTGTCTCCCACTTGATTGAGCGTTATGGCGAGCGTGAAGTAAGCGAGTGGTTTTTTGAAGTTTGGAACGAGCCAAACTTGAAAAAGTTTTGGAGTGGCAGCCAGCGCGATTATTTCAAACTCTATCGTTACACCGCTGAAGCTATCAAAAAGATCTCACCCGCGCTGAAAGTCGGTGGACCAGCAACTGCCAGGAGCGAGTGGATCGAAGAGTTCGTCGAGTTCTGCGAACGCAACGACGTTCCCGCGGATTTCGTCAGCACGCATCACTATCCCAACGACGGATTCGAGCGCGACGACGACACCGAGCTGCAACTATTCAAGAGCCAACGCGGCATTATGCGAGAGGTCGCGCAAAACACACGCAATCACGCGCGCAATCGTCCGGTGTATTACACGGAATGGAACTCTTCGTCGAATCCGTGGGATTCGTTGCACGACGAGCCCTACACTGCTGCCTTTGTGGCTTCGACGATCATGGAAGCAAACGGACTCGTTGACGCTTACAGCTTCTGGACTTTCTCAGACATCTTCGAAGAGGACTACTTCCCGTCAAAGCCGTTTCATGGTGGCTTCGGACTGCTCACGTTACACGGCATTCCGAAGCCCAGCTATCGCGCCTTCGAGTTGCTTCACCAACTCGGCGACAGGCAATCGCTCGTCGATGGTCTACACGAAACGGTCGACTGTTCCGTCATTCAGAAAGAGTCGAGCGTGACGCTGTTGCTGACGAACCACACCACGCCCGGTCACTCGATCGAGACTGAAGAGTTGCACATTCGTCTCGACAATGCGCCCGAACCGGTCGAGGCGCGTGTACAACGCATTGACGAAGATCATGCGAACGCAAAACGATTATGGCGCGAGATGGGCCAGCCAATGGATCTGAGTGATAAAGACGTAGCGCGTCTGGAGAAAGCCTCGCAACTCGTCAGCGAGAAACAGTCGTTGCGCTATGATGACGGCTCATTGTTTTTAAAAGTAAGTTTACCGGCACATGCAGTTGCAGCAGTGACGATCGATTTCAAACCGCGCAGGACGTCGAAATGAAAGTATTAGAGCCGTCGCTAAACGATGAGGATCTGGCTCGTCTCGAACACGACACCTTCAAATACTTTGCTGACGAGGTAAACCTCGACAACGGGCTGGTCCGCGACAGTACAAAACGTGGATCGTTCGCGTCGATCGCCGTCGTCGGCTTCGCACTTACGGCTTACCCGATCGCAGTCGAGCGCAAGTATATGAGCCGCGCCGAAGCAGTGAAACGAACTTTGTCGACGCTCCGGTTCTTTCGCGATGCTCCCCACGGAAAGCAGCGCGACGCGACCGGCTACAAAGGTTTCTACTATCACTTTCTAGACATGAACACCGGTCGTCGCGCAGGCAACTGCGAAATCTCGACGATCGATACAACGTATCTTCTCGCCGGCGCACTCACGGCTGCCTGTTATTTCAACGCTGACACCAAAGCCGAACGCGAGATCCGCGAGCTTGCAGGCGCACTTTACCAACGCGCTGACTGGCACTGGGCACAGAACGGCGCGCTGACAGTCTCACACGGCTGGCGACCCGAACGCGGCTTCATAAGGTATCGCTGGACCGGCTACAGCGAGGCGTTGATTCTTTACGTTCTTGGCCTTGCTTCGCCTACGTTTCCGCTGCCGGCCGAGAGTTACAGCGCCTGGACCAAAACTTACAAGTGGAAAAAACTGTATGGACACGAGTTTGTGTACGCTGGTCCATTATTCATCCATCACCTGTCGCACATGTGGATCGACTTTCGCGGCATCCAGGACGACTACATGCGCGGCAAAGCGATCAATTACTTCGAAAACAGCCGGCGCGCGATTTACGCGCAACAGGCTTACGCGATGCGCAATCCGAAGAAGTTTGTGGGTTACGATCGCTTTAGCTGGGGTATTACTGCGAGTGATGGTCCAGGCCCGGCGGAGCGTCGCATCAACGGGCGTCGCGTGCGGTTCTTCGATTACAAAGCGCGCTCGATTCCTTATGGTCCTGATGACGGCACGCTTGCGCCGTGGGCAGTCACGGCGTCGTTGCCGTTTGCTCCGGAGGTCGTGTTGCCGTCGCTGCGTCGCTTGAACAAACAGTATCCGGAGATAACGAACGAGTACGGATTCAAGTGTAGTTACAATCCGACGTTCACTTCCGGAAAGAAAAAAGGCTGGATATCAAAGGGCTACTACGGCCTGGACCAGGGACCGATCATCATGATGATCGAGAACTACCGCACGGGCCTGATCTGGCGACTGATGCGTCGCTCTCCAGTAATCGTCAGCGGCCTGCGCCGCGCCGGCTTCCGCGGCGGCTGGCTCGGCTAATCCTGTAAATCCTGAAAATCCTGTCTAAATTTAAACATCGACCCGTGCTCCCGGAAGGATTTCAATCGCCTCCATCCCTCTCCGAAAAATCCTCGCACCAGTAGATCCTCGCAGCATGGTCTCACCATTCTCGATTCGCAGCATCGCACCCTCGCGCAAACCAACAACAGGCGTCTCATTCTCCTCGAGAAACTGCACGATCCGCTCCTCGCGCGTCTCGCCCATGTGCTTTGAATTCGGATCGGGATCGAGATAGTGAGGATTGATCTGAAACGACACTAAACCAAGCGCATCGAACGATGGCGGCTCCACGATCGGCATGTCGTTCGTCGTTCTGATCGTCGGCGCCGCGACATTCGAACCTGCACTCGATCCAATGTACGGCATCCCATTCGACACCCGCTCACGAATCGCACCGAGTAGATTAAAATCGTAAAGAGTCTTCAATAACCGGAACGTATTACCGCCACCGATGAACACCGCATCTGTTTCATTAATCGCCGCCACCGGATCGTTGGCAGTATGGATCGACGTCAGCTCGTATCCCATTTTCTGAAAACGTTGTTGCGCCGTTCCGGCATACTTGTTTCGATCGAACAAAGCGTAAGGTAGAAACAGCACACGTTTCACTTCGCCGAGAAAACTGCGAATCTCTGACTCGGCGTGATCCAGGTACCCGCTGCCGTAAAGTGTCGAGTTGCTAATTAGAAGTACGCGTTTAGTTTTGTCGTTCATAAAAATTTAGGTAGCATTAGACAGGATTTGCAGGACGATTATGGGCATCCGGAAAAATCTTGTAAATCCTGTCTAAACTATCATGACAGACGACATGTTGGATGTGTGGCGGGAGTCGGCGAGCTACTGGACCAAACACAGCGACACGATTCACCAAATGTTTGTGCCGCTGACGCGTGCTTTGATCGAGCGCGCTGGTATTCACAAGGGACAGACGGTGCTCGATATTGCCGGCGGTGCAGGCGAGCCGTCGCTCACGATCGCAGAAGTAGTTGGACCAGAAGGATCTGTGACCTGCACTGACGCCATCCTCGAGATGAATGAGGCTGCTCGCGCGGAAGCTGAGCGGCGTGGTCTCACCAACGTTCAGTTTCGCCAGTGCACCGCAGACTCGTTGCCGTTTGCTGACAACTCGTTTGACGTAGTTGTCAGCCGGCTTGGCGTGATGTTCTTTCCGGATTCTGTCGCATCGATGCGCGAGATGCTGCGCGTGCTCAAGCCCCGCGGCAGGCTGGCATTTGCGGTGTGGGGGAAAAGTGACGTCAATCCGTTCTGTTATCTTGTGACGCGCGTGATGGACCAGCACGTGAAATCCCCCGCCGCCGATCCCGACGCTCCGAATGCGTTTCGTTTCGCGGAGCCGGGCAAACTAACAAGTGTGATGACGCAAGCCGGCGCGATCGACGTCGAGGAAGGCTTAGTGACGTTCGATATCGCGGCGCCGATCTCGGCGCGACAGTTTTGGGCCATGCGCTCGCAAACATCCGACACGCTGCGAGAGAAGTTAAACAAACTGTCTGCGGACGAGCAGGCGCAGATTGCGGTTGAAGTCGAGCAGGCGGTGCAAGAGTTCTTTCCGTCCAACCAGATGAAGTTTCCAGCGCAACTGATCATCGCCACCGGCAACAAACCTTAAACTGTCATACAATACCGTTTATGCGGCGGTCGGTGTTGGACCAGCGGTGGGCGGGGTATGTGGTGGCGGCGTTGGGTGTGGGTGTGTCGACGCTGCTGCTGAAGACCGTTGGTGCGCACGTAAATGCCGCGACAGTTTCCCTCGCGCTGCTGCTGAATGTTTTGTTCATCGCGACTCGCTGGGGCAGCCTGCCGGCGCTGGCGGCGTCGATCTTCGCGATGCTCTGTTTCAACTTCTTCTTCCTGCCTCCGTTCGGCACTTTCCAAATTGCTGCAACTGACAACTGGATCGCGCTGCTCGCTTTTCTCGTCACCGCCGTGACTGCCGGACAACTCTCAGCGAGCGCCAAACGACGTGCTGAAGAAGCCGAAGCCGGCAGACGTGAGATCGAGCGCCTCTACGCCGAGTTGCGTGATGCGTTTGAGCGTGCGAGTCATGCGGAGGCTTTGCGTCAGAGTGAGAAACTAAAATCAGCATTGCTCGATGCCGTGACCCACGATCTGCGTACACCACTCACGTCAATCAAGGCTTCAATTACGACGCTGCTTGACGAAGTTCGTGAGAACGAGCCACCGGTTACACTCGACGCGGAGTCACGAGTCGAGATGATGGAAGTAATCGACGAAGAGAGCGATCGTTTGAGTCGATTCATCAGCGGGCTCATCGAGCTCGCGAGGATCGAAGCGGGCGAGCTACAACTGCGCAGGCGTTGGGGCGCGGTTGAGGAGATCATTTCGGCTGCTTTGTCGCGCGCCAAGCCAATCACGCGCAGTCATCGCGTGGAGCTCGAGGTCGAAAAGGAATTGCCGGGCGTGCGTGTCGATGAACGTGCAGTCAGCGAAGTTGTTTACACGCTCATCGACAACGCCGCGAAGTATTCACCGAAAGGTTCCACTATTCGCATCACCGCCCGGCGCTCCGGCGATGAGCTAATCGAGATGGGTGTCGAAGACGACGGGCCGGGAATTCCGTTTGACTTGCGCGAGCGGGTCTTTGATAAGTTCTTCCGTGCGACGCGCGATGGTGATGTCCGTCATCGCCAACCAACAGGAACCGGTATGGGTCTCGCAATCGCGAAAGGCATTGTGGAAGCACACGACGGAAAGATCTGGATCGAGTCAGGCCGTGAGGGGAAGGGCACACGCGTGTTGTTCACGTTGCCGATTGGTGACGACGAAGTGATCGAAAAGCGGGGATACTCTGCGGCGACAGTCGAAACGCAATGACGAATCAGGCACGCATTCTCGTAGTTGACGACGAGCCGCAGCTCACGCGCGTGTTGCGCACGGGACTGAAATCGCGCGGTTACGATGTGCGCGCAGCCGCCGACGGGCTTGCCGGCTTTGAAGCATTCAACGACTGGCATCCGGATCTCGTGATCACTGATCTCGCGATGCCGAACGTCGATGGACTCGAGTTGTGCCGGCGTTTGCGCGCGATCTCGCAGGTGCCGATCATCGTGTTATCTGCGAAGGGTGAAGAGAAGACGAAGGTCGAGGCGCTTGACATCGGCGCTGACGACTATGTGACGAAGCCGTTTGGAATTGACGAGTTGCTCGCGCGCGTGCGGGCGTCACTGCGTCGCGCCAGCGCGCCCGCAGCAAATGAGGCGACGCAGACGACGCTCGATTCCGGCGATTTCCATGTCGATCTCGAGACGCGTGAGATCACGGTGCGTGACAAGTCGATTCACCTGACGCCGAAAGAGTTTGATCTGCTGGTCTACTTCATCAAGCACTCCGGAAAAGTGTTGACGCATCGCACGTTGCTGGCCGCGCTGTGGGGTGGGAATTACGTCGAGCAGAACGAATACCTGCGCGTGTTTGTCGGCAACTTGCGCAAGAAGATCGAGCCCGACGCCGCGAGTCCCCGCTACATTCTCACCGAGCCCTGGATTGGTTACCGCTTCAATTCCGGCGAAAACTGAGCCACAGATAAAACGGATCAAAGGCACGGATCTTTACGATCTTTTTATGAACCCTTTACGCCTTCTTTACGCTCGCGATCGTAAAATTTTAGTCATGAGTGAAGAAAGGCTGAAGCGCGATGCTGCTGCCTGGGACGTGGTGGCGGCAGCCGCTTGTTTTGTCGTTGCGGTTCTCTCTCTTGCGATCGGATTTGTACTTACCACCCGATGGTTGTTAGACGATCATGCCCACCCGTTGTTACACGGCGTAGGTCTTATCCTTCTGGTCATCGGAATTCCGATCATGATTCTCGGCGGGCACTTTATGGACCTGGGAGAGAGGAAACACAAGCATGGCGATCGCCGTGAAGCGGCTGTTAGTCGGTAGAGCACTGAAAACAGAGCAGGCCTCACACGAACGTCTCACCAGGAAGACCGCGCTCGCCGTTTTTTCATCCGACGCACTTTCATCGACGGCTTACGCAACTGAAGAAATCCTGCTCGTGCTTGCAGTTGCCGCTGCGGCGACGAGTGGTGCTTCTTTCAGCTTCGTGGTTCCGGTGTCTGTTGGGATCGCGCTGTTGCTGGCGATCGTCGCAACCAGTTATCGACAAACGATTCATGCGTATCCGTCAGGCGGCGGCGCTTACATCGTCGCGAAAGAGAACCTCGGCACGACGCCCGGGTTGATTGCCGGTGCGTCTCTGCTGGTCGACTACGTTTTGACAGTCTCGGTGTCGATCGCCGCTGGTGTCGCGGCGATCACATCCGCGGTGCAGAGCACGCGCTATGCGTGGCTCAACGATCACAAAGTCATCCTCTGTCTTATCTTCATCGCATTCATCGCGATTGCGAACCTGCGTGGTGTGCGCGAATCGGGCGCGCTCTTCGCAACGCCCACCTACGTTTTTGTCGTCAGCTTTTTGTTCATGATCGCTTTCGGCTTATTTCACTATTTCACTTACGGTGGCGCTGCGGCGATTCCGTCGCAGGAAGAGTTGAAGACTGCGGAAGGCTACCACTTGCAACCGCTCACGTTGTTTTTGTTGCTCGGCGCGTTTTCAAACGGCTGCGCGGCGTTGACGGGTATTGAAGCGATCTCGAATGGCGTGCAGGCGTTCAAAAAACCCGAAGCGCATAACGCCGCGTCGACGTTGATCTGGATGGCGATCCTGTTGACGACAATGTTTCTCGGCACGAGCGTGATGGCTTACCTGTATCACGTGCATCCGAAGCAGAGTGAGACGGTGATCTCGCAGTTTGCGCGCATCATGTTCACTGGATCATTCGGATGGTTTTACTACGTCGTCCAGGCGGCGACGGCGGCGATTCTCGTGCTTGCTGCGAACACGGCGTTTGCTGACTTTCCACGTCTTTCGAGCCTGCTGGCGCGTGATCGTTTTCTGCCGCGGCAATTTGCAAATCGTGGCGACCGTTTGGTGTTCTCAAACGGTATCGTGATTCTGGCGATCTTCTCGGGCGTGCTGGTGATTGCTTTCGGTGGCGACACGTCGCGGCTGATCCCGCTTTACGCTGTTGGTGTGTTTCTTTCGTTCACGTTGTCGCAGTCGGGCATGGTTGTGCACTGGTTGCGCGAACGAGCGAAGCTGCGTTCACAACGGAAGAACGAGGCGGCTCGTGAAACGCCGCCCACGAGCAATGGTCCATTGTCCGACGTTGCCTTGCAGGAAGAGATTCACCGGTCTTACTTCGTCACTGACGAAGTGACAGCGCCGGCAAACTGGAAGAAGTCGCTTGCCATCAATGCGGTTGGCGCACTCGCGACGTTCATCGTCCTCTGCGTTTTCATTGCGACGAAGTTCATTCACGGCGCGTGGATCGTTGTCGTTGTGATTCCGCTGCTGGTGCTGTTGTTCAAAGCGATTCACAACCACTATGTGATGGTTGCAAAGCAGCTGTCCACTGAAGGACTGGAACAGATACGACCGATCAAGCACACTGTCATCGTTCCCATTTCCGGAATTCATCGCGGCGTGGTGAACGCGTTGCAGTACGCGCGCTCGATCGCGTCTGACAAAGTGCAGGCTGTTTACGTCGACTTCGAAGAGGAAGCGACGGCGATTTTGAAAGACAAATGGGAACGCTGGGGCGCGGGCGTGCAACTCGTCGTTTTACCTTCGCCTTATCGCGAGCTCACGCGCCCGTTGCTGCGACACATCCATCGCCTGTCGAGAGAAAATTCCGACGACATCATCACCGTCGTGTTGCCCGAATTCATTCCTGCGCGCTGGTGGCAACACTTCCTTCACAACCAGAGCTCGCTCCTGCTCAAAGGCTCGCTGCTCTTCAAAAAGGGCGTAATCGTCACGAGCGTTCCATATCATCTCGAACACTAA
>DASTTS010000263.1:0-7576 GCA_035760085.1 Pyrinomonadaceae bacterium
TTTACAGGATTTACAAGATTCGAACAGGATTAACATGTAAATCCTGAAAAATCTTGTAAATCCTGTCTACAGTCCACTCTTCGGTTCAGGCACTGTCTCAATCAACTTCTTAATCACGTGATCCGAATCGATCTTCTCCGCCTCAGCCTGGAAATTTAAGAGCACTCGATGCCGCAGCACCGCGGGCGCAACCGCGCGCACGTCTTCACACGAGACGTTATATCTTCCACGCAGTATCGCCCGCGCCTTCCCACCAAAAATCAGAAACTGCGAAGCCCGCAACGACGCGCCCCACGTCACCCATTTATTCACAAAATCCGGCGCCGGCGCCGTGCCCGGGCGCGACGCGTTAACCAATCGCACCGCATAGCGCGCAACCGTGTCTGAAGCAGGCACCTGTCGCACGAGTCTCTGAAACGCGATAATCTCCTCCGCCGACATCAATCTTTGAAAATCGTAATCCTGCGGCGACGTCGTCTGCTTCACCACCGCGACTTCCTCTTCCTCCGGCAAGTATCCAATCTTCACATTGAACATAAACCGATCGAGCTGCGCTTCGGGCAGTGGATACGTGCCTTCCATTTCGATCGGGTTCTGCGTGGCGAGCACATGAAACGGTCGCGGCAGATCGTAACTGACACCCTGCACCGTCACCCGACCTTCCTGCATCGCTTCGAGCAAAGCAGCCTGCGTCTTCGGCGGCGTACGATTGATCTCATCGGCAAGGACGATATTGGCGAAAATTGGACCAGAGATAAACTGCATCCGGCGATGACCGGTCGCGCGATCTTCTTCGATGATCTCTGTGCCGGTGATGTCAGCCGGCATCAAATCAGGAGTGAACTGAATGCGCTTGAACGACAGATCGAGGACGTTGGCAATGGTCCTCACGAGCAATGTTTTGGCAAGGCCGGGAACGCCCGTGATGATCGAATGGCCACCGACGAAAAGCGCGAGCAAAACCTGCTCGACAACCTCATCCTGACCGATGATCGCCTTTCTGATTTCGCGCAGCAGGCGCTCGCGCGCCGAGCCGAGTTTGTCGAGTAATTGCTCGTCGGAAATGGTTAATTGTTCAACCGCCATGTTTTTCCTTCTTAACTACAGATTAGCGGATCACTGACCTACTATTCTCAATAACAAGTCCTGTGCTTTCTCGTAACGCGGCGCAGCTTCGAGCGCGCGCAGCACGGCGCGCTTGGCTTCGGGCTGGCGGCCGAGCGCATGAAACGCCGCGGCCACATTGTAGTTTGCTTCGGCCACGTTCGGCGGCGCCAGTGCCAGCGTCACCTGAAACTCGGTCAACGCTTTTGGATAGTCTTTCAGCTCCAGACTCAACTCACCAGCTTGCGTGTGCAGTTTGTAATCAAACGGACTGATGAAGAAGCCCGCCTGCAAAGCGTCGAGTGCCTGTTGCCGTTCGCCCAGCTCGAGTCGCAGGCGCGCGATTGACTTCAATGCTTCGAGGTTGTTCTCGTCAGTCTTCACTAACGCATCGAGAGTTTTGGCTGCCTGAGCGCGATCACCTTTTTGTTCGAGCAGCTTCGCCAGCGACTCATAAACATTGCCGAGACCGTTCGCATACGGAAAGAGCTCGAGTGCGCGGGTGTAATGAGCGACAGCCGCTTGCGTGTCGCCGTCAGCGGCCAGCAACTCAGCGGCACGAATATGCAGGCCCAGCGTGTCCTGCGTCTGGAGCATCTTCAGGACTTCTTCTTTCGACAGTGAGGCAGCGACGTTGCTCGGCGTACTCAACGCTTGTTGCAACGGTTTCACTTTCGCTTCGATGTACGCACCAAACTCGCGATCGAAATCACTCTCGCTCAACTTCAAAACTTGTTGCAGCACGTCGGGTGTGCGCGCTTTGTCGCGATACATCGCGAGCATGCGCAGGATCGCGTCGAAGCCGTAACGCTCAGCGATGAACTCGCAAACCTGCGACGCCTGGAAGTAAGCGATCGGAACGTCGGCGGGGCTCTTGGGTCGCTGAAAACCGGCGTCGAGATCCGCCATCTTGAACCAGCGCTTGTCCGTGAATGCGCGCACAAACAGCGGGTTCCAATCGTCGCCCCAACCAGGTCGCGCGCGTCGCTCTTCGTAAACGGAAAGACCTTCGGAGAACCAGCGCGGGATGCGATAGTCAGTCATCTGCAACGTGATCACGTGCGTGTATTCGTGCCAGAGTGTGCTACCCCAGTTGAACTCGCCAGCCTCACGTGCCGACGGTGAGTCTTGCGCGATCACGAATCCGAAACAGACGCCGAGCGCGCCGAGTCCGGGAATGCCGAGTGTGCGCACCGCGAAGTCTTCGTGATTGTTGAAGATCTCGATGATGATCGGACCTTTCGGCGTGAAGCGATACTTCGCGGTCAACTTTGCTGCCGCTTCTTCGAGCAGGTTTGCGGCGTAAGGCGAAAGCACGTCGCTCTCCTGCGCCGAGGCTTTGATAATAAATGGACCACGCTTCGTTTCCTTGAAGTCGCGCATCGAGTCGAGCAGGTCGAGCGTGTTCTTGGCCCACAGGTTGAACGGATCGCCCTTGAAGGCTTTCTCGATTGCTTCGCGACCGGTATCCATCTGGCCGAGGCGTAGCAACGCCATGCCGTAGTTGAGATGTGCGTCCCACAGGCGCGGCGCGAGCTCGGTGGCACGACGTGCGAATTGCGCGGCTTGTTCAGTGCGACGCGTGATCGTGGCGTAATGGGAAAGCGTGTTGTAGACCTCGCCGTACTTTGGACCAATCGCGAGTGTGGCGGCGACTTCCGGTTCGAAGTCTTTGTCTTGTAGATACAACATTGCCGCGCGGAGCGAGTGTGCTTCGAGCGAGCGCGAGTTGATCTTCAACGCTTTTTCGATTTCGGCGGAGGCTTCGTCGATGCGACTGGCTTCGAGTGCTATTCCGGCTTTCATCGCGATCGCGTCGACGAGATTCGGATTGATCGCGAGTGCCTTCGTAAGCGCGGCCGTAGTCTCGGCGTCGCCGTCGAGTTTTTTGTTTCTTGCGAGCGCGAGATAGACGCGCGCGTTGTTTGGATTGATCTTGAATGCGTCGTCGAGAAAGAGGGCGGCGTCGCCGTATGCGTACTTCTCGGTGAACAACTCGGCAGCGCCGAGTTGAGCTTCGAGATAATTGGAGTCGGCTTCGATAGCCGAGCGATACATGTCGTTTGCGTCCTGGTAACGTTCGAGATGAACGAGGGCGCGTGCGATCAGCGTTAGCTCGCGAGCGGATTGCGGATCGTTGTCGGTGTAATGTTTGACGAACGACTCGTAGATTGTCCTGGCGCGATCTTCCTGGCCGGTCAGGGCGAGTACTTCGGCGCGGCGGAGATCGCTTTCGAGTTTATCGGCGATCTGGTCTGCTTTCGCTGAGTCGGCGGCGGCGCGTTCAAACTCGGTGATGGCTTCGGCGTAGCGGCCGGTGAGGGCAAGTGTTTCGGCGAGCTCGTGACGGACCGCGCCGTTGTCGGGAGTTTTCAGGAGAAACTTCTTCGCGGCGGTTTCGGCTTCGGTGTAGCGACCGGTCTCGATGTAGCCGCGCAGCACGGCGCGATCGTCTGTTTGGGCGAAAACGGTGAGCGCGAACAAAGAAAGAATTGCTCCCGCAAAGGCGCAAAGGCGCAAAGGAAGACGCAAAGGCACGCCAGGTTCCTCTTTGCGGTTTTCTTTGCGCCTTTGCGCCTTTGCGGGAGTAGTCTTCATCATGATCCTGCTTGCTTAATGGAACGATTCACTTTCGCCAACTCGATAAACAGTCTTTCCAGCGTCGCCTCATACTCAGCTTCCGCCATGCTTGCCTTGCGTGCGATCAGTTGCTCGATCTCACCTTCCAACCGTGTGCGTTCTTTAAGCAACCGGCCCGTCGCCGCACTCGCCGCCGCCTCGTCCACGCTCAACGAATCGAGATACGTCGCGCGCGCGAGCAATCCTTCCCCGGCTTCCAGCTTTTCGCGTCCGACGCCGTCGCCGTTGTCATCAAACATCGCATGCTCGGTCGCGAGCCGTCCCGCTTGTTTGTAAAAATCCGCCGTCAACCGGTTCGCGTAGACAAACGCTTCGAGCACCGACGTGTGTCCATCCTGATCCGTGTCAGCATCCTTCGCATTCAGTGCCGTGATGAAAAAGCCAGGAAAGCGCGTCGCATTCGTCTCCTGCCCGCTCTTCGTTGCCGTGACGACGATCCGTCCCTTTGCCGACAGACTCTTGATGAACTCGCCGCTCGCGCTCGACATATTGAAAACAACAACGCGACGTGTCGGCAGTGACGATAGAAATGCGTTGTACTCAGTCGCGGAAAGATCTGGTCCAACCAGATTGAACTTCGATTCCTTCCCGTCGAACGATCCGTGACCGATGAAGAACACGAACACCACGTTGTTCGCATCGAGCTGTGTTTTCAATGTAGTGAAGATGCGTTTCACATCCTCGGCGGTGGCGCCTTTCAGCACCGTGAGTTGCTTCGCATCAAATCCGAACTTCGCAGAGAGCACCGAGCTCAACTGCCCGGTCCATTCTTCAAACTGCTTCGCGTAAACAGCCTCACCACCAGCGCCGTTAACGATGATGGCGAACTTATTCGGATCTGATTTCTGCGCACACACTATGCTTGCCGGTAAAAGAATCAACAGCAATGTGATAGCGTGTTTCATTAAGTAAGCTTTAGACAGGATTTACAAAGATGAGACAAGATTTACATGTTAATCCTGAAAAATCTTGTAAATCCTGTCAACGATTAAGCCAACCCTTCACGTTTCCGCAGGAACCACTCAGCGCTCAGCAGTCCGATAATCAACAAGAAATTCACCGGCATGTCCCACAGATCTTTCGTCACCCGCTCGGAATACGGTGTTTGCCGGTAAATCAGATCATCCAACAGCGACTGTGCTTCCGCTGTTGTGTAGTACTTCCCACCTGTCTCAGCCGAGATGCGCTTCAACAAATCACTATTCTGCGCCGCACTGTAATACTCACGGTTCAGATCGCTCACGAGCATGTTCGATCGCGCGCTCAACGTGCCGAGACTCCCGCTCGTGCCCACCAGCTCGATCCGGTGTTGGCCCAATTCATCCGCCTTGAACTCACCCGCGTACGTGTTCACCGAGTTCAAAGTCGTAAACTTCAACGGCACATCAACCACCGTGCCCGACGGCTTCGTCACGCGCGCCGTCGCCCGCGCATCAGCCACCGGATTGAAACGCTTGTCACGAATATCGGCGACGATACTCACGTTATCGTCCAGTGCGTAAACTTCCTTTTCGGTTCCGATCTCAACCTGCCGCGGCGTGCCGCTCACAAGATAGCGCAGCATCTGTCGCCAGAATGTTTCGTGGGCGTTGTTCTTTGAATCCATTCTCATTTTCCAACGCCACGTATCCGCCGCGGTGAGCGCGAGCGTCTGTCCGCGACCGTACCGCTGTTGAATTAATAAAGGCGCAACCTGGGCCGATCCTTCGACGCGCCGCGCTTCGAGCAACACCGACGCACCCGGCTTCACGTTAGATAACACTTCGGAGACGGAGATCGGCGGCAATTCGTTCCAAATTTTTTGATTCGCGGCGCGATCTTCATTCAAACGCGTGATCGGATGCGCCTGTCCCGCACCTGTCAACACCGGTTTGTAAACCGGCGCAAACGAATTCGCATCGTCAACTGGACCACCAGTTAGCGCCACCGGCAGCAGCTCTTCGATCGTCGTCCCTTTGAACTTGCCGGCGTCGAACGAGAGACGACCGCCGAGCGCGAGCAAGCCGCCGCCGCGTCGTGCGACAAAGGCTTCGATGTTGCGCAATTCGTCGGCAGTAAAGAATCCCGCCTCAACACTGCCGATGATCAGACCGTCATACGAAAAAAGTTCTTCTTCAGATTTCGGAAAACCAGTCGCGAGCTCCACCTGGTTGCCGATGCCCTGCCGGTAAAACTTGTTCTCGCCCGTGCGCTGAAGCGACACGAGCGTGACGTTCTTTTCGTTCGGTTGGATCGACTCGCGAATCTTACCGAGCTCCCAACGCGGCTCACCCTCGACGTGCAAAATCCGAAGTGGCCCTTCGATCACTTCCACCAGCGAATCCTGTTTGTTGTTATCGACGGTTAACTCGCCATCGAGCGGCGTGACTTCCACCGTATAGCGATGAATACCTGGCGTGGTTGGCGTGATCTCGAGATTGACTGCCTGCGTGTCGTTACCGCGCAGGTTGAACTCCTCGGTCTTCACCGTGCGACCATCCTCGCGCACGCTCAGTAACACTTTCGACGCGCCGTAACCACTTAAACCAACGATCGTCTCGATGTTCAATCGCGAGCCGACGAGCACACGTCGCGGCATGTTTACGCGTGTTAACTCCGCATCCATCGGCCGCGCTGTATTTCCAACACCGACGGTGAACACGGGAATATCGCGCGCGCGCAGTTCTCGCAACACCGCGGCGAGATCGCTCGGCACGTTCGAAGCACCATCGGTTGCGAGCACTACAGCAGACAGCGGCATACCTGAAGAACGTTTGATCGTCTCGTCTAATGCGCCCGCGAGATCGCTCGTGCGTCCTTCGGCGTAAAGATCGTTGCCGTCTTTCAGTCGCGTGAGTCCGCCCGCGAACCCGTAGAGATTTGTTTTGAACTTCTTTTCGAGTCGATTTAGAAACGAGTCCTGGCCGGGAGTCGTGTTGAGGAGCGCTTGCTTGACGCTGTCGAGACGCGTGGCGCCGCCGGACACGTCGTGCAGTTTCATACTGACGGAGTCGTCGATCACCATCGCCACGTAACTGCTGCGCGGAATCACCGACGACACGACGACGACGGGCCGTAACAGCAATGTAATCATCAGCAGTAAGAGTGTGGCTCGCAGCGCGATGAGCGCGGCAGTCGTGCGTTTCGGCAGACGGACGCGTGGCCGCAGGTAAATGAAATAAATAAAGACGCCAGCGAGGAGAAGTATCAGCACAAGCACTACGGCGCCCGGACGCACGTCAAAACCGAAGCGGCCGTTAGTAAAAACGGCCTGCTCATGTCCGAACAGAAACCGTACGAGTTGGCTCATTTTTTGGTGGACGCCATTATACACGGCGTTGCTGCTTAGTAGCTGTCTACAACTTGGCGGTTGTTTCGGTCGATCCGTTCGTCACTTAATTTATTTTTTCGGATCTATCTGTGTAATCTGTGGATACACGGTGTAAACTGCGCGAACCAATGAACCCCAGACTTGGTATTTACCTACTTCTTAGCATTCTACTTGTAACCAGCCTCTTGTTGGTTTCGTCGTCGGCAGTTTCGGATGGACCTGCAAGTGAGGGACGACCGATCACGCCCGCCGGTTCGCTGGTGCAGGATCTTACAACGCGACAGGCGGCGGTTGGCGCGTTGCCCGTAGACTTCGTACGCAGTCCTGACAAGTTGGGACCAAACGGTGAAGGTCGCTTCCTGCTTTCAGTGAACAGCGGTTACGGGATTCAGTTCAACGCGGCGGGAAATCGTGGCCAGCAGTCGCTTTCAGTAATCGATCTAAACGCGAAGCCGGCGGCCGTCGTGCAAAACGTTTATTTTCCGTCGCCGCAGAGTGTGAACGTCGGCGTCGTGTTCTCGC
>DASTTS010000264.1:0-10214 GCA_035760085.1 Pyrinomonadaceae bacterium
GGCCATTACGGCGTATGACGTCTACGGTATGGAGGAGGCGGTGATGGAAACCGGCTCGAACGTATATCTGACGAAACCCCTCGATCTCGAAGACCTCGATCGCGCCCTCAAGGGCCTTGGCTTTATTGTCTAAAAGTTCAGGTAGTGCCCGAATTTGAAATCCTCTCTGCGGAATCTCTGTGTCCTCTGCGCCTCTGCGGTAAAAGAACCCGCAAAAACAGGTAAACCGCAGAGGCGCAGAGAACGCAGAGATTACGCAGAGTTGAATTAAGACACCACCGAAAGTCAGGTGGTGTCTTAATTTGAAAATCTTCTCTGCGGTTCTCGGCGTATCTCTGCGCCCTCTGCGTTTGAGTTGCCGTTAACGCAGAGAACGCTGAGATACGCCGAGGACGCAGAGAAAATCGTTCAATTTAAGACACCGCTGAAAGTCACCGATTCTTGACAGCGCCATATCCACCGTGTTACACCGTCAAACTCCTGATAAGTGTAGGTGTTATTAGAAAGCAGCCAGAGTCCTCGCGGAGTGGCTTTCGGAGAGGTCATGCATAAGCGTTGTGACCGTAGATACAACCGAGTTAAGTTTGCCCAGTCGCATTGACACGATTGCCACCGCGGCCGCCGCGGTCGCCGAGTTTGTTGGCCGGTCAGGCATCAGCGATGACGCAGCGTTTGGTATCGACATGGCCGTGCGCGAGGCTGTCACCAACGCGGTGCTCCATGGTAATCGTCAGGACGAGGATAAAACCGTTGACATAACTTTGAAGAGCTCGCCTGACGCTGTTGAAATCAGCGTGCACGACCAGGGCCCAGGTTTCAACCCGGAAACAGTCCCAGATCCAACAGCACAAGAGAACATTCTAAAAGCCTCAGGCCGTGGCATCTTTTTCATGCGCAGTTTTATGGACGAAGTCGACTGGTTGATCAGACCCGGCGGTGGGACCACGGTGCGCATGCTCAAGCGACGTTAATTCGCATTTGCATAAAGGAGATTTCTGAAATGGCTGAGTTGAATATCAACGAGCGTCAAGCCGGAGATGTCACCGTTCTTGACATGAGCGGAAAGATAACCATCGGTGAGGGAAGCGTGGCACTGCGCGCCGCGATCCGGCGTCTGCTCGAAGAAGGCAAGAAGCGCATTCTTCTGAATCTTGCCGGCATCAGCTACGTCGATTCGAGCGGCATCGGCGAGCTTGTTTCCAGCTACACTGCCATCAATAAAGAAGGCGGACAGCTCAAGCTGCTCAATCTCACTCAGAAAATCCAGGACTTGCTGACGATCACGAAGCTTCTGACCGTCTTCGACGTTTACGACAGCGAAGCCGACGCACTCAACAGCTTCAAGTAAGTGCACGCGTGTGTTAGATCTTTCTGAACGGAGAAAGCTATGGCCGAGCTCGATGTGAAAGAACGACAAGCAGGTGACGTTACCATTCTCGACATGAGTGGTGAAGTGCGTATTGGTGAGGGCGCCGTTTCATTGCGCGATTCGATTCGGAACCTTGCCGACCAGGGCAAGACGAAAGTCTTACTGAACCTGGCAGGCGTCAAGTATATGGATTCCACCGGCGTCGGGGAGTTGATTGCCAACTACACGACCATCAAGCGTGCGGGTGGGCAGCTCAAGTTGTTGAACTTAACGGATCGAATTCAGAACCTGCTGGTGATTACCAAGCTGCTGACAGTTTTCGATTCTTACGAGAACGAATCGGAAGCTTTGAAGAGTTTTCAGTAGTGTTCCGTGCTGCATTTCGCCGTCTGCTTGCGATCGACGATCCACCCGAGCGGACGGCGCTTGCTTTTTCAATCGGCGTCTTTATCGCCTTCTCGCCGTTCCTCGGCCTGCACACCATCATGGCGACGGTGCTCGCCTTTCTGTTTCGTTTCAATAAGATCGCGATCTACACGGGAACCTTCATCAACAACCCGTTTCTGACGCTCGTCCCGATAATTATTGCGTCTTACGCCGTCGGCGCATTCATCCTTGGCAGGCCTTTGAGCATCCCAGACGAGGGGCTCGAGCTCCTGAAGAACCCGCGGCTCTTTTCCGGCGACTATTACAAGCTGCTTTTTGTGCAGAGCTGGAACAACGTGGTGTGGCCCTTTTCGGTTGGGGCCATGGCGCTCTCCGTGGTTTGTTCGGCGTTGGCTTATCCGCTAACATTGCGGGCGCTGCGCGCTTACCGGAGTAGAAAAAAGCCCAAGATTCAAACGGAGTAACACGGATTGAAGCATTTTTTACTGATCCTGCTAATTACAGTTTTGTCTGCCGGAGTGGTTTGCTCCCAGTCCGTCCAACAACAGCCGGCCCAACAACCTTCGCCCCAGCGCCCGCCGGTCCAACAACGGCCCGGAGCCACTTTCGAAGTATCTGAATACGGCGTCGATTTTCAGGCTGATCCGCGGTTGATTCTTGTGATGGCGGCGCTCGACGTTGCCGGGCTCGATACGACGCCTGCGGGACGCCAGCCCTCTGTTTTCCGTACGAAGCTGCGCAAGGATCTCGCGGGCCTCGATCCAACGCTTCGCGAGAAGATGAAAGTTTTTTACGACCGTAACAAACTGCCGGCGCCCGCCACACCGGCGGACCAGGCAGCGCGGTATGTTTCACTCGCACTCGCGCTTGGTCCAGCGCCGGGCTTCGATGCGCCGGAACGTTCCGAGGACCTGCCGGCGGGACTTCTGGAAGTGCTGGACTTTGCGCCGCTCGTACAGGAGTTTCATCGTCGATCCGGTTTCGATGAACATATGGTCGAGTACGTCCGCGCTTACCAGGCTGAAGGCGACAGGTTGCGTGCGCCGACGACCGAGATGGTGCGTGCGCTTTTGACGTATCTTCACACCAGACCAATCACGAGCTCCGCGGAACGAATTGAAATCAAGAATCCCAACAAGAAGTCGAAAGAAAAGACGTATTCGATCCGGCAGAAAGAACGTCGCTTTTTGATCCTGCCTGATCTGCTGGCAGCACGTGGTGCGATCAACTTCCGCATCATCGGCGATGATTACTACGCGGTTGTTCCCGAAGGAACCGATCCGGGCTCGTCCGAGTTAAGGCGTGCATACCTTCAATATGTCATCGACGCGCTTGTGCTGCGATTCAATAAAGACATCGCACTGCGACGCGAACAGATCAAACAGCTTTTGAACGAACGAACTAAGGCCGGCGCACAGGTAAGTCCGGATGTGTTTCTGAGTGTAAGTCGATCGCTCGTGACTGCCGCCGACGCGCGTTACGAAGAGACGCGACGGCTCGAGTTTATTACGCGCGATGCACGCGCCCGACAGGCGGCTGCGAAGACGGAAGCTGATCGAGCGATGATCGGCAAAACGGCGACGGACGAGATGAAAGCAATCCAGGACGAGACCGTGGCGCGGCTTGCTGAAGAGTACGAGAAAGGTGCGGTGCTCTCTTTTTACTTCGCGGATCAGTTGAAAGGGATCGAGAGTGCCGGGTTCGACCTCGCGAACTTCTTTCCTGACATGATTGCGTCGTTCGATCCGGTACGTGAAGCAAAGCGGCCGTCGGAGTACGCCGAGACGGTTCAAAGAGCGGTAGCAGCGCGCGAGGCGCGGACGGCGGCGCGTCGATCGGCTGCGGAAGTAAGTGTTGAGGCGAGTGGGAAAGAGGCGGCACTCGTGCGCGACCTGTCATCGATCGAAGAAACGCTGCGCAACAAGGATTACAACGGAGCGGAGAATCGTCTGCGCGAGATGTTGCAGGAGTACCCGCGCGAGCCGAGAATCTTTTTCGCGTTGGGGCAGACGGCGAGTCTCGCGGCATCCGATGCGACGGACGAGAACGTCCAGGCTGAGCGATTGAACCGCGCCCTGGGCCACTACCGCATGGCCGTGGCGGCATCTTCACCGGAGACTGACAAGGCGATCATGTCGCGCGCGCATGAAGCAATGGGTCGGATCAATATGTTCCTGGAGAATACAGCGGAAGCGGCAAAACAGTTTGATGAGGCGATAAAGATCGGCGACGTGCGCGGCGGTGCTTACAAAGAAGCGGTCGCAGGAAAAAAGAAACTAAATCAGCCCTAAATCCGTGTTATCCGTGGTTAATTAACCGCGGATAACACGGATAAAGATGGATTTAGTTCTGTAGAGCTTTGGCTGCGTTAATTCTGCCGCCGCTTACGGTCTTTCCTTTTAGTGCGACAATCGGATCGGTCGAAGCAAGCAGCTTCTTCTTCAAATCATCCACCGACATTCGCGGATGCTCCGCGAGTATGAGCGCGGCCACGCCGGAAACCACGGGCGTTGCCATCGAGGTGCCTGACTTCTCCTCGTAAGCATTTCCGAGCCACGTGCTGAGAATGTCAACGCCCGGCGCCGCAATCGCCACACTCTTCACTCCCCAATTTGAAAACTTCGCGAGCTCGTCGTGTCGATCAAGCGCCGCAACACTGACGACGTTCGGCACGTTGTAGCTCGACGGGAAATGCGGATTACGATCGTTATTCGTCGTCGCATTACCTGCCGCTGCGACAAACAAAATATCGTTCTCATAAGCCTTGCGAATCACGTCTTCGAGTGCGCGTGAGCGTTGTGTCGAACCCCAGCTCGCGCTGATCACGCGAACGTTCACGCCGGCTTTCTTCCGCTCGATCACATAGTTGATCGCCTCGATCGCGTCCTTTGTCGTCCCGAAACCACCGGCATTCATAAACTTCAGCGGCATGATCTGAACTTTCCAGTTCACGCCCGCGATGCCGAGATTATTCTCACCTTCTGCACCGATGATGCCCGCGCAGTGTGTGCCGTGGCCGTTCTCGTCCATCGGATCGGAAGCGCTGTCGATCGCGTTGAAGCCATGCTCGTCGTCAATCGTTCCCAATTCGTTGTCCTGGTAAGGCGCCATGTTAGCCGGACGCAGCCACATGTTCTGGATGAGATCTTCGTGCGTGTAATCAACGCCACTGTCGAGCACTGCAACTACCACTTTGTCGCTGCCGGTTGTGGTGGCCCATGCGAGCGTCGCACTGATATCTGCGCCCTGCTTGCCGCCGCGCTGACCGGAATTGGCGAGCGCCCACTGATCGTTGAACTGCGGATCGTGCGGCAGAATCGGTACGAGTGGGCTATCAACCTCGTCAAGCTCGATCTCGTAGTTCTGCTCTGCGTATTCAACTTCGGGAAGCTGTTGGTATTCGTTAACGATTGTCGCCGCGTCGGCGTTGTCGAGATCGTCAATCGCCTCGAGACCGTTCACATTCTCGATGCGGTCTTCGACGCGATCGTGACGTGATGCGGTCAACCGCTCGATAGCTTCCTGGCTGACGCCCGTTTTGAATTTGACAAGCACTTCAGGCCGGCCAAAGTTGCGCGTTTCACTAAGCGCGATTTCTTCGACAGTCGCGGGCTTTTTCTTGTCAGTCGTCGGCACGGGGCTCATGTGTGTTCGCCACTCTTTCCGCCACCGGCTCAGTTGACCGGCAAAAGCGGCCACGAGAATGAGAACGAGAGCGAGCGCGAGGTGGATGAAGAAGTTGTTGCGGTTCATGGTGGTACCTCTAAAGCTTAAACTCGGTGATTTTTGCCCTTAAACTTGTAAGCCCTGACCTGATTTTTATCAGCGCGGTATTCGTAGGTTTGGCCCTGGGCTTCGAGCTTGATGCGCCAGCCGCTGGTGATCATCTGGCCGCTCATCTCGCCGTCTTCAGCCGCGCCGAGCGCCATGTCGGGAAAGTCGTCGTCTTCGACTGACTTTTGGTTGATGTCGGCGGCGTTGATATTCAGGCGCCGGGCCAGGTCGTTGCGAGCATTCTCGACTGCTGAATTCTTATCGATGGCCATACGAGATTCAAACGTCCCCCTCAGATTCTTTGTTCCGGCGAATAGGCTCCTATTTTGTGCCTGAGTTTGGTTATGGTCAACTCCTCAACGGAGATCGCCAAAGCGATGTTGCAGCAGCGTCGTGATAGCAATCGCAGCCGTCTCTGCCCTCAACACCCTTCCACCGAGCGTCACGATATGAAAATTTCGTGCCCGCGCGGCGTCGATCTCTTCATCAGCCCAACCGCCTTCCGAGCCGACCAAAGCCGTTACCGGGTTGGACGGGGTCAAACTTTTCAACGCCTCGCCACCGCGTTCCGAGAACATCACACCGGTTCCTTCGATCTCGAGCGCGGTCTCGAACGTCACCGGCAAACTGATTTCCGGTACAAATGCCCTGCCAGACTGTTTCGCCGCCTCGAGGGCGATGCGTTGCCAGCGAGCGACGCGCTTCGTTGCATCCGCAGCATCGCGCAAATGAATGTCAGCGTAGCGCGTAATCAGTGGCGTCAGTGTAGTGACACCCAGCTCAGTAGCCTTCTGCACCACGAGATCAAACTTCTCGCCTTTCAACAACGCGACGCACAAATTTAGCTGCAACTGTGACTCAGGCTTTGCGGGCTCGACTTCCGCTTCGATGTGCAGTTCGGCAGAGTCACGTTTGGTGTTAGAGACCATGCAGCGGAACTCACGCCCGCGTCCGTCGAACACGTAAACCTCGTCGCCGGGTTTCAGTCGCAGCACATCGCGCAAATGTCGTGCTTCGTCAGCGGTGAGTGTGACAGTCGTTTGCGTGAAGGCGGTTGGTGGGGCATGGAATCTTCGACGAGTCATTGATGGAAGGTTTATCTCACGCAGCGGCGCAACGGCGCAAAGTCTACTTGTCCAGGTGTAGTTCTTCTTTGCGCCGTTGCGCCGCTGCGTGAAACAATTTTAGACAATCAGCGCGACCCATTCCCCGTCTTGCGCGATTTCAAAGTCATCAATTCCGTTTTGATGAAGGCTTGCCTGGACCAGCTCGACCTGCGTCTCGAGGATTCCGGAAAGGATCAACTTCCCACACGTCACGCCGACGAGGGCCGGCATTATTGATCTAATAACGTCGGCCGTCAGATTTGCCACTACGAGATCCGCAGATGCCGTTGAGTCGTCGATCGAACCGATCCGGAAGTTGATCTGCTCCGCGACGGAATTCAACTCCGCATTCTCTCGCGCGATCGCGATCGCGGTTTCATCCGTATCACACGCTTCGATGTGTGCCTGGCTGGAAAGTTTAGCCGCCGCAATGGCGAGAATCCCGGTGCCGGTGCCGACATCGAGAAAGCTGCCGCCGGAGTAATGTTTTTGAATCGCGTCGAGACAGAGGCGCGTCGTTTCGTGAGTGCCGGTGCCGAACGCCATCCCCGGCTCGATACGAATCACGTGACGATCAGTCGCGCTCACATTGGACCACGGCGGCGCGATGATGAAGCGACCGATCTCGACTGGCTGCCAGCTCTGTTTCCACTCTTCAAGCCAATCACGCGCCGCAACCTCGCGAAGGTTCATGTCACGCACCGATGACGACGGCAGATCGTAAATGCGCAACGCTTCGAACAACTCGTTGCGAACTCGCTCGCGGTCCGGCGTTTCAGCGAAATACGCTGTAACGCCACGATCGGTCGTCTCGGTTCCGAGCGCGCCAGCCTCCATCAACGCATACTCGACCGCCTCATGCGCTGATGGCTCGAGGTCGACGTCAAGCGCGTACCATCCGCCGGGCTGTTCTTTTGGGTGACTCAATTGCCGCCTAATTGCCCCCGAGTCCATATTCGTCGAGGAGGTTTTCCTTGTTGCGCCAGTCTTCCTCGACTTTGACGAACAGCTCGAGATGTACGCGATGGCCCAACAGCGCCTCGATGTCTTTGCGGGCGCGAATGCCAATATCCTTCAGTCGACTCGCGCCGCGTCCGATGATGATCTTCTTCTGCGACGCCCGTTCGACGACGATTACGCAGTAGATGCGCGTGAAGTCTTCACGAACTTCTTCATAACGTTCCGTGACGACTGCCGTAACGTAAGGAATCTCATCGCCAGTCGCATGCAAAACTTTCTCGCGCACGATCTCGGAAACGAGCACGCGCAGCGACTGATCGGTCAGCTCATCTTCCGAAAAGATCGGTTCTCCTTCCGGCAAGTGTCGCAACGCACTCTCGATCAGCACGTCGGTCATCTCTTCCTTGAGCGCCGAGATGGGAATGATCTCGCGCCACTCATGCGACGTTCGGTACCAGTCGATCAACGGCAAGAGCGCAGACTTCTCTTCGAGTTTATCGATCTTGTTCAGCAACAGGAGGGCAGGCTTTTCAGATCGTTTGACGAGATCTAATACGAAGCGATCACCGTTACCAGTCGAAACCGACGCATCGCGAATGAGGCACACGAGATCGACGCCGAGCAGTGCCTCCTGCACCGACGCCATCATGCGCCGGTTGAGCTCGTAACCGGGTTGATGCACGCCCGGCGTATCGACGAGAACGATCTGCCCTTCCGGCTTTGTGATTACACCCTGAATCCTGAATCTGGTCGTTTGCGGCTTATCAGAAACGGCAGCAATCTTCTGCCCCACGAGTCGATTGAGGAGAGTTGATTTCCCGGCATTCGGACGCCCAATCAGTGCTACATATCCGCTGTTCATCCGTGTTAACTCTTCTCTGCAAAGATTTGCACGAGATGGACCAGCGTCTCCGTTGATTTCTCGAGCCCCTTGCGCGAGTTGAACTCCAGCTTCCCGTGGAAATTCCCGCCGCCCGTGAACAGGTTCGGCGTCGGCAAGCCCTGGAACGTCAGCCGCGATCCATCCGTCCCACCGCGAATCGGTTTCAGAAACGGCTTAAGTCCTGCGCGTTTAGCCGCCTCCATCGCATTGTTTGTCAGCTCCGGATAGTTCTTCAGCACTTCCTTCATGTTCTTGTAATTCTCTTTGACGTCGATCGTAATCTTCACTTCCGGATACTTGGCGGCCGTCTGCGTAACCATGTCGCGCAATATTTTCTCCTTCGCATCGAGACCACTGATATCGAAGTCGCGCAACAAGATCTTCACATTCGAGCTCTCAACATCAATCACACCAGCGTACGGATGAACAAAACCGACGCGCCCTTCAGTCGTTTCCGGCAACATGTCGTGCGGGAAGCGATTGAGATAATCCGCCATCGCATACATCGCATTGATCATGATCCCCTTCGCTGTTCCCGGATGCGTGCTCTTTCCCTGGAACGTGACCGTCGCAGTGCGCGCGCTCCACGTCTCGTCGCTAATCTCGCCGAGTTCTTCGCCGTCAACCGTGTAAGCGAACTTCGCTCCAAAACCTTTCACGTCAAACTTCTCGATGCCAGTGCCAACTTCTTCATCAGGCGTGAACGCGATCGCGAGCGTGCCGTGTTTGATCTGCGGATTCTGACGCAGGATATCGATCATCGTCATGATCTCGGCGCAACCTGATTTGTCGTCCGAGCCGAGCAGCGTTGTGCCGTCGGCCGTGATGATGTCGTCGCCGATCAGTTCTTTCAACACCGGATTCTTCGCGACTGTGATTACCTGAGTCGGATCTTTCGGCAACATGATATCGCCGCCCTGGTAATTCTTGTGAATGACAGCATTAACGTTTTCACCGGAAACCGCGGGCGACGTGTCCATGTGCGCGATGAAACCGACAACCGGCACTTTCGAGTTGTCAGCGAGGTTACCCGGCACGGTGGCGTAAACAATGCCAAACTCGCTGACGCGTACGTTCTGTGCTCCCAGCGCAGTCAACTCCTTCGCGAGCAGGTTCGCGAGGTTAAGTTGTTTGCGCGTGCTGGGCGTGGTCGTCTGGTCTTCTTGCGACTGCGTGTCGATCTTCACGTACCGAAGAAAGCGATCCATGACGGATTCCGTCGGGGGCTTGAGCTGCGCGTTCGCGACGCTCACGATCAGGAGACACAAAACAGAAGCAATAATCGATTTCATTAGTTAGCACCTTTCTTAACCGCGGATTATGCGGATTTTCGGAGCGATTTGCGCCACTCTTCGCTCTGATGATTCAAATGGTCGAGAGTTTGCTGCAATTCATCGCGTTTCGCCGCTAACAGTGCCTCGTCAGCGTCCGCCGGCACGTAAATCGGTGGGGCGACATAGACGCGGGCGCGTGTAAAAGGCTTCGGAATCTGGAATCGATCCCAACTCGGCATCGTCCAGTAACGTTCGAGCGCCATCGTAACCGGCATGATCGGGTGACCCGACTTCTTCGCCAGCAATACGGCGCCCATTTTCGCGACGTAACGCGGACCCTTCGGACCGTCGATCGTAAACGCGGTCGTGCAGCCGGAGCGCATCAGCCGTGCCATCTCGACAACTGCACCGACCGCGCCGCGCGTGCTCGAACCCCGCACCGCACCGTAGCCAAAACGTTG
>DASTTS010000265.1:0-2209 GCA_035760085.1 Pyrinomonadaceae bacterium
CTTTATGAATATAGATAAGCACTCGACCGCCGACCGCGTCCCACAGTCCTGAGCGCTGGATCTTGCGCGGCTGAAAAACAACATCGCCATCCGACAGAATGACTGTTGGTCCATATCTACTAAAATGCTTGATTACGTTTAACGAGCCCGGAAAGAGTCGGTGAGCAAACGGATAGTCCACGAGAAATGAAGACATTTTAAGTAGACGGGGATCGTTATTAGCGCCGAGCCGATAGCGTTGCAATGCGCCCAGGTAGTCGGCGTAACCCAACTCCTTCCGCAACGTCTCAAAGATTTCCCAGTAGCGATCTCTGTTCCGAGGGCCAAACTCGCGTTCAAGATGTTCTCGGAGATCTGCCACCACGTAATCATTGTTGAGCAACGTGTTGTCGCAGTCGAACAGGGTGACAATGTCACTTGGAGGTGCCATATAGCTCTAAGTCGATGATGCTGACGTAAACGACCCGACCAGGTACTCCCGATTCATCCGGGCGATGAAATTCACGCTGATCTCTTTGGGGCAAACTGCTTCACATTCACGATGCATTGTGCAGTTGCCAAATCCCTCACGATCCATTGCCTGTACCATGCGCAGCACTCGCTGCGTACGCTCAGGTTGCCCCTGCGGCAATAAATTCAGATGTGCGATTTTAGCGCTAGTGAAAAGGGAAGCCGATCCGTTGGGGCAAGCAGCGACACACGCGCCGCACCCAATACATGCCGCGGCATCCATTGCCAGCTCTGCAATCGGCTTCGAGATGGGCATGATGTTAGCTTCTGGCGCGGCTCCGGTGCGGGCCGATATGTAACCGCCCGCCTGGATGATTCGATCGAAGGCACTACGATCAACCACTAAATCCCTGATTACCGGAAATGCTTCTGACCGCCAGGGTTCGATGAAAATCGCATCGCCCTCCTTGAAGTGGCGCATGTGCAATTGACACGCCGCAGTCGCTCTTTGTGGTCCATGGGCGATACCATTGATCATCATGCCGCAGGAGCCGCAGATGCCCTCGCGGCAATCGTGATCGAATGCGATCGGTTCCTCACCCATCTCGTTTAAGTTCCAGTTGACTACGTCCAGCATCTCTAGAAAAGACATGTCTGGATTGATGTCTTTCGCTTCGTAACGAACCATCTTCCCCTTAGCGTGAGAGTTCTTTTGTCTCCAGACATGTAGCGTCATGTTCATTACTTGTAGCTCCGTTTCGTCAGCGGTACGTATTCAAAACTGAGAGGTTCTTTATGAAGTAAAGGCTGTTTGTCGTCGCCGGCATACTCCCACGCTGATACATAACAAAAGTCCTCGTCGTCGCGTTGAGCTTCCCCATCCGGTGTTTGAAACTCTTCGCGGAAATGACAACCACACGACTCTTCCCGTTGTAGCGCATCACGGCACATCAACTCCGCGAGTTCCAGAAAGTCAGCGACGCGACCGGCCTTTTCAAGCGCCTGGTTGAACTCATCATTACCGCCGAGGACGTTGGCGTTATGCCAGAACTCTTCCCGCAGTTGCGGAATCTTCGCGAGAGCGTGTCTTAAGCCGGCCTCGTTGCGGACCATGCCACACTCATTCCACATGAGCTTCCCGAGTTCCTGATGAAGCGAATCGACTGTTCGTTTTCCGCTTATTCCGAGCAGCCGCTTCACCCGAACAGCGGTGTCGTTTTCGGTGACGGTAAAAGCAGGATGCTCGATCCCTAATTTGTCGAGGTTCGTGGTCGCCAAATAATTGCCGATCGTGTAAGGGATGATGAAGTAACCATCGGCAAGTCCTTGCATCAGTGCGCTGGCCCCTAACCGGTTAGCACCGTGGTCCGAGAAATTTGCCTCGCCTAAAACAAAGAGGCCTGGGATCGTGCTCATCAAGTTGTAGTCGACCCACAATCCGCCCATCGTGTAATGCACGGCGGGATAGATTCGCATCGGAACCTCGTAGGGATTCTCCGCCGTGATGCGCTCATACATCTCAAATAGATTGCCATACCGTTCATTAATGACCGGGACGCCAACGCTCTTGATGGCGTCCGCGAAATCGAGGTAAACGCCGAACCCGCTCTCACCAACTCCAAAACCTTCGTCGCATACTTCCTTCGCTGCGCGCGAGGCCACGTCACGCGGAACGAGATTTCCGAAGCTGGGGTAGCGACGCTCGAGAAAGTAGTCCCGCTCGCTCTCGGGAATCTGATTCGGCGGCCTCCTGTCTTTC